>MFGS01000001.1:0-3799 GCA_001778355.1 Candidatus Firestonebacteria bacterium RIFOXYA2_FULL_40_8
GAAAAAGAATTAAGATTCGCTATTAGAGAGGGCGGCCACACCGTAGGTGCAGGCGTCGTTTCTGAGATCTTAGAGTAAAGGACAACAGGATAAAAATGGATAAGCAAAAAATAAGGATAAAAATGAAGTCTTACGATCACAGGCTGCTGGACAAATCAGTGGTTGAAGTTGTGAACGTAGCAAAGAAGACCGGGGCTAGAGTTATTGGTCCCATACCTCTTCCGACCAAGATTAGCAGATACACGGTATTAAGGTCGCCTCATGTTGACAAAAAGAGCCGTGAGCAATTTGAGATTAGAGTGCACAAAAGGCTCCTGGATATTCTGGATCCTCAACCTAAGACCGTGGACATGCTTTCAAAGCTTGATCTTCCGGCGGGTATAGACGTTGAAATAAAGCTCTAATCAAAAGAGCGTTTTAAAAAATCAAGGAAGGTTTTTTATATGATTAAAGGCAAAGGAATTTTAGGAAAGAAATTAGGGATGACGCAGATTTTACAGGACGGTAAAGCTGAGCCTGTGACGGTTGTTCAGGCTGGTCCGTGTATTGTTACGCAATTGAAGACCAAGAAAACCGACGGTTATGATGCAATTCAGGTTGGTTTTATTGAAAAGAAAAAGAATATTAATAAACCGAAAGCGGGGCATTTTAAAAAAGCAAATACGACCGCGAAGCAGTTTGTAAGGGAATTCAGAGTTGAAGATGCTTCAAAATTTCAGCTTGGTCAGACGATAAGTGCTGACTTATTTGTTCCCGGCGAATATGTAAACGTTACAGGCTTAGACAAGGGTCGTGGTTTTCAAGGTGTTGTTAAGAGACACGGTTTTAGGGGCGGTCCAGGAAGTCATGGGTCTAATTTTCATAGAGCCCCCGGTGGCATAGGTGGAAGAGTCAGAGTAGCAGGTCATATTTGGAAAGGCCGGAGAATGCCTGGACATATGGGCATGACAACAAAGACGGCTCTTAATCTTAGGGTACTGCTTGTAGATAAAGAAGATAATATTATTCTGGTTAGAGGCGCCGTCCCGGGTTCCAATGAATCTCTGGTGGTTTTAACTGCCTCCAAGAATATAGCAAGGCTTATGAAACGCGATCAAAGAAGAACAGATGAGGAGAATAAGAGATTAGCACTCCTGGCTGCGAAAGAAAAGGCTGATAAGGAAAAGAAAAAAACGCCTGCAAGACCGGCGGGAGGTAAGAAGTAGTGCCAAAGTTAAACGTACTTGATATGGTAGGTAAGGAAGTTGGAAGTATTTCCTTAAAAGAAGAGATTTTTGGGATTGCTCCCAGAAAAGACCTTGTAACAGAATCTGTCTTGAACGAACTTAATAATGAAAGGCGCGGTACTGTTAAAGTTAAGACCAGAGGTGAAGTGTCCGGCGGCGGAAAGAAGCCCTGGAATCAGAAAGGAACAGGTAGAGCGAGACAAGGTTCTACCAGGTCTATTCAGTGGCGTCATGGTGGTGTTGCGCACGGTCCAAAACAGAGAAAATTCGGGTATACCATGCCGGAAAAGGTTAAAAAAATAGCATACTGCTCGATTATGTCGGAGAAAATTAAAGAAAATGCGTTGATTGTTGTCAGTGAGATGACTTATTCAAAACCTAAAACAAAAGATGCTGTAGTCACTCTTAAGAATTTAAAGGCTTACGGATTTAAGACGTTGATTGTTTCTGATAAAAAAGACGACGTTTTGAAAAAATCTATAGCCAATCTTGACGGGTCTAAGTTGATATACTTGACGAATATTAACTGCCATGATCTTTTAAACTACGAAAGATTGGTTTTTACAAAAGATGCAATACTAAATCTAGAAAAACAGTTGGAGAAGTAAAATGGAGCTCACACACGTAATAAAAAGACCTTTAATGACAGAAAAAGGCGCAGATTTAAAAGAGAAGAATACCGTTTATGTATTCGCGGTTGATGTAAATGCGAATAAAATTGAAATAAAAAAAGCAGTTGAAAATCTTTTTAAAGTCACTGTGGAAAAAGTAAATACAGTGATAGTTGCCGGAAAACAAAGGCGCCTTGGTCTTCGTAAAGGGTTGAAACCTGATTGGAAGAAAGCGTATGTTACGCTTAAAAAAGGCACTAAAATCCAGCAGCTAGAAGTCTAAGGAGCTAAATTATGCCAGTTAAAACATTTAAACCATTAACGCCTTCCAGAAGGCAGATGACGGTTGATACATTTGAAGATATAACTGTTTCAAAACCGGAAAGATCGCTTCTTTCAAGTCTTAAGAAGAACGCGGGTCGAAACAGTTATGGAAGAATCACAGTTAGGCATCATGGCGGAGGAACATCACCGGCATACCGTATAATTGATTTCAAACGTAACAAAATTGATATTCCCGGTACTGTTGCAACTATAGAATATGATCCGAACAGGACGGTACGAATTAGTCTTATTGTTTATAAAGATGGTGAAAAAAGATATATATTGTGTCCTCTTGGCTTAAAAGTCGGAGATGTTATTGTTTCAGGAGAAACAGCAGATATTAAAGTAGGCAATTGCCTTCCGTTAAAAGCAATACCGGTAGGTACAATTGTTCATAATGTAGAGTTGGCAAAAGGAAAAGGCGGTCAGTTTGGACGTTCCGCCGGAACCTCGATAACACTTATGGCAAAAGAAGGCGGCTATTGTACGCTTAAGATGCCTTCCAATGAAATGCGCATGGTCTCCGAAGAATGCTTTGCGACGATTGGTCAGATGGGCAATCTTGATCATGAAAATATTAATATCGGTAAAGCAGGCAGAAATAGATGGAAAGGAATACGTCCGACAGTAAGAGGTATGGCTATGAATCCCTGTGACCATCCGCATGGCGGCGGTGAAGGTAGAAGCAAAGGCAATAATCATCCTGTTTCTTATTCAAATGTGCCTACGAAGGGATATAAGACAAGAAAGAATAAGAGAACAACTAAATTTATTGTTAAAAGAAGAAGATAATATTTAATATATTAATAAGGAGAAGATGAATGAGTAGGTCAGCAAAAAAAGGCCCTTACGTTGATGAAAAGATACTAAGGAAAGTAAATAAGATTGAGGCCGAAAAAGGAAAAAAAACTATAAAGACATGGTGCAGAAGGTGTTCTATTGCGCCTGAAATGGTTGGTTTTACCTTTCTAGTCCATAATGGCAAGAAATTTATCTCTGTATTTGTTACCGAACAAATGGTTGGGCATAAGCTTGGTGAGTTTTCACCCACCAGGACCTTTAAAGCTCACAGAGCGCCTACAGAAAAGGCCTCTGGTTTAACTTAAATAAAAATATTGCAAGGAGTTAATTAAAATGGAAGCAAGAGCAGAGTTCAGATATTTAAGAATACCTGACAGAAAAATAAGAGTGGTAATGGAACTGGTAAAAGGCAAGAAAATCGATGTTGCCATGAATGCTTTGAAATTTACCAATAAAAGAGGTTGTGATATTGTGTCGAAGCTTCTAAAATCTGCTATTGCCAATATTACGGCAAAGCAGGGTGTTGATATAGAAAAGTTATACGTAAAGACGGCTTTTGCTAATCAAGGTCCTTCATTTAAAAAACTGCATGCAAGAGCAATGGGTAGAGGCGGAGTAATAAAAAGGAAATTCTGCCATGCTTCTATTATTGTCAGCGATGAATTTAAAGAAAACGTTAAAAAAGGTAAAACAAAGATTGAAGCTGCAAAAGAAACAGTAAAACAAAATGTTAAAGAAGCTAAAGTAAAAATAGCCAAAGAAGAGAAAACAAAGAAATAAGAGATTCTAAGGAGGAGTTTTAATGGGTCAGAAAGTTCACCCCTTTTCCACAAGGAT
>MFGS01000001.1:3813-19247 GCA_001778355.1 Candidatus Firestonebacteria bacterium RIFOXYA2_FULL_40_8
GATGGGAGTCCAGATGGTTCGCCGAAAAAAGTTATGCGGCCAATATTCTTGAAGACTGGAAAATTAGGAATTTTATTAAAGAAAAGCTGGAGCATGCCGGTATTGCCAGGGTAGAGATCGAGCGTACCGTAGGCAAAGTCCTGGTCATTGTTCATACTGCGAAACCCGGTATCATTATAGGTAAAAAGGGTTCCGAAGTTGATGAACTTAAAAAGAAAATTCAACTAATGACCAAGAAAGATGTATATATAAGTATCATGGAAGTAAGGAATCCTGCTATAGATGCTCAGATCGTTTCAAAGAGCGTTGCGGTTCAGCTGGAAAAAAGGATTTCACACAAAAGAGCTATGAAGAAAGCGGTTATTGCCGCTCTTGCTGCCGGTGCAAAAGGTATTAAAATAATGTGTTCCGGACGTCTTGGCGGTAATGATATAGCTAGAAGGGAATGGTACAGAGAAGGCCGAGTACCTCTTCACACTTTTAGAGCAAATATTGATTACGGCGCTACGGAAGCAATGTGTGCCTACGGAAAAATCGGTGTAAAAGTATGGATATTTAAAGGCGAAGTTCTTCCCGGATCCGGTTTTATTAATATGACTGAAACAAAAGAAGTAAGGGATCCCAGAGACAATAATAGAAAAGATCATAGACGGCATGATAGCCGCCCTGGTGAAAGGTCTCCTAAACCTGCATCTTCTGCCGAGGTGAAAGCCCCGGTTGTTGAAGCAAAAACGGAAGAAAAAAAGTAATTCTAAAGGAGTAAGGTTATGTTGTTTCCAAAAAGAGTAAAATTTAGAAGGTCCATGAGGGGCAGGATGAGAGGGATGGCAATGTCCGGCTCTGAGTTTAACTTCGGAGAATATGCGATTAAGTCAACGGAATGCAGCTGGGTAACAGCCAGGCAGATAGAATCCGCCAGAGTAACAATCGTTCGTTCAATGAAAAAAGGCGGTAAGGTATGGCTCCGTATATTTCCCGATAAACCCGTTTCTAAAAAGCCTGCAGAAGTCAGGATGGGTGGCGGTAAACCGGGTCCCGAATTCTGGGTTGCAGTTGTTAAACCGGGAAGGATACTTTTTGAAGTTGCGGGTGTGACAGAAGAAGTTGCACGGGAAGCTTTTAAAATGGCAGGTTATAAACTTCCTGTTTTAACAAAATTCATTAAGAGGGCTGACTGATTATGAAAATTAAAGAAATAAGGGAATTAACGCCCGAAGAGATAACGGTAAAACTGGCAGAAAAAAAGAAAGAATTAATGGAAATTAAAATGAAACATGCAATGCGCAGCTTGGAGAAAATTAATCTTATTCCCGAAGCTAGAAAAGACATTGCTAAAATGTTAACCATCTTGAAAGAAAAACAAAAAGGAGCCAAGTAAGTGAAAGTCGGAAAGCAAACCAGAGTAGGTGTCGTCATAGGCGACAAAGCATCTAAAACGGTGCAGGTCAGTATACTGCGTACGAAAAAAGAAAAAATATTGGGCAAAATTATTAAAATATATTCCAAGTATGCTGCTCATGATCAAAATGAAGAAGCAAAAGTTGGAGATGTTGTTGAAATCCAGGAATGCAGCCCGATAAGCAAGACGAAAAAATGGAAAGTTGTTAGAATTATTTCTAAATCTACAGGGGAAAGTATTGAATTGAAAGATGAACTTGAAGTGCTTAAGCCGTTAAAAAAAGAAGTTGTAGCAGAAGAAAAGGAAAAGGGAGTTTAATATGATTCAGGTACAGTCAATGGTCGAAGTGGCCGACAATACAGGAGCTCAAAAGCTGATGTGTATTAAAGTGTTGGGCGGCAGCAGAAAAAGATATGCCTCTCTTGGTGATATTATAGTTGGCGCAGTGAAGGAAGCAATTCCTAATAAGCTGGTTAAAAAAAGTGAGGTTGTACGGGCTGTTATTATCCGGACAAAAAAAGAAGTAAGAAGGAAAGACGGCTCTTATGTGAAATTTGATGAAAATGCGGTAATACTGATTAATGATCAGTTGAACCCCAGGGGAACCAGAGTTTTTGGACCCGTAGCCAGAGAATTAAGGGATAAGAATTTTATGAAGATTATCTCTTTGGCATCGGAGGTTGTTTAAATGTCTGCGCTTAAAACAAAATTAAAAAAAGGCGATACGGTAGAGCTGATTAGCGGTGAGGATAAAGGAAAGAAGGGTAAAATCCTTCAAATTAAAAGAATAATAAATAAAAGAGGCGATGAGATAACTAAGGTTCTTGTTGAAGGTGTTAATTTTATGAAGAAGCATATTAAGCCTAACCAGCAGGCCCCTCAGGGCGGTATAGTTTCAAAGGAAGGTCTCCTTAGTGTATCCAAAGTGATGCTTGTCTGCCCCAGATGCAGCAAACCGACAAAAGTTGGTATTAAGTTTTTAAAAGATGGAAAGAAAGCAAGAGCCTGCAAACATAAAGAATGCGGCGAATTGATAGAAGGATAAGGGTAATATATGACACCGACATTAAAAGAGCTTTACAGAACAAAGATAGTTCCGGAAATGATGAAGCAATTTAAATACAAGTCCGTAATGCAAGTACCTAAATTGGTTAAAATTAGCATGAATGTAGGTATGGGAAAAGCTGCAGACAATGTAAAGTTAATTGACGCAGTTGTCGCCGAACTTGCGGCAATAACAGGGCAACATCCCGTAATTACAAGATCTAAAAAGGATATTTCAAATTTTAAAATAAGGATAGGAAATCCTATCGGCGTAATGGTTACGATCAGAAGCGACAGAATGTATGAATTTTTGGAAAGATATATCAAAATAGCTCTTCCCAGGTCCAAGGACTTTAAAGGTGTTCCGGATAAATCCTTTGACGGTCGCGGCAATTATACAATGGGAATAAAAGAGCAAATCATATTTCCTGAAGTAGATGTTGATAAAACAGATCAGATACACGGTATGGATATTACAATTGTAACAACGGCGAAAACTGATGCAGAAGCAAAAGCGCTTCTTGAATATTTCGGAATGCCGTTTAAGAAACAGGGGGCTTAAGGTGGCGAAAACGTCTTGGATAGTAAAAAATGAACGTGAACCTAAATACAAAACAAGAAAATATAATAGATGCAAGATTTGCGGAAGAAGGCGCGGTTATTACAGGAAATTCGGTGTATGTAGAATTTGTTTTAGGAAACTTGCCCAGGAAGGAAAGATACCCGGGGTTAGAAAAGCAAGCTGGTAAGGAGAAAAAAAGATGGCATCAGTAGATACGATAAGTAATATGCTAACAAAAATAAGGAATGCTAACAAGGCGATGAAAGAACAGACTGATATTCCTTATTCCTGGCTTTCTTATGAGATTCTTAAAATTATTCAGAAAGAAGGATATGTAAAGAACTTTAAAAGAATTGATGATAGAAAGAAAGGTGTTATTAGAGTGTATATGAAGTATTTAAACAAGGAAAGGGTCATTTCGGGTATTAAGTCTATTTCAACCCCTGGTTTCAGGGTGTATAGAGGGGCTAAGGAATTACCTAAAGTTCTTGATGGTTATGGTGTTGCAATTATCTCTACATCAAAAGGTCTTATGGTAGACAAAGATGCGAGATTGAACAATGTTGGCGGTGAAGTAATATGTCACATATGGTAGGAGGAATTAATGGCTAGGGGCGGAAATAATCCGGTAATAATACCGGCAAATGTTAAAGTTATAATAGCAAACAGTTTAGTGAAGGTAGAAGGTCCTAACGGAAAACTTGAAATGAAGCTTCCTTCAAAATTAAAAGTTGAAGTGAAAGACGGAAAGGTTTCTGTGATTAAGGAAACGGAAGAAGCTCAGGTCAAGTGTAATCATGGAACCGTAAGGGCAAGAATTGCCGTAATGATAAAAGGTGTTACGGAACAATATGTTAAGGTCTTAATGATCGAAGGTGTAGGTTTTAAGGCAGCAATTGCAGGTAACAAGCTGTCGATGACACTTGGCTTTTCTCATCCCGTAGAAAGGACACTTCCTCTAGGAGTTTCGGGAGCTGTAGAGAAAAATACAATAATTACTTTGAAGAGTGCGGATAAAGAAATGCTCGGAGATTTCGCGGCTCAAATAAGGAAGATTAGAGTGCCTGACCCCTATAAAGCAAAAGGTATTAAGTATGCTGGCGAGCATATTAAGAGAAAAGCAGGTAAAACAGCAGGCGGCGCGACCGCCGGAGGAAAGTAATCATGGTTTTTAATAGAGAAGCATTAAGATTAATGAGGCATAAAAGAACTAGAAAGAAAGTTATAGGAACAACCGGCCGGCCTAGGATGTGTATAAAGAAAAGTTTGAAACACACTTATGCTCAGCTCATTGATGATGTTACAGGTAAGACCTTATTTACGGTCTCGACGCTTTCAAGAGAATTAAAAGGAAAATTAAAAGCAGGCGATAATCAGGCTGCTGCCGAAGCTATCGGCGCGCTGCTTGCCAAGAAGTGTGTTGAAAAAGGAATAAAAGCAATAGTATTTGACAGAAGCGGTTATATTTACCACGGTAAGGTCAAAAAACTGGCGGATGCAGCCAGAAAAGAAGGATTGGTTTTCTAAGGAGGGTTATCTTGTCTAGAATAGATCCATCAAAGTATGAATTGAAAGAAAAAGTAATCAGTATAAAAAGAGTCTCTAAGGTCGTTAAGGGCGGAAAGCGTATGTCTTTCAGTTCTATTGTGATTGTTGGAGATCAGAAAGGTCATGTAGGTGTCGGAATAGGTAAAGCGAACGAAGTTCCTGATGCAATTAAAAAGGGAGTTGAAGACGCAAAGAAAAACCTTTTTGAAGTGCCTCTTTCAGGTGCAACGATTCCTCATACGGTTCTAGTGCATTTTGGTGCAACAAGATTATTACTAAAACCGGCTTTCCCGGGTACCGGCGTTATTACGGCAGGAGCGGTTCGGGCAGTGGTTGAACTGGCAGGAATAAAAGATATTTTAAGTAAAACTATAGGTTCTACGAATCCTTATAATTTAACGAAAGCAACAGTTGTCGCGCTTAAATCCTTGAAAAGAATTGATAGGTTGGCAGAACTTAGAGATAAAAAAATAGAAGAATTGCTTGTATAGCAGAAAAGCAGGGGAGATTTATAATGAAACTTAACGAATTGAAACCGAACAAAGGTGCTAGAAAAAAAAGAAAGAGAATTGGTTTTGGTATTGGCAGCGGCCACGGTAAAACCTCAACAAAAGGTAATAAGGGGCAAAATGCCAGAAAGCACGGAAATAAAGTAGGATTTGAGGGCGGTCAGATGCCTTTAGTAAGGCGTGCACCAAAAAGAGGTTTCACTAATATTTTTAAAACAAAATATGCGATTGTCAATGTTTCGGATCTGAACAGGTTTGAAAACGGAGAAACTGTCGATATTAAGTCCTTGATAGCCAAGAGATTGATTGATAACGGTGCCAAACTTGTAAAGGTGCTCGGAGACGGCGAACTAAAGAAAAAACTGATAGTAAAAGTGGCGAAAGTGAGTAAAAAAGCGGCGGAAATAATTAAAGCAGCTTCAGGAGAGATAAAGTAGGATGTTGAAAAGTTTTTTTGACGGTTTAAGAAATATATTTAAAATTCCTGAACTTAGAGATCGTGTATTATTTACTCTTTTAATGCTGATGATTTACAGATTGGGTTGTCATATTCCGACCCCGGGCATTAATGCTGCCGCATTATCTGAATTTATGAAAGCACAGCAGGGTGGTATCCTCGGATTTCTGGACCTCTTTACAGGCGGCGCATTTAAAACTTTCTCAATATGTGCGCTCGGTGTTATGCCTTACATAAGTTCTTCTATTATCATGCAGTTGTTAACTCCGGTCATTCCGGCTTTGGAAAAGCTTTCCAAAGAAGGTGATATTGGAAGGAAGAAAATCAGCCAATATACCAGATATGGAGCGGTTGCTCTATGCGCGGTTCAAGCCTGGACCATGACCTTTTTAATGCATAGTATCGGAAGAGGAATCGTAGATAACTGGGGTATTTCTTTCCAGTTGACTACAGTACTTACTCTTACGACCGGCACAATGTTTCTTGTCTGGCTTGGAGAACGTGTTACGGAAAAAGGAATTGGAAACGGAATGTCATTGATTATTTTTGCAGGTATTGTTGCCCGGATTCCTACTGAAATTATTAATACGTACAGACTTTGGATGAATAATGAGCTGGGAATAGTTACCATTGCTCTTGTTCTTACGGGAATGCTCGCAATAGTAGCTTTTGTCGTAATGATTCAAACTGCAGCAAGAAGAATCCCCGTGCAATACGCTCAAAGAGTTGTTGGTAGAAAAGTATACGGGGGCGCGGCGACGTACTTACCTCTTAAAGTTGATTTTTCGGGTGTTATTGCAATTATATTTGCGTCTTCTGTATTGTCGGTACCGGCGATGCTTGCAAAACCGTTTGCCGATAATATATTCTTTGAGAAAATTGTTGAATACCTTTCTCCCGGGCAGTCAGTATATTTGATACTTTACGGGATTCTGGTAATATTCTTTTGTTTTTTCTACACGGCAGTTGTATTTAATCCGGTAGATGTTGCAGAAAATATCAAAAAGTACGGCGGTTTTATTCCCGGAGTGCGTCCCGGAGAACCTACGGCGAAATTTATAGATTACACTCTTACCAGAGTTACTTTAGTCGGGGCGCTTTCAATAGCTGCAATTGCGATTATTCCGGATATTCTTATGAGAAGTGTTAATATTCCGTTTTATTTCGGCGGTACGTCGTTACTAATAGTTGTAGGTGTTGCTTTAGATACAATGAAACAGATAGAATCGCATTTATTAATGCGGCATTATGACGGTTTCATGAAGGACAGTAAATTGAAAAGCAGGGCCGGTTTCTGATGAACCTTATCATTTTGGGAGCACCGGGCGCAGGAAAAGGAACACTCTCTGATGCGCTTGTAAAAGAAATAAAGATTCCTAAGATTTCTACCGGAGATATGCTAAGAAAAGAGGTAAAAGACAATACACCTCTGGGTTTAAAAGCAAAAGAAATAATGACAAAAGGCGCTTTGGTACCGGATGCCATAATAAACGAACTTTTGAAAAATAGAATAAAGAAATCTGATTGTAAAAATGGATTTATGCTGGATGGTTTTCCACGGACGATTAATCAGGCAGAAGAGCTTGATAAAATAATGAAAGAACTTGCACTAAAAATAGATTTAGTTGTTAATCTGGTCATTTCCGAAGAAATTATAGTAAAGCGTCTGACGAATAGACGGGTGTGTAAAAAATGCGGCGCGAATTATAATTTAGTTTCCCTGCCTTCTAAGAAGGAAGGTATTTGCGATCTTGACGGCGGAGAGCTTTATCAGAGGGCTGATGACAATGAAACTACTATCAGGAACCGGCTTCAGGTTTACGCCAAAGACACTCAGCCGTTGATTGACTATTATGCAAAAAAAGGACTACTACAGGATGTAATTGCCGAAAAAGGTATTTCGGATATGGTAGTGAAATTCAAAAAAATAGTTGCTGATAAAAAATTGAAGTAATGCTGATTCTTAAAACGCACGCAGAAATAGAACAAATGAAGGTAAGTTCGAAACTGACGGCTTTGGTGTTAAAGAGTTTAGAAAAAGAGATTTTCCCGGGAGTTACTACGGGAGAGTTGGACAGGTTAGCAGAGTCTTTGATAAAAGAAAATGGCGGAAAGCCGAGCTTTAAAGGATACCGTGGTTATCCTGCAAGTATCTGCGCTTCCTTGAATGAGGAAGTGGTGCATGGAATACCCGGACCCAGAAAAGTTAAAGAAGGCGATCTTTTAAAGATAGATATTGGAGTCTTTAAAGATGGTTTTCACGGAGATGTTACCGAGACCTACGCAGTCGGAAGTATATCTTCGGAAGCAAAAAGATTGAAAGATATCACCGAAAAAGCTCTTTACGCGGGTATAGATAAGGTTAATTCTGAAAACAGGATTGGCGACATCTCAAGTGCCGTGCAAAAAGTTGCAGAAGACGAGGGTTACACTGTTGTCAGGGATTTTACCGGACATGGTATAGGCCGGAATCTTCACGAAGAACCGCAGGTTACCAATTTTGGTAAAGCGGGTACCGGAATGAGGCTTAAAGAAGGGATGGTCTTCTGTATCGAACCCATGATTAATATGGGGACGGCAGAGGTTGAAATACTTAACGACCATTGGACCGTGGTGACAAAAGACAGAAAATTGTCTGCTCATTATGAACACACGGTGGCAATAGTAAACGGAAAAGCCGAGATACTAACCAGGTATTAAAAGGGACTATGTCAAAAGAAGGAAATATAGAAGTAGAAGGTAAAATAGTTGAATCGCTCCCGAATGCAATGTTTCGGGTCGAATTAGACAAACCGGAAAAGGCTCCTAAAGATCAAAAGGGTCCGGTTGTATTAGCCCATATTTCGGGTAAGATGAGGATGCATTTCATCCGATTGCTCCCTGGAGACAGGGTAAAATTAGAGCTTTCGCCTTATGATCTCACAAGAGGCCGAATAACTTATAGGATAGGGTAGAAAAATGAAAGTAAGAGCATCAGTTAAAAAGATTTGTGATAAATGTCTGGTAATAAAAAGAAAGGGTGTTGTTAGAGTGGTTTGCTCTAACCCCAAGCATAAACAAAGACAGGGGTAATATTCCAAGGAGGAGTAAATTGGCTAGGATTGCAGGTGTTGATTTAGCGAGAAATAAAAGGATCGAGATAGCTCTGGGATACATTTTTGGCGTTGGAAGAGCGACTGCCAATAAGATTCTCAAAGACACCGGAGTTAATCCGGATACTAAAGTACATGAACTCACTGAAGGTGATATTAAGAAAATAAGGGAGTATTTGCAGACCATCAGAGTTGAGGGTGATCTTCGCAGAGATGTTTACCAGAATATTAAGCGCCTTATTGATATCGGTTCGTACAGGGGACTGCGGCACAAAAGAAGCCTTCCTGTCCGCGGTCAGCGCACCAAGACCAATGCAAGAACAAGGAAAGGCCCTAGAAAGACCGTAGGCGTAATGAGAAAAGAAGTCAAAGCAATGGTTGATAATACGGCGGCAAAAAAATAAGAATCATTGGTTGTTTTGATTTTGCCGTTAGTAGACTTCTAATAATATGATAAAGAAAGAAATCAAGGAGAATTCTAAATGGATGAAGTAAAGAAAGAAACGAAATCGCAGGCTGCAGCACCTGTCGCAGCTACGGCTCCGGCTTCTGCTACCGCTCCTGCGAGAGAGATAAAAAAACCTGAAAATCGGCCTATGAAAAAAGGCACGGCCCATATTTTCTCGAGGTTTAATAATACGATAGTTTCCATTGCGGATGTGGCAGGCAAAGTTGGAGCCTGGGCGTCTTCAGGAAGTGTCGGTTTTAAAGGATCGAGAAAGGGAACTCCGTTTGCAGCGCAGCTTGCGGCTGAAACGGCGGCAAAAAAAGCGTTTGATAAGGGATTTACCCATGTAGAAGTGCATGTTAAAGGTCCCGGAGCAGGAAGAGAGTCGGCCATTAGGTCAATTCAAACCGCCGGTCTGAAGATTACTTTAATCAAAGATGTGACGCCGATCCCTCATAACGGGTGCAGGCCAAGAAAGAAAAGAAGAGTATAACCTTAAGGAGGATCTAAGTTGGCTAGGATTACTGGAGCAAAATGCAGGTTGTGCAGAAGAGAAAAAATAAAACTCTTTTTGAAGGGTGACAGGTGTTATACCGGTAAGTGTGCTATTGAGAAAGGCGGTATTATCCCCGGTCAGCACGGAAAAAAGATGTCAAAACTCTCCGAGTATGGTGTTCGTCTCAGAGAAAAACAACGCGCCAAGAGAATATACGGCATGAACGAAGGTCAGTTCAGGAGATTCTACGGCATAGCCGCGGGCAAGAAAGGTGTTACCGGTGAGTATCTTTTAAAACTCCTTGAAAGCCGTCTTGATTCTGTGGTTTATAGGGCCGGTCTGGCTGCGTCCAGAGATGCCGCAAAAATACTGGTTCTTCACGGGCATGTTCAGGTAAACGGCAAGTTTGTTAACATAGCTTCGTATATATTGGCACCCGGTGATATAGTTACCGTAAAGGAAAAGTCAAAAGGCATGAAAGCAATAAAGATGAGCATTGACAGGGTGAAGGAAAGAGGCGGCATTACTTCCGGGGCCTGGCTTGATGTTGATTTTGATAATCTTAAGGTTACTTTTAAGAAAATGCCTGAAGAATCTGAGATTGGCTCAATACTTAATAAACAGCTGATCGTTGAATTCTATAATAGATAATTAGGGGGAAAATTTATGAAATGGAAAAGGATGGAGATGCCAAAGAGCTTGGAAGTTGATTCCAGCACCCTTACCGGCGTTTATGGTAAATTTGTTGCCGAACCTTTTGAACGGGGCTATGGACAGACTGTAGGTACCGCGCTTAGACGGGTACTGCTTTCCTCAATTCAGGCGGCTGCAGTTACCTCTATTAAAATAGAAAATGTTCTTCACGAATTCGGAACTATTAAAGGCGTTTTGGAAGATGTAACGCACATCATACTAAATGTGAAACAAATTAAGATAAACCTGCACGGTAATGCACCTAAGAAATTAACATTGAACGTTGAAGGTGCAAAAACGGTAACCGCAGGAGATATTACTCCTGATGCAGAAATAGAGATCGTTAATCCTGAACTGGTTATTGCGACCACAACTTCTGCCAGTTCAAAACTGGTTATCGAATTTGTAGTTGATACCGGAAGAGGTTATGTTGTAAGCGAAGATAATAAAAAAGAAGGCACTCCTATCGGTGTGATCCCGGTGGATTCTATTTTCACTCCCGTAACAAGGGTGAATTATACGGTAGAGAACACCAGAGTCGGACAGCAGACAGATTACGAAAAACTTGTTCTTGAGATATGGACCGACGGCAGAATTAAGCCGGAAGAAGCGCTTTCCTATGCCGCAAAGATAATGAAAGACCACCTGGCGGTATTCATCGGAAATGAAGATGAGCTGGTAATGGAAGATGAAAGTTCGGTGGATAAAAACAATGCGCAAATGGAAGAAATGCTTAAAAAGAGCGTTGATGAACTTGAGCTCTCTGTACGTTCCGCGAACTGTTTAAAGATAGCCGGTATTAAATCCATTGATGAACTGGTTAAAAAGAGCGAAAATGAAATGCTGAAATACAGAAACTTCGGAAAGAAGTCGTTGAAAGAGATTAGCGATATACTTAAGAGTATGGGACTTGCTTTCAATATGGATCTTGATTCTCCTGATATACCCGAAGACTGCGAGCTTCCTGAAGATGTGACCCCGATTTATGTTGAGAAAGAAAAAAAACCAAAGAAGAAGTAGGAGCTAAATTATGAGGCATAGAGTAAACGGTAATAGATTAAGCAGGGTTTATGAAGTCAGGCAGGCGCTAATTAAAAACCTGGAGACTTCGTTATTTAAGTCCGAGAGGATTGTTACGACACTGGCAAAAGCAAAGGTGCTGAGAGGTAAAGCAGAAAAGCTGATTACTCTGGCAAAAAAAGGCGGGCTTTCGAATATCCGTCAGATAGAGCAGTCAATCAAGGAAAAGAGCGTTCTTTTTAAACTTTTGAACGTTATAGCTCCTCGGTTTAAAGACAGGAACGGCGGGTACACCAGGATAATTAAGTATAAAAACCGGAAAGGTGATGACGCTCTTGTTGTAATGATCGAACTTGTTGTAAGACAGAAGAAAGAGAAAAAGATTAAGAAGGGTGAAAAACCGGAGGAAAAAGGCAAAGAACTTGAAGCTCCGGCAAAAAAGTAGTCTAACGGATATTTAAATAAAGGCGCCTGAAAGGGCGCCTTTTGTTTTTAATGGATTTACCGGTTGTTTTAAGGCGTTTTACACACTGTTTAGCGGGATTACACCCTTTCAAAAGTGAATTGGCAATTGACACTAATTGAGGATTTTGATAATATTAGATGAATTGAAGGGGGGCAGAAAAGAAGTAAAGGAAAAAATTGATCCGCCTGGATAATTGGCAGATCCTCAAAAGATCCGCCTGGATAATTGGCAGATCCTCAAAAGATCCGCCTAGATAATTGGCAGATCCTCAAAAGATCCGCCTAGATAATTGGCGGACGAATATATATAGAATAAATTAAGGTTGTTTGAAAAGGAGGAATTATGAAGTCAGTTAAAACGAAAGTGTTTTCAGGTTTGCTGGTATTTGGATTAATTTTGCTCTTTTCCGGAGTTGCCAATGCAAAGGATTTTATGTTTATTTTAAAATTTGACAAAGGCGAAATGTTCAATGATTTTGACCCATCCAAAGTTGAAATGGGTCTTGCAAAAGAACATATGGCAAAAGGCGCTAAGGTCAGTATGAAACTGATGTTTAAAACAAAATGCGGTATAGGAGAGTTACATCCCGGAAGAGCTGCTTGGGGAGAATTTACAAAGATGACGTTTACCGTGTATAATGATTCAAAAGAAGAAAGAAAAATGAAAGTTATTGTTAAAGGCGCGAAAGAACCGGCAAACGGAGATACAAACAGAATGGACTATGTATGCAAACTTCCTCCCGGTGAAAGTGTACAAACTATAGACTTGACGAAGGAAAAATGCAAGGATGGAACCTCGACGCTGGATTTAAGCAAAATCTATCTTTATGCTTTTTCAAATCCTGATGAAGAACCGCTCACAGTATATATAAGTGATTTAAAGTTAGTAAAGTAGAAAATTCTCCCAAAAGCCCGGTTTAGAAGTTAAACCGGGCTTTTGTATTTTAATGCATTATAAATACCCTGTATATATTTTGTTTGTAAAATACTATGTATTTATGGCTGTTTCATTGAAAAAAAATATTATTTGACAAATACCGGTCTTCTACTATAATATAGTAGGAACAAGAGGGTATCGACACTAAATGAGGAAAACTAAGAGATTCATAAGTTTAAGACTTAAATTCACTTTATTCTTAAGTGTTTTTCTTATTGCTATTCTTGTGGTGACAGGACAGGTTATTATTTCCAAACTGCGTCCTTACCTTGAAATTGAGCTGAAAAAGAAAGGGGAGGCTCTTGTTTCTAATCTTGCTGGTAATGCAGCAGAAAGCGTTCTTATTGGCGATGAAATGCTTCTAGCTTCCTATTTGGATAAGGTAAAAGATGATTCTACAGTTGTCTTTGCTGGTATTTATAATTCCAAAGGAGAGCTTCTTGCAAATACCGATATAAAGCTTTTAAAGGGAGCTCCTGATACTTCTGACAGCATAATCCTGTCGTTTGATAAAAATGCCAGGTTTAAAATTATTAAAGTAACAGCCCCTCTTATTGCTTCTAAAAAGAAGATTGGCTACGCGGTTGTCGGGTTTTCCGACGAAGAGATACAAAAAGCGGTTGCTAATATTAGAAAGATTATTTCCACCATTACTTTACTGGTGCTGCTTGTAGGTATTTTATTTTCCATTTTTTCAATAGGTTATTCATTACGGGCGGTAAATTTGCTTTCTGAAGGCGTGAAAAAAATCGGCGCCGGAGATCTTGATTTTAAAGTAGAAGTAAAAACAGGTGATGAACTTGAAAAGTTCGCGGATGCTTTTAATGAGATGACTTCAAATCTTTCGAAAGCTGAAGCGGAAAAGCTGGAGAAGGAAAAATTACAGCATGAGTTGAAGATCGCTCAACAGATTCAGATGTCACTTCTTCCGTCTTCGGTACCTGAACTAAAAGGGTTTGAGATAGCTGCTTATTACAGATCAGCAAAAGATGTAGGAGGGGATTATTATGACTTTATAAAACTTTCTGATACTAAATTGGGTGTAGCGGTTGCTGATGTGTCAGGGAAGGGTGTTCCGGCGGCGCTTGGGATGGCTACCATAAGGTCGATTCTACGGGCAAATGTTAAAAGCTCAATAAATTTACGCGACGTAATGTTGAATACCAGCGGTATGTTCAAAGCGGATACGTCGAGAGGTATGTTCGTAACCCTCAGCTTCCTCACTTTGGACGCTTCGAATTTAAAAGCAGCTTTTTCTGATGCAGGGCATCTTCCTCTTATTTTAGTAAAAGCAGATGGAAAGACAGAGCAGATAAAAACTACAGGTATAGCAATGGGTTTGGTCTCACAGGGTGTATTTGAAGGGAGTTTAGAAGTTAAAGAGTTCGGTGTAAACAAAGGCGACCTTATAGTCCTTTATACGGACGGAGTTAACGAAGCTATGAATGCACAGAGGGAAGAGTACGGATTTGACAGACTTATTCAAACAAGCAGTGATAGCAGGACTTTGACGGCAAAAGAGGTCCTTGAGGTCTTAAAAACAAGTATTCAGGGATTTACCGGTGATACGCAGCAAAGTGATGATATGACAATTATAACAATAAGGTGCGTATAAATGGAAGACGTAGTAATAGAAACTAAAAAAGAAGGCAAGGAAAACCCGGTAATAGTTGTGATAAAAGGTTACCTTGATTCTGCAACCTCCTACAAACTTGTAGAAGTCGTGGACGGCTTGTTAAATGAGGGGTTTGTCAAAATAATATTTAATATGGGTGAACTGGAGTATCTTTCGTCAGCGGGTATTTCGGTAGTCAGTGAGAGTTTTGAACGCCTGAAAGAAAAGCAGGGTGCTTTAAAACTTACTAACGTAAGCCAGCGCGTGTTGAAAGTTCTCGACCTTTGCGGGGTGGCAAAGCTTCTGGATATTCATGCGGAAGTGGACACGGCTTATAAGAGTTTTGAAAACATTGTAAAAAAGCAGGAAAGTTTTCCTGCTGAAATAAAATGTCCTGCTTGTGAATTTAAGGCGGTTATCGAAAGTCAGGATATTTATAAATGTCCAAAATGCGGTATAATATTTTACATAGATGAAAAGTTGAAAATCGAACTTCTGGAAAAAGAAAAGACCGGAGGCGCGGTTTCTAAAATGGATATGTGGATTAAGGCGGATATCAGCTATATCACTCCCATAAGAAGGATGGTCGGGGCTATTGCTTTACGTGAGGGTTTTTTTGAAGATTCCGTACATGAAATTGAGCTGGCACTGGATGAATCCATTACTAATATTATAGAGCACGGGTATAATTTTGATGCAACAAAATCTATTGGTATTAATATCGCAACAGAAAGCGACAA
The DNA here is from genome assembly GCA_001778355.1 of Candidatus Firestonebacteria bacterium RIFOXYA2_FULL_40_8. Lineage (GTDB taxonomy): Bacteria > Oederibacteriota > D2-FULL-39-29 > D2-FULL-39-29 > D2-FULL-39-29 > D2-FULL-39-29. The sequence goes on from MFGS01000001.1 coordinate 18,839, forward strand.
GTTAATAATTTCTATCACCGACAAGGGCAAATCTTTCGATATGCAAAAACTGCCAGAGAATTCGTTTTTCTCCAGTAAAGGTCCGTACCGGGGGCGCGGTCAGCATATTATTAAGAATACAATGGATGCGGTGAGTTATGCTCCCATCTCGGGTGTGGAAAATAAACTTATACTCACTAAAATAAAAAAAGACTCGGATAAAAAAGGCGAGGCTTATATAAAGGTCGTATGAAAGAAAGAGAAGATCTCATTAAAACAAAAGAATTATGCGAGAGGATCCTTTCCCGGGATCCTGCTAATAAAGTTATGCTTGAAAAGCTCGAAGTAGTAAAGAAAAAATTAAGATTGATTGAAAGAAGGCTGATGGATAATTCTGACGACAAGAAAGATAAAGCATCTCAGTTGAAAA
>MFGS01000001.1:19272-19414 GCA_001778355.1 Candidatus Firestonebacteria bacterium RIFOXYA2_FULL_40_8
AGATATTGAAAAGCTCTCTAATAGTAAAAAGAACCTTCATAAAGAGCTGGATATCGAGCTTAAACTGATTAAGAAACATGAAGCAAAAATAGTTACGATAATGGATGGAGAGTATCCGGCTTCTTTGAAATACATTAGTGAT
>MFGS01000001.1:19433-22485 GCA_001778355.1 Candidatus Firestonebacteria bacterium RIFOXYA2_FULL_40_8
TTAAAGGAACCCTGAAACCGGAAGATGGTATTTCTATAGGGGTGGTAGGCTGCAGGAATCCTACTAATTATGGACGGCTTTGCGCGGAAAAGTTTACTTTACAGCTTATTGAAAGAGGATTTACTGTTATCAGCGGGCTGGCAAGAGGTATTGATACGGTCTGTCATAAAGCCGCTGTCGGAGTTAAAGGGAGAAATATTGCGGTTCTTGGAAGCGGGCTGGGAAGATTATATCCGTCCGAGAACAGGCAACTTGCGGAAGATATAGCTGCTTGCGGGGCCGTAGTCAGCGAGTTTCCGATGCTTACTGAACCTGACAAATTTAATTTTCCGAGAAGGAACAGGGTTGTCAGCGGTATGTCACTCGGCATTCTGGTCGTAGAAGCCGCGGAAAAAAGCGGAGCTCTTATTACGGCAAAATATGCGGTTGAACAAAATAGAGAAGTTTTTGCAATTCCTGGAAATATTACAGGAGAAGAGAGCAAAGGTCCAAACGGACTTATCAGACAGGGCGCCAAACTTGTCATGTCGGTTGAAGATATACTTGAAGAGCTGCAAGATACTCTTCCCGAAGAGTTTTTAAATAAAACAGGACAGGCAGAATTAGAAACGGTTACACTTACTGATGTAGAAAATAAGGTCTTTAGCGTAATAAGCAGCGAGCCGACACATATAGATGAAATAATAAATGTAACTAAAATAAAGACAGGGCATTTGGCAACTGCTCTGATTAACCTTGAACTCAAAGGTTTTATTAAACAGTTCCCCGGAAAGATGTTCGTGAAAATGTGAGAGAAACAGGCGCTAGGTTCTGGGCTCTAGGCACTGGGAAAAGCTTGAAGAGGGAAATCTGAGGACAGAAAGCAGAAGGCAGAGGACGGATGTAGGAGATAAATAGTACCACCATTAAAAAGAACTTTAAAAACATTATAAACTTTATGAACTTTACAAACGGTTCTTGTTTGTATAAAAGGAGCAGCAACTTGAAAAAACTTATTATAGTGGAATCGCCGACAAAGGTACATACCATCTCCAAGTTCCTGGGGAAGGATTACATTGTAAAGGCCTCGATGGGACATATCATCGACCTCCCGAAGAGCAGGATAGGCATTGAAGTGGAGAACGGGTTCGAACCCAAATACATAGTGATGAGGGACAAGGCGAAGATATTAAAAGACATTAAAGAATCGGCCGATAAATGCGATGTTATCTATCTGGCTACCGACCCTGACAGGGAAGGTGAAGCGATAAGCTGGCATTTAAGGAACGCTATACTGGAAGAAAAGAAAAGTAAAAGTAAAAAAGTTCCTGTTAAACCAAAAGTAGTTAAGACAAAACAGACTTTCAGGGTTGTCTTTAATGAGATAACTAAAAAAGCGGTTATGTCGGCAATTGAAAACCCTAGAGATCTGGATATGAACCTGGTATATGCCCAGCAGTCCAGAAGGATACTTGACCGTCTTGTGGGCTATATGATATCCCCCTTGCTCTGGAAGAATGTGCAGAGCGGACTTTCCGCGGGAAGAGTTCAGTCTGTTGCTTTAAGAATGATCTGCGAGCGGGAGAAAGAGATCACCTCCTTTAAACCGGAAGAGTACTGGTCAATTGAAGCTCTTTTAAAAGGTGAGAACCCTCCGCAGTTTACCGCGAAACTGTCCCAAATAAACGGCGAAAAATTCAAGATAGTGACAAAAGAAGAGGGCGACAAGATTGTTGCCGAATGTCAGAAGCATCCGTTCATAGTAAAGAAGATAGAGAGTAAAGAAAAAAACAGATACTCTCCTGCGCCTTTTATTACCTCGACTTTACAGCAGGAGGCCTCGAAGAAGCTCGGGTTTACCTCAAGAAAAACAATGATGATAGCCCAACAGCTCTATGAAGGTTTGAACGTCGGAGAAGAAGCTGAAGTCGGATTAATAACCTATATGAGAACCGATTCGGTCAGGATTGCGGATGAAGCACTTACCGAAGTACGCGGTTTAATAGGGGAGAAATACGGACAGGAAAACCTTCCGGAAAAACCGAATTTTTATAAGAATAAAAAGAACTCGCAGGACGCGCATGAGGCAATACGCCCTTCTTCGTGCCTTCGCGAACCTGAAAAAATAAAGAAGTTCCTCTCAAAAGATCAGTTCCGTTTGTATGACCTTATCTGGAAGAGATTTGTTGCCTGCCAGATGAAACCCGCGATACTTGAAGTAACGACTGCTGACATCGGTGCGGATATTTATACTTTCAGGGCCAGCGGTACGGTTATCAAGTTTAAAGGCTTCCTCGGGGTATATACATTTGAAGAAGATGAGGAGAAAGAGGAAAAGAGCGAAGCTGGTGCCGAAGGTGAAGAAAAAGAAGCTCCAAAAGAAAAAATACTTCCAAAATTGACGGAACAGGAGAAGCTGGACATGCTGGAAATAACGGGCAATCAGCATTTTACGGAACCGCCGGCCAGATACAATGATGCATCGCTGGTTAAAGCCCTTGAAGAGAATAATATAGGCCGTCCTTCCACTTATTCGCCTATCATTTCTACTCTGCTTGACAGAAATTACGTGGAGCGGATGGATAAACGGTTTAAGCCGACGGAACTCGGGGAGCTGGTTGATGATATTCTTATGAAAACGTTCCCTGATATCCTGAATATAGAATTTACCGCTAATATGGAAGAAAAGCTGGATAAAGTAGAAGACGGCGAGACGGACTGGCTCTCAGTGATAAAAGAGTTCTACGGACCCTTCTCCGTGGACCTGCTTAAGGCCTCCAATATTATGGGTGGGATGAAAAAAGACCGTGATGGGGAAACCGGTCAGATATGCGATGCGGTGTATAAAAAGAACGCTGAAGGGGTTCTGGAGAGGATTGTTGATGTATCCAGGCTGACGGAAGAAGAAAAGAAGGAACTTGTTCCCTGCGGTCGGACTATGGTGGTAAAATGGGGCGCGCGCGGAAGGTTTCTTGCATGCTCGGGTTTTCCTATCTGTAAAAACACAAAGTCCATGGACGGGGAAGAACAGGCGGCAGAAATTACCAATATGATGTGTGACGCAAGATATTTG
>MFGS01000002.1:0-3522 GCA_001778355.1 Candidatus Firestonebacteria bacterium RIFOXYA2_FULL_40_8
TATATGGAGGTATATATGCCACATAATCTCGCTATGTCAACGATAGTTGTCATTTATATATCCTTCCTTACGAGAAAAGCTTCGCTTATATTGTAATTCGTACTTTGTCATTTGTAATTATTACTGCTTAATATTCGATCTAACACTGCTTATATACTTATTATAATTATTGTTTAAGAAGTTGCCTATCAGCAGTCCTTGTTCTTCATGCGGAATCAAGAACGCATCATGTCCATAACTTTTAGAAATATCGCAGTAAGTTACATCCGCCTGCGCGAATTTCAAAACTTTTACGATTTCTTTTGACTGATACGGAGGATATATCCAATCATGGGAATACGAGATAACCAGGAACTTAATATCCGTATCGTAGTAATGTTTTATCAGGTCCTTATTATCCCCTGCGTCAAAAAAATCTATCGCTTTGGTTACACAAATATACGTATTAGCGTCAAACCTTTTAACAAAGGCTTCGCCTTGATAACGAAGATAACTCTCCACTTCAAAACCGGTATTTAATTTTTTGCCGTCTTTACCGGCTGACCGGGTCCTTCTCCCGAACTTTTCTTTCATTGAATCATCGCTCATATAAGTAATATGCCCTATCATCCTTGCAATAGAAAGACCGTTAACAGGCGGTTTTTTATCGTAATAATCTCCGCCACTCCAATCAGGATCATTCATAATAGATATACGCCCTACTTCATTAAAAGCTATCTGCTGGGCAGAATGATGAAAAGTTGTGGCTATCGGAATAGCCGTCGCGACTTTTTCAGGGTGTGAATATGTCCATTCAATTACCTGCATACCGCCCATAGAACCGCCGGCAATAGAAAATAATTTCTGAATCCCCATGTTTTCTATCAGTTTTACCTGGGCATTAACCATATCCCTGATAGTAATCTCAGGAAAATCACTGCCATAAGGTTTATTTGTCACCGGATTTACAGAAGAAGGGCCTGTTGACCCCTTACAACCGCCGAGGACGTTGGAACCGATAATGAAATATTTATCAGTATCAAAAGCCCTGCCGGGACCTATCATAAACTCCCACCATCCTAGTTTTCCATCTTCTTTACTTATCCCTGCCAGATGAGCATCTCCGCTCAAAGCATGGCAGAGCAAGATTGCATTATCTTTCTTTTCGTTTAATTTACCATAGGTTTCATATGCAATAGTTACAGGAGACAATATTTCGCTGCTTTCAAGCAAGAGCGAATCAAAGTTGAAATATTGTGTTTCCACCCGTCCGTTTGGACTATCTTTCGGAAGTTCTATTTTATCGTCATTCATGGTAAACCAACCTCTTTTTTAGTGAATACTTTGTTCATTATATTTTACAAGGTAACGGCTGATAATACAAGCACGAAACTAGAAATTCGAAGCACTAAATTCGAAATTCGAAACAAAACTGACAAAAATATAAACGCTAAAAACAAAGACACAATACGAGCAGCTATCTTTCGTTTTCTTTTTTATTACTTTTTCTATTTATCCTTATTGTTTCGAATTTCGAGTTTCGGATTTCGAATTTGACGCACCACATCTCCATAATCCGTACCCACTGTGCGTCCCAATCCTATTATTCTTGCAGTTACACAACCAAAACATTTATCGGCACTCTCGTCAAGACAGATTTTATTCGGGTAGATCTCATACAAAGGTCTTACTGCTGTCGGAGTAATGTTGGGCATCATGACATTCGCTCCAGCCTGAAGGGCTTTTTCTCTTCCCATCGGATCAATCGTTCCCATAGCCGTGGTAGCAGGCATATGCGAATAGGGAAAGACCAGCCTTAATACCGCAATCAATCGGAGTGCCTGAGCCAGAGTTCCGCCTTTCTCATCCTTTAAGGGAGTTTCCTTATGCGGAAGAAAAGGTCCAATTCCTATCATCTCAACACCTAAATTATTCAGCCAGATAATATCTTTCGCTAAACTCAGCGCATCCTGTCCGGGTAAGCCAACCATCACCCCGCTGCCTAATTGATATCCGAGTTTTTTTAAAACGTATAAACAGTTCTTTCTGTATTCCAAATCACTATCCGGATGAATCTTTTTAAATATCACCGGATCCGTTGTTTCTATACGGAGGAGATACCTGTCAGCTCCTGCCTTTTTCCAGGCAAAATAGGTTTCTTCATCTCGCTCACCCAGGCTTAAAGTAACTGCAAGCTTTGTTTTATTTTTCAATTCCTTTATTATCTTCGACATTGCATCGGCGCTAAAATGAAGATCTTCACCGGACTGAAGAACTATTGTTTTATACCCGAGCTTCTCCGCCTTCAAAGCCGTTTCAAGTATTTCCTCTTTTGAAAGCCTATACCTGTTTATTTTATTATTTTCTTTTCGGAGCCCGCAATAATGACAGTTTTTTCTGCAATAATTGGAAAATTCGATAAGCCCTCTTAAATGAACAGAATCTCCGACTGTCTCAGCCCTCTTTTTATCCGCCGCGGCCAAAAGCAATGCGTCGTCTTTTCCATTCGCATCAAGCAAGGGAACCAGCCACTCAACAGCTAAAGCTGCCCCACCTTTAGCGGCAGCTAAAGCCGTTGGAAATTTCATATATTTATTGATTATTTTTTTCTTCATTTTCTCTTCTTTTAAGCTTTTTCGAATTTCGAATTTGCACTTATGTTATTTTACCGCGCTCTTCAGCGCCTGGTCAAGGTCTGCTTTAATATCTTCTACATTTTCAATACCGACAGAGAAACGAACGAAATCCGCCGTTACCCCGGTTGCAACCTGTTCTTCAGGCGTCAACTGGGAGTGCGTAGTAGAAGCCGGATGAATGACCAGACTTTTTGCATCTCCTATATTAGCCAGATGAGAAAGAAGTTTTACGGAAGAGATAGACTTTTTACCCGCTTCCAGGCCGCCCTTTACTCCAAAACCTATCAAGCCGCCAAAGTTACCTTTAAGATATTTTTTGGCATTGGCATGCGAAGTGTGCTCCTCCAACCCGGGATAGTTTACCCATGCGACAGAAGGATGCGATTTAAGCCACCTTGCAAGTTCCAAAGCATTTTTTGAATGCTGTCTGACCCTAAGCCCGAGGGTTTCAATTCCCTGAATAATCTGAAACGAGTTGAAAGGGCTGATGCAAGGCCCGATATCACGAAGCAAACTTACTCTGGCTCTGATGATAAAAGCAATGTTCCCTGCTCCGGGGAAATCCCCAAAGACCTTCCAGAAATTCAACCCGTGATATGAAGGGTCATCTTCCGATAACTGAGGGAATTTACCGTTACCCCAGGCAAACTTTCCTGAGTCCACAATAACCCCGCCTAGAGAGGTGCCATGACCGCCCAGATATTTTGTGGCTGAAAGCACAACAATATCGGCGCCAAAGTCTATAGGTCTGAAGATACCAACGCCTACGGTATTGTCCACAATGAGCGGAATACCGGCCTCATGCGCTATCTTAGAAAGAGCTTCAAAATCCGGTACATCCAGTTTCGGGTTACCAATGGTCTCCAGATAGATGGCTTTGGTTTTGGAAGTTATTGCTTTCTTAAAA
>MFGS01000002.1:3655-9198 GCA_001778355.1 Candidatus Firestonebacteria bacterium RIFOXYA2_FULL_40_8
GTTATCCCGAGTAAGGCAAGCGTGATTGCGGACTGCCCGGATGCTACTGCCAAGGCCGCTACCCCGCCTTCGAGCGCGGCTACCCTCTTCTCCAATACATCCGTTGTCGGATTCATTAACCTCGTATAGATATTACCAAACTCCTTAAGACCGAACAAATTGGAGGCATGCTCCGCGCTGTTAAAGACGTAAGAAGTCGTCTGATAAATCGGAACCGCTCTTGAACCTGTCGTCGGATCCGGAACCTGCCCTGCGTGTAAACCTATTGTATCAATACCTTGCGACATAAAACCTCCGTGAAACAAATTTTAAATTTAAAATTAGAAACTAGAAAAAACCATAAAATGCTAAGCTCAAACAAAGAAACTAAAGCAAGAAACACATAGCGGATTTTTTAAAGTAGACCTCACGCAATTTATCTTTCTTCATATTTGATATAACCTCCACGCTTCTATTTCGAATTTCGAGTTTTGAGCTTCGAATTTGTTATTTCAGGAACTCCTGAAATAACCACGTCGACAGGTATCTTTCCCCGGTATCCGGAAGCAGAGCTACGATAAGCTTATTCTTACTCTCCGGTCTCTTAGCTATTTCTAGCGCGGCCCATAAGGCGGCACCGGAAGATATTCCTGCAAGAATCCCTTCTTCTTTTGCCAGTATTTTTGCCGTATTCCCGGCGTCTTCATTCTTCACCTTAATGTATTCATCTATTACCTTTTTATTCAGAACACCCGGAACAAAATTCGCACCTATACCCTGTATCTTATGCGGGCCGGCTTTACCTTCGGAAAGCAGAGGCGAGTCAAACGGCTCAACACCTATTATTTTTACAGAGGGCTTGCGTTTCTTCAGAACTTCACCGACTCCAGTTATAGTGCCGCCGGTACCAATACCGCTTACAAAATAATCTACTTTACCGTCAGTATCTTTCCATACCTCCTCAGCAGTAGTTTTCCTGTGTACTTCTGAATTTGCTTCGTTTTCAAACTGCTGGGGAATAAAACTATTTTTATGCTGCTTTCCCAATTCTTTCGCTTTCTCTACAGCTCCGCTCATTCCTTTAGCACCTTCCGTAAGTACAATGTCCGCCCCAAATATCCGAAGGATTGCTCTTCTTTCCAAACTCATCGTCTCCGGCATGGTAAGTATAAGTTTATATCCTCTCTGCGCCGCGACAAAAGCCAGACCTATCCCGGTATTTCCGCTGGTCGGCTCAATAATCACTGTGTCTCTTTTTATAAGACCTTTCTTTTCTGCATCCTCGATCATAGCCAGAGCAATTCGCTCCTTCACGCTGTGAATAGGATTAAAACTCTCAAGCTTGACAGCAATTGCCCCGTTTAAACCCGCGTTAAGCTTATTTATCCGGACAAGCGGAGTATTTCCTATAGTTTTTGTTATATCTTCATATATTCGCGACATAATATTCCTCCTCGAAAAAGATTTCACTGATTACAAAGCTACAGGATTCCACTGATACAAAACTTAAATCTCGTAGTTTACTATATTTTTCTTTTCTAATTTTTCTTTTCTTTCACACATATCGGCAAACGTTACCTTATCAACTACATCGTTTATCATATCCCTGATATCCGTCCATAACGGCCTGAAAGGACATCGAAGCTCGTCGTTACACTTCACATAACAGGACTTACTCACACAACTTATAGGTGATGTATAACCTTCCGTCAATCTTATAATTTCACCAACAGTTATTTCAGAAGGTTTCTTAGCAAGGTAATACCCTCCGGCAGGACCTCTTTTACTGCTCACATACCCCGCGCCCTTTAAAAGAAGTAAGATCTGCTCCAAGTATTTAAGGGGAACATCCTGCCGCTTGGCGATTTCACCTATTCTAACAAGGCCTTTTTTGGAGTTAACCGACAAGTCAAGGATAGTTTTAAGAGCATAATCACCTTTAAACGAAATTCGCATCCTTCCTCCTCAAATTTACTATACTATATCCGTCTACTTAGTAGTGATTATAACAATAATCCCCACATTTGTCAAGTCCTTTTTACCAATACCCAAGTATTTATTCTCCAGAAAAATTATCTAATAAATCAAAAAGAGGTGCCTTGCAAAACAAATATTGCAAAGCACCTCTCTCCTGTTTATCTTAATTAATGATGATGTCCCCCGCCCTCTTCTTTCTTCTCCTGCTTATCTTCTTTTTTTATATATTTTTCCGGGTTTTTTGCGAATTCATCAGGACATACATTACAACAGAAGTAATATGTTTTACCTTTATATTCTCCGGCTTTGGTAACAGCCGAGCCGGTAAAAGTTTCTTTCATAACCGGACAAAAATATTCCTTGCCGATTTCATCTTTTTTTAACCCGCGGATAACGACCTCTTTTTCCAGTTTCATCCCGCATTTCGGACATCTGCCGTCCTTTGTATTCTCACCTCTGTAATCCCCCATAGAATCTGTCCAAATTTCTTTATATATTTTAATATCCGCAGCAACAGCTTCACTTTTGTCAAGATTGAAGCCGTCATTGCTCATATCTTCAGATTTCGAGCACCCTTCGGATATCAACAATGCTGCCAATATCACAAAACACAAACCTGCGTATTTTATTTTCATTTTATTTCCTCCTTTTTCTGCACTTACTGTTCGTGCTGTATTTGCTTCCCCTGCCTCCCCTTATCCATTTCAAAATTCCACTTCCAAATTGCGTATATCGGAGGATAGACAAGAAGTTCAAGTATAAAACTTGTAACCACGCCGCCTATCATCGGAGCTGCAATTCTTTTCATAAGGTCCGCCCCGGCGCCCATAGCCCACATGATCGGTATTAAACCCATAAGTATCGCCATCACGGTCATAGTCTTGGGACGAATTCTTTTCACCGCACCGTGCGTAATCGCCTCTTCCAGATCTGAATAGGTTTTCATCTTGCCTCTTTTAACGCTGTCATAGTAAGCGAGGTCGAGGAAAAGGAGCATAAATACACCGGTTTCCGCATCAAGTCCCAGGAGCGCGATCATTCCGACCCACACAGCAATTGACACGTTATATCCAAGGAAATACAGGAACCAGACAGCCCCCACCAGAGAAAAAGGAACAGCAGCCAGAACTATTAAAGTTTTGACTGTGGATTTTGTATTCATATATAATAATAGGAAGATAACGAATAGCGTTAAAGGAATAATCACCTTTAACCGCTCTTTTACGCGGAGCATATTCTCATACTGGCCGCTCCATATCAGGGAATAACCCGCCGGCAGCTTTAATTTTTCATTAACCCTTTTCTTTGCCTCATCGACATAACTCCCCACATCCCTGCCGGTAATATCCACGTAAACATACCCTGCCAGCATGCCGTTCTCATCCCTTATCATAGACGGGCCGGTCTTAATACCAATATCAGCAATTTCTTCAAGCGGAACATTCTCTCCGGACATCGTAGTCACCAGTGTACGGCGGAACTTTGCAAGGGTATCTCTGTAATCCCGCCCATAGCGTACATTGACCGAATATCTTTCCCGCCCGGCTATAACCGTAGTAACTGTCTCACCGCCCAGCGCCGTCATTATTATATCTTCTGCTTCTTTTACGCTTAACCCGTATCTTGCCAGCTTTTCTCTCTTTAGATCAAAGTCCACAAAATACCCGCCGGTAACCCGCTCGGCATAAATGCTTCTGGTCCCCTGTACATCTTTTAAAAGCATCTCAATATTAGTTCCCAGTTTTTCAATTTCCTGCAGATCCGCCCCGAATATTTTAATACCTATAGGAGTTCGTACTCCGGTCGTAAGCATATCAATCCTGGCTTTAATAGGCATCGTCCAGGCATTCGTGACCCCGGGGAACTTCATTTTAGAATCCATCTCATTTATAATTTCTTCCCAGGTTATCCTGTCTCTCCATACCGGCCTGAATAATTTCTGCAGCGGTTCCGGCAGTCCCGAGTACCATCTTTTATTTTTACGCCATTCACTCTCCGGCTTTAAAACCACCGTCGTCTCCATCATGGAAAACGGAGCCGGATCTGTCGCTGTTTCAGCTCTTCCTGCTTTACCAAATACACTTTCCACCTCAGGGATACTTTTAAGTATTTTATCCTGTGTTTGAAGAAGCTTTCTTGCCTCTGTAACCGATATTCCGGGGAGTGTAGTCGGCATATAAAGGATGCTGCCCTCATTAAGCGGCGGCATGAATTCCGAGCCCAACTTCATATATACCGGTATCGTTATCATCACCAGAACTAAAGCCGCTATAATTGTTGCCTTAGGATAATCCAGCACAAACCTGCAAACCGGCCCATATAGTTTAAAAAGTACCTTGCTTACAGGATGTTTATCTTCTTTGTAGTATGTTCCCACCAGAACCTGATTAAAAGACCAAGCAAGCCATTTCGGTTTGAACGTAAAATTATGCATTCTCATAAAAAGGAGCCGAATGGCAGGGTCCAGAGTTAGCGCCAAAATAGCGGCAATCGCCATCGTAAAGGTCTTTGTAAATGCCAGGGGCTTGAATAATCTTCCCTCCTGGTCCAGCAGAGTGAAGACAGGAAGAAACGCGGCGGCAATAACAAGCAAAGAGAAGAATACAGCCGGGACAACTTCTTTGAGCGCTTGAATGCGGACTTCATGGGGATCCCCGACTTCCCCGCCTTCTTTCCACAACTCAAGTTTTTTATACGCGTTCTCCACTTCAATAATTGCGCCGTCGACAAGAACACCTATGGAAATTGCGATACCGGATAAGGACATGATATTTATAGGAATACCAAACAGGTACATAAGAGAAAAGGACAACAATATTGATACAGGAATAGTTACTATCGGAACAATAGCCGAAGGAATATGCCACAAAAACAGCATAATAACCAAACTCACGATAAGCATCTCTTCGAACAGCTGGCTCTTTAAGGTTTCGATGGCACGATGAATAAGGTCCGAACGGTCATAAGCCGTGACGATTTCTACGCCGGCGGGCAAAGAAGGTTTTATCTCTTCTAACTTTGCTTTTACGCGGTTTATAACGTTCAAAGCATTCTCGCCGTGCCTGATAACTACTATACCTCCGACAGCATCTCCCTCCCCGTTCAGATCCGCTGCACCTCGTCTTATATCCGGACCAATTGCTACTTTACCGATATTTTTTATAAGAACAGGCGTGCCCTGCATACTCCTGCCGACTGCTATTTTTTCTATATCAGCCACATCTTTTATATAGCCCTTTCCGCGAATCATGTATTCCGCACCGCTGAACTCAATCAACCTGCCGCCCGTATCATTGTTATTTGCACGGACAGCATCCGCAACTTTCATAAGAGGTATTTTATAGCTCAATAAGGCATTAGGATCTATATTGACCTGATATTGTTTTTGAAAACCGCCGATGGAAGCCACTTCCGCCACGCCGGGAACCGACTGCAAATAATACCGCATATACCAATCTTGAAAGCTTCTTAAATCCGAAAGGTCATTCTTTCCTGATTTATCAACGAGGGCGTATTGGTAGACCCATCCCACACCCGTCGCATCCGGACCAAGTTCTGTACTAACACCTTCAGGTAGTTTTGACTGG
>MFGS01000002.1:9403-9506 GCA_001778355.1 Candidatus Firestonebacteria bacterium RIFOXYA2_FULL_40_8
TAACCTGCGTATCCGAAAGGTCCGGAATAGCGTCTAAAGGTATGTTCTTGACCGCGTAAACAGAAAAAAGCATAGCTGCCAGAACAAATATTATTATCAATAT
>MFGS01000003.1:0-14014 GCA_001778355.1 Candidatus Firestonebacteria bacterium RIFOXYA2_FULL_40_8
AAGCCGGCGGTTACAAAGATGAGCAGATTCTAATGCTCGGTGATGCCGACGGTGACCTTAAAGCCGTAAAGAAAAACAACGGTTTCTTTTATCCGATAATGCCGGGAAGCGAGAAAAGATCCTGGGAGAAATTCGGCGGCTGTTTTGACGCCTTCATAAAAGGAAAGTATAAACCGCTCGAGGAAGAACTCCTAAAAGAGTTCGGTACCATCCTTCTGAGCGAGCCCGCCTGGGAAAAGCCCGGGTATGACCACATTAAGGCCTACAAAGAAAAACAGGAAATAAGAAAAGCAATATATGAAGCGTTGATACCGGATGGGAAACTATTAATAGTTTAGTAACGGGTGACGGGTAGCGGGTTGCGAGTTGAGCAAAGGTATAAATATATAATAATATATTCTGTCATCCCGTACTGAGATACAGATGCATTTGCTTTTGTTTTTGCCCGCCAGTCTTTTTGGAGGGCGGGATCCAGTGTCTTTGTTTTTAAATATATTAAAATAACACATTAATGTTGCACCCGTAACTCGTAACCCGCTACTCGCAACATATTTTTTGAATCTTTTTATTAGGGGGAAGAATGGATAAAGTAAGAATCGGCGTTATGAGCTATGCTCACATGCATGCGGCGAGTTATTCGGAGTGTTTGAAAAATATTCCGAGTGCCGAGTTTGCGGCAATCTATGACGATAATCCCAAACGGGGCAAAGAAATGGCCAAGAGATTTGGCGTGGAGTTCTTTAAGACCGAGAAAAAGTTCTTTGCGGAAAAACTGGACGGTGTTATCATCTGCTCTGAAAACTCCAAACACCTTCAAATGACCGAGTCTGCGGCAAAAGCAAAGGTGCATATTCTCTGCGAAAAGCCTTTATCAGTTAATATGAAAGACGGGAATAAAATGCTTGCGGCGGTACAAAAAACCGGGGTTAAACTAATGATCGCCTTTCCTTGCAGGTTTATACCCTCTATTGTTAAAGCAAGAAGGGTGATAGACAGCGGAGAGATAGGCAGGATACTTGCAATAAAAGCGACTAACCACGGTACAATGCCGGGCGGGTGGTTTACGGATAAGAAATTCTCCGGCGGCGGGGCTGTAATGGATCATACCGTACATGTAGCCGATCTGCTGCGCTGGTTTTTGCGGCGCGAAGTCCGAACAGTTTATGCTGAAGCAGATAAGAGTATTTATAATATGAAGATAGATGATTGTGGAACGCTTTTATTTGAATTCGAAAACGGTGTTTTTGCTTCCCTTGATCCTTCCTGGTCCAGACCCAGATCTTTTCCGACATGGGGGGATGTGACCATGGATATAATTGGTGAAAAAGGGATTATTTATGTGGATGCTTTTTCTGAAGTTATTGATGTTTATGAGGATAAAGTAGGCAAGCATGTGTGCCGCAGTTGGGGCTCAAATGCCAATTTGGGTTTAGTCAAAAACTTTGTAGATATGATACTTTACAACCGTACCCCGTTTATTTCCGGTTATGACGGTCTAAAAGCCATGGAAGTGGCTCTTGGCGCATATGAATCCGCTGCCAAGAAAAAAGTTATCGAACTTCCGCTGAAATAAGGATATGAAGATTAAAAAGTTTACCAGTTACGAACAAATAAAGGATAGAAGTTTTCCTTTCTATATAATACAGCTTAAAGTTCCTGCTTTTGCAAAACATACACATGAGCATTACGAATTTTTCTATGTTATTTCCGGAACTTCAAAACATGTGCTCGAAAATAAAGAAGAGATCGTAAAAGCAGGTGATATTGTTTTGATGACGCCGGAAGTAGTTCATGCTTTTGAAAACTCCTCGCCGGATTTCACGATCTGTAACTGCATATTTCTGCCCTCTTTGATCGAAGTGCATAAAGATCTTTTAATGAACATGCAGGGGTTTCTTGAACTGTTTTATGTAGAAACAAAAAAAGAGGGGTTTAAAACCGTTTCTTTGACCGGGCGGGCGGATGTAAAAGTCAGAGCGATACTTGAAGATATGCTTTTTGAATATTCAAAGAAGCCCGAAGGCTACCGTCCTGCTATAAAGGCGATGCTGGCAGATCTTCTGGTTACGGTAACCCGGAGTTATTCCAGGGGTAAACAGGGACAAAGCGGAAAAAAGATTGGAGGAGCCCTGGCTTATATAGATGAAAATTATCTTAAATCTTTAAAGCTGGAAGAAATTGCGGAAAAAAAAGCAGGTGTGACAAAAGAATATTTTTGCGATATTTTTAAAAGAATTACCGGCAAGACCTTTACTGAATATGTTAACTCTCTCCGGGTGGAGCATGCTGCCCGTCTTCTGAAAAGTACAGGCCTGAAGGCCTCAGAGATAGCCCTGGAATCAGGTTTTAATGATATAAGCTATTTTAACAGGGTTTTTAAAGAGCAAAAAGCCCTTTCCCCGCAAGCCTTTCGCAAGAAAGCTTAATAGAGTCCAAGAATCCTTAACCCTCTCCAAGATAATGCTTTGCCCCTATGATATATTTCTTTTGTTCTTAGTTCCAAGATCTTACTTTGTACTTTGTCCGCCTTCGGCGAGATCTCGCTTAAGGCGGATACATCGAACTTTCCGCCACAAAGCGTTGGCGGATTTCGTCTCAACTCAACGTACTTGTTCTTATAGGAGGTTTTCATGACAATAAAATTGGGAATAGTCGGATGCGGTACGTTGTTTCGGCGGAGGATTTTACCTGAACTGCAAAAATTACCGGAGTTTGAGATTACCTCCATCATGGATCCTGCTACTGAAGTGTTGAAAGAGGTTTCAAGTAAAGTAAAAGTGAAAAACAGTTATACTGGTTTTGAGGAGTTTTTAAAAGACACCTCTTATGATGCGGTATATATTTCTACGCCGAATTTCCTTCATGCTCCTTATGCGGTGAAGCTCCTGGGATCAGGAAGAGCTTGTTTATGCGAGAAGCCGGTCGCCCCTTCGGTTAAAGAGGCCGTGCTGATAGAAAAAGCCGTTAAGAAAACCAATAAAACATTTATGGTTGCCTATATGTCTTATTTGAATAATTACAATAAAAAAGCGGCAGAAATTACCGGCTCGGGAAAAATAGGAAAAATAAAATCCCTGAACAGCTTTTTTTCTTTTCCGGATTTCGACATGACTAACTGGCGAAATCAGCAGAAGTTTGGCGGGGGTGTTCTTCTGGATATCGGGATATATTGCGTGACCGTGTTCAAGGAAATTGCCGGAGGCCTGCCGTTAAGCGTAAAGGCGGAAATTTATCCAAAATGGAAAACCGGGAAAGTTGACAGGGTTTTTACCGCAGCTCTTGAATTTGAAAAAGGGATAACGGGGAACATTTTTTGCAGTCTGAATCATCCCGAAGAATGCGGGTATGATATTGCCGGGACAAAAGGCGTTGTGAGCGTCCGAAAAAGCTTCTACCAGACAGGGCAGGGGGAAATTATAGCGGTAAACGAGAACGGATTGAAAGAGGATGTAGAGATTTCCGAAGTTAATCCGTACGGATGCGAGCTTGAGTATTTTTATGATCTGGTTTCTAAAAACAAACAGCCCGAAAGAAAGTTTTCCATAGAAGGAGCAATTGATGATATGAAGATCTGCGAGGCGATACGAAAATCCGGGGAAACAGGAACTCCGGTTGTTTTGGGAGGGAAAAATGGGTAAACCTAAGTTGAGTATTTGTGCGGCTGAATTGGCCGGGATGATCGGAGAAAAGGATATTAAACATTTAAAGGAGTTCGGAGTGAGCTGGATAGAACTGTATTTCACCGGAAATGTTGATAAAAATAATGCCAAAAAGGTAAAAGAATTGTTCGATTCCAATAAATTGGGGGTTTCTGCTTTAAACACCTGGACGGAATGGTACTGGGATGAGAGCAAAATAAAAGACGGCAGTTTAGTGAAGCATCTGCAAGATGCGCTGTCTGTGGCTAAAATACTAAAGACAAAAAATATGATTGTATACGGAGCGCTAGGTGACTCTGAAGTTAATAATGAACAGGAGATAGCGGAGTATATTAAAAGAATGGAGCCGATTGCAAAGGCGGCAAAAGAAGAGAATATAACACTGGTACTGGAGAACGATTTTCATATTAAAGGAAGAGAGCTTACACGAAGGGCCTTAACGGTAAAAAAGCTCGTTAAGCAATTCAACAGGGATAATTTTCTGATTAATTTCGACCCCTGTAATTTTATGGTAGCGGGAGAAGAGCCTTATCCATATGCCTATGGAGTTATAAAAGAATACATCGGTTATATGCATATTAAAGATGCTACACGCTATGTGCCGGAAAAGCACGGGGAAGTACCGTTACAAACGGATCTTTCCGGAAAATATGCCTGTACGCCTGCCGGAGAAGGCGCTGTCAATTACACCGGTTTGATAAAACAATTACTTGAAGACGGTTATGACGGTTTTCTGTCGGTTGAACCGCATGTAAGAAAAGAAATAGTGGATGAAACTGTAAAGAAAGGGACAAATTTTCTTGGTAAATGCGGAGTAATAAGTTAAAACGACATAAACAAGGAGAAAAAAATGTTCATAGCTGCTCAGTACTTCCGTCCCCCGTTCCCGCACCAGCGATTTTTTGAAGAAGATCTTAAACTTATGAAAAAAACCGGACTCACCGCGCTTCAGCTCTGGGTAATGTGGGGCTGGGTGGAAGGAGTTCCCGGTAAATATAACTTTGACGATTACGATAAACTGTTCGAGCTGGCGAAGAAGAACGGTTTAAAAGTGGTTTTAAGCACCATTGCGGAGATCCACCCTTTCTGGATACACCGTGTCATTCCTGATTCTCATATGGTAACCAATATGGGGAATAAAGTTATCTCTTCCTGCAGGGAGGAGAGCAATGTGGGTTTAACGCCGGGCGGGTGTACGGATAATCCAAAAGTTTTAGAGCGTATGGGCGGTTTTCTTGAAGCGGCCGCAAAGAGGTACTCCGGAAATAAAGATTTGATCGGCTGGGATTGCTGGAACGAGCTTCGCTGGAATGTTTTTTCCGACGGCTATGTCTGTTATTGCCCTCATACATTAAAAGCTTTCCGTGATTGGCTTTCCGCTGAACACGGCGGGCTTAAAGGAATAAACGAAGCGTGGAAGAGACGGTATGCTTCGCTCGAAGATGTCTTACCGGGAAAAACTTTTGGCAGGACTTACACCGAGATGATGGAGTTTCAAAGATTCCTTACAAAAAGAGCTGCCGTGCATATGGCTTTCCGTTATGAAAAAATACGAAAATATGATAAGACCCGGATAATTTCCGCTCACGGAGCCGGACCTTCTATAAATACTGGAGGCGGTAAAAACGAACAGGCGCTTTCCAGAGGAAATGATTTTGAACTGGCCGACAAATTGGACGGTATCGGTTGTTCGCACTTTCCTTTCTGGGGGGAAGGTTTTGATTTTCACGGGTTTGGGGTAAGAGTAGAAGCGGTAAGAAGCGCGGCCCGGGATAAAGTGATGTGGGTGAGCGAACTCCAGGGAGGTTCAGCCAGAGGCGGTATTGAAGTTCACAGATCCGTTACCCCTGAAGTGCAGAACAACTGGGTATGGAACGGTTTTTCCCGCGGCGCAAAAGGCATAATTTTCTGGTGCTGGCGCGATGAGGTTTTTGCCCGGGAATCCTCCGGCTTTGGACTGGCCGGTAACGACGGACTTGCAAAAGAAAGGCTGGAAGCGTTAAGTGTCTCATGTGAAAAGATGAACGAACACGAAAAACTTTTTAACGGTTATATGCCGGACCCTGCAAAAGTCGGGGTATTTTTTGAGCCGGATACCTATTATATGAAGTGGGCGGAGAAAGGCAACTCCATTGACCCGATAAAATCAATCGAAGGTTACGCCCGCGCGCTGGAAAAATTAAATATCCCGTACGATATCGTTGAAAGCTCGCATCTGAAATACCTGAAGGACCTGAAGGTTCTCTTCATGCCCTGGCCGCTTATTGTGAATGAGGACGCAAAGAAAGAACTTCTCTCTTTTGTGAAAAACGGCGGAACCATAATTACGGAGAGCGAACTTGATGCTTACACCGGGCTTGGTTTTTATAATTATACCGGAGACAGGACACTGGCAGCTGCTTTTGGTCTGTCTGATAAAGGCAGGAGAGAGTTAAACAGTAAAAACCGGGCTTTTAAGATCGGGAAAAACAAATTAAAAAGCGACACCTGGGTAACGCCTCTTCATCTTGAAGGCGGTAAGGTACTTGCAAAAGATACTGCTGGAAATGTTCTTGCGGCTGAAAAAAAGTTCGGCCTTGGAAAAATTATTGCTCTTTCAACTTTCTGCGGAAAAGCTTATGCAGAAGCGCCGTACACGGATTTTGAAAATTTTACAGCGTCTGCTTCAAAAAACGCCGGAGTTGAAAGCTTCTTTGAATTAAAGAGAGAAAAAGATGCAAACGTACAGTGGCGGTCTGGAGTTTCCGGCGGGGAAAGACTGCTCTTCCTTATTAATAACGGGAAGGCAACAAAAATTACGGCTTCCTGGCAGGATAAAAAACAAATGATCAGTCTTTCCGCCTGGAGTTGGAACGTATATATAATTGAAAAGGATGTATTGAAGAAACTGTAAAAAAGAATTCTACGCCAAATCCTATCCAAAGGGCTTCCTTTTCGTTGTGGCTGTATTTATAATAAAATATTCCTTATAAACTTCGTACTTTGTACTTCGTCGTTCGTACTTATATTTATGAACCCTTTTCATTTACAAAACAACTTACATGCTATATAATATGAAAGTGAGAGTAAAACAGCGTTTTCATTTGAGGGTGTTGAATATGCCGAACAATTTGCCGGGAAAAAGCAATCAAAGCGAGATAAAACGCAATGTTTGACCTCTTCCTGAAAGTAATACCGAAAGCTCTCGAAAGAGCGGTAAAAAAAAGCATATTCTATTTATTGGGGTTGTTTGTTAATTTAAATAAAAAGTACCCGCCGGGTTTACCCTACAAAAAAATCCTTGTCCTTCTGCCCGAAAGCGCGCTCGGGGATATGCTCGGGAAAGTCGCGCTTCTAACCTCCTTAAAAGCCTCCTATACTGACGCCGTTTTGGATGTTTTTGTCGTAAGAAAAAACAATAAAAAAGTTCTCGAACATAATCCCTTGATAAGAAACATCATATTTTGGGAGACGGACAGAAAATATAAACTGGTCTATAATCTGGGGCTTCTTTGGAACGGGGTAAAATTAAGAAAAGAAAAATACGATCTGGTTGTAAGTCCAACGAGCGACAATCTAAGGTTTGCAATTTTGGCCCGGCTTGCTGGTTCAGGCCGCCGGACCGGCTTTATTGATTCCTCCCACAAAGTGAAATATGCGGATATTTTCCTGAGTGATGCTTTTGACGAAAAGGGTATGCACTTTGTTGAGAAACATCAAAAGCTTGCGGTCTATATTGCCGGAGAACGGGCAAAGATAAAAAGACCGGAGATGTTCCTGTCGAAAGAAGAAGAAAACTATGCTTCATCCTTCTGGGGGAAAAAAGGGATAATGGAACAGGACATTTTAATAGGCCTACATCCGCTTTACGGAGAATATTCCGAGCGGAGTTATAAGGCGGATAGATTCAATAAGGTTATCAATCTGATGAAAGAGAAAAATCCCGCTTTGAAGTTTTCAATATTTTGGGGACCGACGGAAAAGGCAGGTATGGCAGAGCTGGAAAAACTGGCGCTAGAAACCGGAAGTTTTATGATAGAAGACGTGGATTTTAGAAAACTTTACGCTCTGATAAAGAGACTCGATCTTTTCATCTGTTGTAATACGGGAACAAGTCATCTGGCAAGCATGGCGGACGTGCCGGTAATCCTTCTCTGTGACCCGAAACTTTTCGGTTTTTTTGACCCCTGGGGAAAGGGTGGTTCGGTTATAAATACTAAAACAGAGAATTGCCGTGATATTGAACCCGGAGAGATAGCGGAAAAAGCTGAAAAGATATTGACAATTGACGAATGACAATTGACGATTTATGGAAGGCGAAAAAGCGTCGCCGAATGTAATAAGTGCTATATTGCAGAATGCTTTTTGTCCACCTGGGTGGATTTCGCAAAGGGATTATGGTTAAATATCTATGTTTTTGCTCAATCCGCCTAGGTGGATTGAACAAAGGCATGTGGTCAGATATTTATACCTTTGTTCAACTCGTAACCCGCCACCCGCTACGCGTAACGTTGTTTATTAAAAGGTATAAAAACTCACATAGAAACCTGTTCTTTGTCATATTGAAAAATAAAGGATATTATGCTATACTTCACTGAATAGAATAATAAGGCGAAATGGCCTGAAGAATTATCAACAAAATCCCAAGAAATAGTTGTATAAGGAGGAAATAGTTATGAGAAAAGGAATAGTTCTGGGTATTGCGCTTGCCTGCGCGGCACTTTTCGTAGGCGGTTGTTCAAAGGGTTTCAATATTTTCACGCCCTTTACACCGGCGGTTGGAAGTTTGCCGGCGACGACAGCGAATGCAGCGAATGCGTATGCCGCGGGTGATTATACCGCAGCCATGGCTATGTATGCTGATGTTGTAACAGCAGAACCGGCAAATAGTACGGCAAGATACGGATACGTTAAATCGTATGTGAAAAACGCAGGTTTTGATATTGCTTCGTTTATAACCAGCGGTACCGGCATGAGCAGCGGTGCACCTAAGGCATTTGCTCCGGCGGCAAATAGAATAATCGCCAAGTCCACATTGATGATTGATGACTTGCAAAATCCTTTTGGTGTAAACGCCAAGGTTTTGGAAGGTCTCTGTACAGTGTTAATAACTTATCTTGATCCTATAGCAAATGGGACTTGCGACGGTGTCATTCCTGCAAATGATGTAGGACTTAACAGTTCTCTTGCTTTTGCGCATCTTTTGAAAGGTGTCTTCCTTGTTGTTGATCCCGGATTTGACGGAACATTGGATTACAATGTAAGGGATAATGGCAACGGTACGACAGATGTTATTAATGCTACTACCCTTGAAATTGTAACAGATATAGATAATACCGCGAAAGCAGCAGCCGTAGCCGAATTGACAGCGGCTATAGTCCGTCTTGATGTGGCGATTGTCACGGCTGGCGGCAGTTCAATCTGGACATCAGTTCGCGACTTCTTATTACAGGTTCAGACCGAGGTAAATTCACTTTCATAAAAACGGAGGAGGATAAATGAAAAAATTATTAACGTTGATATTTGTTTTATCTGCGATGGTTTACGGCGCGGTTGTACCGTCAACTTTCTATGAAACTTCGAGAGCCCTCGGTATGGGCGGCGCTTATACCGCGGTTTCCGATGATTTCAGTATGCTTATGTATAACCCTGCGAATCTTTCAAAGAACCAGCCTCTTCATATCTGCCTTTTGAAGGCGGAGATAGAAATTAACCAGAAAACCTTGGATTTTGCAAGCTGGCTGATGAATAACTCCAGTAAATTAAGCGGGGACTTCACTACCTGGTCGGCCTCAGATATTCAGCAGTTGATAAACGCAGGTATTTTCTTGAATGTCGGAGATAACTTCTCGGTGACCGGCATTAATACGCCGATTGGTAATTTTGGTGTAGGCGCTTTTGCAAAGGCGACGGCTAATGTATCGGTTACAGAAGAAATACTTGATATCAAAGCGCATCTTTCCGCAAAGATAGATGTTACCGTACCGATATCCTATGGTACACAGCTTGATATGCTTAATGACGTCGGCAATATGTTAGGCGGCGGTAAATTCGGATTTGGCGCGACTGTAAAGCTTATGCAGAGATTCACCACTACAGAAGACAAGTCTATTCTTTCTATGGCAAGTTTTGATCCTGCGGCTATGATAAACAGGCTGGCAAACCCTCAGACAGGCTACGGTGTTGATGTTGCTCTTAACTACAATCTGCCGTCCTGGTCTTCCACTTTTTGTTTGGTTGCGAGAGATGTATATAGTGTTCTCGGTACCGACAGTATAGCATCAAACTGGGTTTTTGGTTATGCCCTTCAGCCTAACCTGATTCCCGGAGTTCCGCTGACCATTTCAGTCGATGTTAATGACTTGTTTGGTTCTACTACTATGATGAAAAAGATCAGTCTGGGCGCGGAAGTAAATCTGATAGGTCTAGCTGTTGTAAGAGGCGGTTTCTATCAGGGCTGGGCAAGTTTCGGTGTCAGCTTATTCGGTTTTCTGGACTATGCCAACTACGGAGTTGAGCAGGGTCTGTACGCCGGAAACTTTGAACAAAGATACCACAGAATTTCAATCACTTTAGGACTGTAATTTAACAAGACATGTAAGTATGGGTGCTGTCCGCCTTCGGCGGGATGGCTGAGAGTATACCATTTGAACCTGTTTGGGTAATTCCAACGAAGGGAAAGTAAACGGAAATCAGAAGAGCCGTAATTTCTCAAAAAGGGATTACGGCTCTTTCTATTAAAGATTGTCCATAAAAGTCTGTAAAAGTCGAAAAGTCTTTAAAGGTCTCACACTTAGGAGTTATTAATAAATATAAGATCAAGATTTTAGACTTTTAAGGACCGTTATGGACTGTTACAGACTTTTATGGACGCTTAAAGGCGAACAAAATGATAATGCAAAAAAACAGCACTGCAATCAAACGTATACTTGATGTAAATGTGAATCGCTCCCGTGAAGGCCTTCGCGTCATGGAGGACTATTCCCGCTTTGCTCTAAGTGATAAGGGGCTGACGGGGAAGATTAAAACGGTGAGACACCTGATATCAAAAGCAATTGACCGCTTTGATTTGGTTTCTTCCAGGGCTTCGGAAAAGGATCCGGGCAGACCGGCTGCTTTTGACAGAAAAATTAAAGCAAAGACACTGCAAAACGTAATCATAGCAAATATTATAAGAGTTGAAGAAAGCGCCAGGGTTCTGGAAGAATTCTCAAAAGTTATTTATCCGGGAAGTACCGCCAATTTCAAAAAGGCACGGTTCCTGCTATATGACATTGAAAAAGAGTTCATTAAAAAAGCTGAAAGGTCTTTACGTAATAATTGATCCGGAAATTTGTGCTTCTGCCGGAAACAGACCTTTGACAGCGGCAAAAGTATGTTTAAATGCAGGGGTAAAGGTTATCCAGCTCAGGTATAAGAATGCTTCAGACGATAGAGTTTTAACTTTAGCACGGAATCTAAAAGATTTGTGTCGAAAACACAGTGCGTTGTTTATTTTTAATGATAGAGCGGATCTTGCGGTTCTTTCATCGGCAGACGGTCTTCACCTTGGACAAAATGATCTTCCTGTTAAAGATGTAAAAAAGATATTTAAAGGTTTTATAGGTGTTTCCACGCATAATGATAAAGAAATAAAGAAAGCACTTAAAGATAAAGTTGATAACATCGGTTTTGGTCCGGTCTTTACGACAAAAACAAAGAAGGGATTACCACCGACGGTAGGCTTGAAGAGACTAAATAAAGTGGTTCAAAAAGCTAGCATACCCGTTGTAGCCATAGGCGGAATAAATAAGAAGAATATCGACGAAGTGTATAAGACAGGCGTAAATTGTGCTGCCGTGATATCGGCGGTATGTGGTAAGAGAATTGACGATTTACGATTGACAATTGACGATCTTAGGAAGGCGGGAAATAACCCCCGCCAAAAATAATATTCTATTAAATATGGCGGAATCTTTAATCCGCTTACATTAAATTGTCAATTGTAAATCGTCAATCGTAAATATGCATAAAGGAGTAGTTCATGACACAGATAGAAATAGCCCGCAAAGGGAAATATTCCAGAGAAATGTTAGCCGTTGCCAAATCCGAGAATGTTACAAAGGAGTATGTCCGAACGGGTGTTGCGGCGGGACGTATTGTTATTACTTCAAGTCTTATTCATAAACCAAAAAAAGTATGCGGCATCGGAAAAGGACTAAGGACCAAAGTAAATGTAAATATCGAAACTTCACCGGACCGGTCGACCGTAAAACAGGAGCTGGCGAAGCTTAAAGTTGCGATAGAATGCGGGGCTGATGCTGTTATGGATCTAAGCACCGGCGGTGATATGGATAAGACCAGAGCGCTGATAATTAAAAACTCTCCGATAGCGGTAGGTACCGTTCCAATTTACCAGGCGTCTGTTGAAGCTATTAGAAAATGCAAATCGGTAGTTGAGATGACGCCCGAAGAGATGTTTGCCGGAATAGAAAAGCATATTAAAGACGGTGTTGATTTTATTACCGTGCATTGCGGTGTAACAAAAGAGACCATAGGGCGTCTTAGAAAAGAAGGGCGCATTGCGAATATAGTGAGCAGAGGCGGAGCTTTTCTGACAGAATGGATAATGCATAACGGTAAAGAAAACCCTCTTTTTTCCGAGTATGATTACCTTCTCGAGCTTGCGAAGAAATACGATGTTACGTTGTCGTTGGGAGACGGGTTTCGACCCGGTTGTCTTGCTGATGCTACGGATAGAGCCCAGGTCCAGGAACTTATAATACTCGGGGAGCTGGCAGAGCGGGCTTTAAAAGCGGGAGTTCAGGCTATGATAGAAGGACCAGGGCATATGCCGATTAACCAGATTGAAGCGAATATTCTCTTACAAAAACGTCTCTGTCATGAAGCGCCTTTTTATGTTCTTGGTCCACTCGTTACGGATATAGCACCGGGGTATGATCATATTACCTCAGCTATAGGCGGAGCAATAGCGGGAACCGCAGGTGCAGATTTTCTTTGCTATGTTACTCCGGCAGAACATCTTGGACTTCCGGATATTAATGATGTCAGGGAAGGAACAATAGCTTCGAAAATTGCCGCCCATGCTGCAGATATAGGCAAGGGAATTCCGGGCGCAATGGAACTTGATAAACGCATGGCTTTTTACAGAAAAAATCTGGATTGGGATAATCAGAAAAAATATGCTTTAGATCCTGCCAAGATCACAAAGTATAGAAAAAGCGGCAAAGGTGATAACACTTGTACCATGTGCGGTGAGTTTTGCGCAATGAAACGAATAACCAAATATTTAGGCTAAATATTTGGTTATTCGAAGCTCGAAATCCTAAACTCGAAATTCGAAAAAATCAGAAACCACGAAAAAGATAAAAAAAAGAGATTAAGGTTTATTTTTGATTTGATTTTTATTGATTCTTGATTACTTTATGTCTTCTGATTTTCTCTTTTTGGTTTTTTCGAGTTTCGAATTTCGTGCTTCGAATTTGCACTTGGGTTATTCTGCCGGTTTTGTTTTCCTGCTTGCGTCCGGGTTGATTTGAGTGATTTCATCGCGGAGTTTTGCTGCATCTTCGTAATTTTCTTTCTCAATAGCTTCATTTAATTTTACCTGTAAACTATTAAGCTTTTTTGTTTTTTCGTCCATGTTATGGTGGGGGTGAGCATCCATACCTGCCTGATCTATTACTTTTTCGGAAACCAGGATAGGCGCCTTTGACCTGAGGGCTACGGCAATAGCATCAGAAGGACGGCTGTCTATTTCTTTCTGTTCGCCATTGGCCTCCACGGTAATAGATGCATAGAAGGTGTTGTCCTTAAGGTCGTTGATATTGACTTTTATTACATTTGCATGCAGGTTATCCAGTATTATCTTGATCAGGTCATGAGTTCCGGGTCTCGGGAGTTTTGTATTTTCCATTTCCAGAGCGATTGACTGGGCTTCAAAAGGTCCAACATAAATAGGAAGCCATTTGCTGTTAAGGTCATCTCTCAGAATAACAGCAAAGCCCCTTGTAACCGGGTCAACAACAACCCCCTGTACTACGACTGCAACCATTTGATTCATTCTGTAATTATAAATGAAAAGACAGTAAAAGTCAAACCTTTCAAGTGAAGGGATCCGCTAAAGTGCAATTAGACGTTGAAAAGCACCGCATTCTTATGCTAAACTTTAATTGTAGATGTAAGTTTATTTACATCTTAAAGCTGTAAAATAATATACTATTAAACAGAATCAAGATAATCTCAAGGAGGAACGTATATGAAAAAGCTTGTTGCGGTAGGTTTTGTTTTTGCGCTGGCCCTGACAATCGCAGGTTGCGGCGGAGGAAGTCAGTATTTGCAGGATGGGAAGGTAAAGTCGACCATTGACCAGACAA
>MFGS01000003.1:14035-18587 GCA_001778355.1 Candidatus Firestonebacteria bacterium RIFOXYA2_FULL_40_8
TTGCTATCGGTTTGGGCGCACCTTCAAAAGATGCCACGGATTCCACACAGAGAAAAGCGACTTCCAGAAATGCAGCAATAGTCGCCGCTCAATATGATCTGGTCGGCAGAGTGAAAGGCGTTAAAATAGAGGGTGGAGTTACCATTCAGAAAGCAATGGAAACCGACTCAAAGATCAGCGCTATAGTCAATGACAGCATAATGGGCGCGGAAGTAACCAAAACGGAATGGACTGCGGATGACGGCTGTGTTATCACTATGAAACTGGATAAAGATAGACTTGCAAAGCAGTTAAATACAAAATTCGAATAAAATAAATTTCCCCCTGCATAAGGGGGATGGTCTCATACCGTACAGAGCCGCCGGCGTTTTCTTGCGCTGGCGGTCTGTTTTTAAATAAAAAATTACCGCAATACGGAGTTGGTATGCTTAAAAAAATAGTTATATTCGGTGTTTGTTTGATTCTTGCCGGCTGTGGCGGCGCAAAGCAGGTTGTTAAATCCGATATTACCGATACCCAGGCGGAAAAAGAAGTACTCATTGAGGTCGAAGCTGAAAGTCTTATAGCCCCGATAGCAGGAAATATTCTTGCCACTAAAGAACAGGGTCTGGAGGCGGCAAAAAGAAATGCCATAGAAAAGGCCATCGGTGTCTGGATTACGGGCCAGCAGATAGTATCGCAGGCGGCTTTGA
Source organism: Candidatus Firestonebacteria bacterium RIFOXYA2_FULL_40_8 (assembly GCA_001778355.1). Classification (GTDB taxonomy): domain Bacteria; phylum Oederibacteriota; class D2-FULL-39-29; order D2-FULL-39-29; family D2-FULL-39-29; genus D2-FULL-39-29. The sequence goes on from MFGS01000003.1 coordinate 14,728, forward strand.
TTGAAGAAAGGATATTCTCAAAAGTCGGGGGTTATATAAAGGATTACAAGGTCCTTTCCCAGGGCGCGGATGGGGAATTCTATAAAACAAAGATCTGGGCAAGCGTAAAGCAGGCTGATATCAGAAAACAGATAAATGATCTGGGTCTTTTACTTCAGACAAAAACCATAAATAATCCGAGAGTAGTTGTTCTGGTTGAAGAATACGTAAATGGCGCGCTTGTTGATAATCAGACTGCGGCGACGATAATCATGGCAGAACTTTTGAGTAAGGATTACAAAGTAGTGGATCAGGAACAGCTTGATAAGAATAAAAAAGATGATCAGATTAAAGCTGCTTTAAGAGGCGACGAAAAAGCAGCGGCGCAGATAGCGAAAAAATTTGACGCGGAAATCGCGGTGATAGGGAAAGTAAGTACCACGGTTGGTCCAAATAAAAGTGAATACCTGCAAAATACAATGCAGTCAAGTACAGAGTTAAATATCAAAGTTGTAAAGACTACGACAGGTGAAGCTCTTTTCGCCGTTTCGAAAAAAGGGAGCACCTGGGATTTGATGGCAGATTCCGCAGTAGCAAAAATAGTTGCCAAAACGGCAGAGGATGCTTCAAAAGAGCTTGCAGGGACTATAGCGGCAAAGCTTTATGAAAGTGCTTCTGCTTTGATCACAGTTAAAGGTATAAGCAATCTAAATAAGCTTGAAGAGTTCAGGAAGGCACTCCGCTACTTGGATGGTGTTGCCGATGCCAGGACCAGAGATTTTGTTGATGATACCGCACAGGTTGAGCTGACCTTGAAATACGGCAATGCGCAGTTAATAGCCGCAAAGTTGGAAGCTCTAAAAGGCTGGAAGATAAAAGTTGACGAAACCGGCGGACATATAGTGAATTGCACCATAAGTAAATAACGTTACGAGTTACGAGTGACGGGTTGCGAGTGAAAAAATCACGAAATCCGCCTAGGCGGATAATAGTTTGTCAGAAATAGCTTTTACCCGTAACGCGTAACCCGCTACCCGCAACCATTACGCTGGCTACGAATAGTATTATAGCTTTAAAAAATACACGGAAAGGAAGTAGTATGTCAGAACCTAAAAACATTAAGGAAGTTCACGAATTACTCAAGAGGATGCAGGATAATAAGAAGGTTGACCCTCAGGAAGTGGCTTATTATTTAAAGAAGGCAATTACAAAAAAAGAAAGCCAGGGTGTTTGGGTTAAGCAGGAGCAGGAAGGGAAGGATGAATCCCTCTCTGTGGTCAGGGTGGAGTTTGAGAAAGAACTGGTAGCCCTGCGTTTAAACGGAAAGAAAAAAGGAAGATAGCCCTCTAAATATCCGGAGGGCTTTTATGCATCAGGGGTAAAAATGCCTGAAGAAAAGCTGAAAAGAAAACAGATCTCTATCTATTTCACCAATGCGCTTTCAGGCAGTATTGTGGCTCTGATTTGCCTCTCGATCCTTATCCTGGTATTTGTGGTATTTTCGATTATTTCCGGCGGGAATCTTTTAGCGCCTGTTTCGGGAAACGCACTTATACTCCTCTGTCTCATGTTCCTGCCGTTAATACTTCTTGTTGTCTATATTGTCCATATCATTAATAATCTGCCCGAGGACACTCAGGTTGATACCTGGTTCAAAGAAGAAACTGAATCCCTTGTAAAAAGAGCTTTACAGCTTCTGGGAGTTGAAGGTAAGACTCTGCTTTCCGGGCCGGTCGTTATTTACAAGCCGGTAATGTGGAAAGCCAAAGAAATAAATGATGAGGATATTAATGAAAAAAAGGGGAAGGATGGATTGCTCCGTTTTTCTGCCTGGAAATTCATGATCTTTGTTTTTACGGAAAAACGCCTTGGCTGCTATATCGCAATGTATGATCTGATAAAAGGCGTCACAACAAAGGAGACCACGGAAGAGTTTTATTATTCAGATATTGTCAGGGTGGGAACCGATCAGGAAACTGTAACTCTTTTAAGCGGGGACGAGGTACACATGGAGCAATTTGTACTGAAGATCTCCAGCGGCGATATCGTGAGCATGCGGGACATTACTAAACTATACGAAACCGAAAAATATAAAGTAATTCCAACCCCGAAACTCGAAGAAGTAGTAACTCTTATCCGGAAAATCCTGGAAGAAAAGAAACAGTAGAATAACCCTCCATAAATCGTCATTAGTCCGCCACACTTGTGGTGTCGAGATCTCGCAGAAGGCGGATCACCAGTCCTTTGTCATTGCTTTTTTTACTTGACCTTTTTTTATTTTCTGGTAAAATACATTAATTCACTTAAGGGGTCCTCCAAAGAGATTGGCGGACGACGAAATATTTATATAATAATGAACGTCGAGTTTTTGACTTTCTATTTTTATTCATATTCGGTGACGTGAGCAACATGTAAACGTGCAACGTTATAACTAATTTTAATCGGCTCAAGGGGCGCTAGTGATGCGAAAACTCATTTTTGTATCTATTTTTAATTCTCTTCCTATATTTCTGTTAGCTCTAACCGGCTGGACAGATCCGGCTGCTATTACCAATGCCACCGGAAATATTCAGGACTATTCTTTTTCCGTCTCCCTTGAAAAAGGTATCGTCTTGCTTTCCTATTCTTGCGACGGCGGGAGCTCGAATAACGGGGTTTACTTTAAAAATTCAGCGGAAACCACTCTTACCTGGTCGTTAAACACATTTCTTTCTACCGTAAGTAATGATGCGATTTCACCTTCTGTTTCGGGTAGAAGCGACTACATCTATAATGCGTGGCTGGATAATAATTCGGGAGTTTATAAAGTTTTAATTAAAAAAGGTTTGACGGATGCTCCGATAGAACTAAGCGGCGCGGGAAATTGTACTTCCGTAAATATTTTTGCCGGTAGAACCGGAAATGTACACGCAGTTTGGAGCGAGAACGGGATAATTTGCTACCGGAAAGGTTTTAATAACGGTAGCAACTGGTCTGATGTTAAAACAATAAGCGGGATAACTTCTGATAAGCCTTTTGTCTTTGAAGCCGGAAGTATATTGATTATTGTCTGGCAAGGAGGAGCGGGTACTGTTGTGCGCTATTCCACGAGCAGTGACGGCGGGCTTACCTGGAGCGCGGAAAGTAATATATCTTCCTCGGGAATTGCCGCGCTTTCTTGTTCTGTGGATACTTCAGGCTATGTGTATGCAGTCTGGGAGCAGGCCAACAAAGTATATTTTAGGAAGTACAAAGACTCCGGCTGGGAGATGGAAAAGACTATTTCTACAAATAGCGCGGGTACGGCAAAGAATCCTGCTGTTACCGTTGACACTGACGGAATAATCTATTCCGTCTGGACGGATAATAGAACAGGTGACTATAAAATATATCTTACTATGAGCGTAGATGCAGGAGTGACTTTTTCTCCTGAAACTGTTATAGGCGCGCTTACGCTTCCGTGCAAAATTATCCTTGGTTCGTTTAAAAAAAACCTGCATTTATTATATTTGGAATCAGGTCAGATAATGTATCGTATCAAAGACACCTCTGCGCCGTCCCCGGTATCCATTAAAAGCCCCGCCTATCACCCCGCCGGGGGCGGTTGCAATAATAATTGTCCTGTTTTTTTTCTGGAAGCAGCTGACAATGAAGGAGGAACCGGAATAAAAGGCTTTAGTTATGTTTTTGATAAAAGTCCGTCAACCCTGCCGCCTCAAGTTATTAACCTTACGGCAAGCACTCTCAGTTTTTCAAAGACAGAAAATGGCAGCTGGTATCTTCATATCAAAGCAATAGATTTTCTTGATAACTGGAGTGAAACTGCGCATTTTGTCATGAATATTAATAATACCTCTTTGCTTCCTGAAAGTGAAGTGTGGTCAGCCCCGAACCCGGTTAAA
>MFGS01000004.1:0-17825 GCA_001778355.1 Candidatus Firestonebacteria bacterium RIFOXYA2_FULL_40_8
TGGTGTCTAACGGGTTTCATATAGGGGCTTGCGCCGGCATGGCCTTTATGAAAGGGATAAGTGATCTTTTATGGTCTTTTGTTTTTTCTCACGGCATGATAGAGCTGACTTGTATATTCATTTCCGGAGGCGCCGGCTTTTTGATCGGTGATGCTATTTTAAGCCCCGGCCTTTTTACCAGAAAAGAAGCCTTGAAAAGAAATTCTCTGGAAGCGGTTAAACTCATGGCAGGGACGGTTCCGATGCTTGTTTTGGCAGGACTTATTGAAGGTTTTGTATCCCCTTCGGGAATTAACCAGCTTTACAAATTCGGGTTCGGAATAATTACTATTATACTGATGGTTTTGTATTTCGGTTTTGCAGGAAGGGAAAAAAAAGCTGTCAGATTGAAAGTCGTTCCTTGATCTCAATATAAGAATTAACAAGATTAACAGTAAGATCCTTCGGATGCACATCAAAAGCGAACCCGCCGGCCGATTTTAATTCGTGAACAGCTGTCTTTCTTTTTGTCAGCAGGTCGTAAGCCGCCGCCTTTCTATAAACTTCTGAGAGCGTTGACGGAGCGCTGAGTGAAATTTCCGTAAGCGCAGGGTCCCTGAGAGCGGTAAACAAAAAAGCATGCATGGGCTTTAAGCTTTTCACATTGTTTATCAGATTTTTAGAAGCATAGAGATCAATGAGGTCGGTTATTACGATAAATAAAGATCGTTTTTTGTTTTTGCTTTTTGCGAAAAGAAAGGCTCTTTTGTAATCAGACTCCGCCATTTTGGCCTTTACGTTATATAAGCTCTCCGATATTCGCGAAAGCTGTTTTTTGTCTTTCTTGGGAGGGACGTAAGCCTCAATTTTATCGGAAAATACTATTATTCCGATATTATCGCTTTTATTTATAGCAACAAAGGTGAGCATTAGAGCGGCGTTTATCGCATAGTCTATCTTATACATTCCTTCGACAGCGTTTAACATTAATCTGCCGGCATCCAGCATAATAATTACATTCTGATTTTGTTCTATTTCATGCTGTCTGACGGTTGGTTTTTGCCGCCTTGCGGTCGCTTTCCAGTCTATCCACCGGAAGTCATCATCAAAAGTATAATCCCTCAGACTTTCAAACTCGGTCCCGACCCCCCGGTATTTTGTGTGCTTAAGGCCGATATCTATCAGCCGGTTACGTGAGGCAAGAAAACCGTATTTCCTGATTTCCAGAACATTTGGATAGACCCGTACGTTTTTTCCGGTCTTGAATTTATCGTGTACGATCAATAACTTTAGCGGAGAAAAGTAGCGAAAATAAGTATTCCCAAAAGAAAAATCCCCCCTTTCCAGAGGGGTAATATGATAAGTAAATGAGCCGGAGGAAGCGGGAGGGACAGACAATATGTCAGTGCCTTTCATCACCTGAAAGTCGGGAGGTGTTTCATCTTCCACCGTAAACTCGAGCAAAGCGGCAGAGGTGTTTTTAATCTTTATAGTGACCGGGTTTTTTCCCCCGAGAGAAAGCCGTTCCTCGACCAGACGTTCAGCCGAAAGGCTCGCGAGCCGCGGTGTAAAAAGAAGATCAAAAAGAACAGTAAGTAAAAGCAGAATATCATAAAATATCAATAGCCATGTTCCAAGTCTTTCTCCCGCCAGAAGGAAGAGAACACCTGCGGCGGTTAAAACGACCAGACGAGGAGAGGGCAGAAGCTTTAAAATCATCTTGGAACTTCCACTGAGCCGAGGATATCCGAAAGGACCGTTTCCGCGTTAATACCTTCTACTTCGGCATCAGGTTTTATCATAATTCTGTGCCCGAGTACGAACCTGGAGGCGAATTTTACATCATCAGGGGTCAAAAAAGCGCTTCCGCGCAAAGCCGCAAAACCCTTTGAGGCACTTAAGAGCATTACCCCCGCTCTCGGACTGGCACCCAGCGCAAGGTCGGAATGCATCCTGGTCTTCTCCAGAATTTTAACTATATACTCAAACAAGGATTCCTCAACCTTGATATTGTTAAGTTCCGCGTGAAGCTCTTTAAAGAGAGCCCTGTCTATGACTTTCTTTATGCCCGACAAATTGAGTTCTCTGGGATTAAAACCCGCATGATGCTTTTTTAGGATATCTTTTTCCATATTTTCCGCGGGATAACCGATAGAAATCTTGAATAAAAACCGGTCCAGCTGGGCTTCCGGAAGAGGATATGTTCCTTCGTATTCTATCGGATTGGAAGTCGCAAAAACAATAAAGGGTTCGTCAAAACCGTGTCTTACTCCGTCAATTGTTACCTGGTGTTCTTCCATCGCTTCGAGAAGCGCGGATTGTGTCTTGGGTGGTGTGCGGTTAATCTCATCAGCAAGAAGGAAGTTGGTAAATATGGGGCCTTTTTTTAAAGTAAAGCATTTTAAGTTTTCGTCATAAATTGAAGTTCCGAGTACATCGGAAGGCATAAGGTCTGGTGTAAATTGGATTCGTTTGAAATCACAGTCTGCCGCCATCGAGAGGGCTTTTACAAGCAGGGTCTTCGCTGTTCCGGGAACTCCTTCCAGAAGAACATGTCCCCCGCATACAAGGGCGACCAGAAGCGGATCTATTATTTTATCCTGACCTACAATTACTTTTTTTATTTCTTCTCTTGCGGCAACGCAAAAATCACCTATTTTTGTCTTTGGTTCTGTCATTTGCTTTGACCTCCCTTTTTAATTCTTCCATTTCCCTGGCGTACTTAATAAGCTGTATATTTGTAACCTGAAGGAAATTCGAATCGGTTAAATAATACATTATTCTGGAATTTTTAGCAGGTGTACGTTTTTTAACCGCGTCAAGTAATCCTGTATCCAGAATATTAGTTTTTCTAAAATAAGAAGCTATCTCAGCTTTAAAATTCTTTCTTAACAGGTTAAGCACCAAAAGAGAAGCTTTTGCCGACATAAAAAGATTTCCCATGGAGATCACATATTCGACAACCGAACGTTTCCCGGCAGCACTTTGGATTACGGGCGGACGTTTTCTTCTGCCTCGCTGGTAAAGAAAGAAAAAACCTGCCAGCAAGAGCTGAAGGAAGAGCAGTTTTACTACCGGGGAGCGCTTGAGCTCGGTAAAAGGATCGAGCGAGCTTTCAAAACCGTTGTGATATTCCTCGAAATAAACGGGACCCGGCAGTTCAAAAATAAAATTGTAAAGAAATATTGCGTTATCGCTTTGCGCTATATTGGAGTTAAGCATGAGCCCTGCCGCGGAACTCAGGTATACGGTTCCTTTTCCAAAGGAAAAAGACACCATTACGTTTTTTTGCTCCAGTAAAAGTACAGAATTAAGCTTTGGACCCTTCGCGCCGGTTGTAAAATACAAAGGAGCTTCTGCTTCCAGCCGTTTTACTTTATCATTGAAAAGGACCGCTGTAAGTTCGGGATTTTCCGGCTTTTTGGAAAAACGCTCAACTGATATATTAAATGCCGAAAGAAGTTTATCACTTTTGTTCTCAAAAAGACCGTCTACAAAATAGACCAGAGTGTTCCCGGCGCCTACCCAATCTTTGACAGTTGCGGCTTCTTCCTTTGAAAAACTCCCTTCCGGATTTATCAAAAGGAGCGTACCACATTTCTCTTTGATAAAAAATATTTTTTCCTGAAAGCGGAGAACTTCCCGGTCCGTGTTTTCCAGCAGGAGATAAAGGGCTTTTGTGCCTTTTGGATCGGAATTGTAAGAAGAATTGGAAAAATTTTCAGGCTCCTTGACTGTTGCGAAAGTTAATAAAAGGCCGGCTAAAAAGACAACTCCAAGCAATATTTGTATCCGGAACTTTTTCAAGAAACCCCGCCTTTTAGCCTTAAAAACTCCTTTTGTATTTCTGCCGTGTCGGCTTCCGTGGCATGAGATAATCCATACCAGATGTTCTCGAAAGTCCTTATTATTCTTACAAGAGGCTCGTTTATCCCGGGTTGGTCGGAAGTTTCCCTCAGGTACTCCAGGTCTGTTTTATAGACGGCAAATTCCAGCCGGTTGTTTTCGTGCAGGAAGAGGAGCGCGGAAAAATATCCGTATCTTACGGCATTCTTATAATCTTTCTTTTCCAGGGCGCTTTTAGTAAGAGCTTCGTAAGAAACAGAGGTCAGGTCTTTTTCCTGCAGTATTATACCCGGCTCGGTCTTCTCTTCTTTTCTTACTTTTTTAACAAAGAAATAGTAAATAACGCCGAAAAAGAAAATAAGAATCAATAATAACAGGAAAATAGCGGCTGTTTGCGCCGAACCTTTAGTGGTTAGAATATTGAAAATACTCTGCATAAATTCTGCGAATGCTGTCAGGATAACGAGAATTACGGGAAATTCTTCGAATAGTAATTTTAAAAAAGACTCGGAATTGTCTTTCCGCCGGTTGAATTCTTTTCCTGCAAGTATATCCCGTAGAGTCTTTTTTATTTTCCCGGGGGACAGCTGCTGTTTTTTTACCGGCGTTTCTTCAGAACTCTCATTTTTAACTAAGGTCTGAGCTTCTGATTTCTCTTGTGCAAAAACAGGATTAAGAAACAGAAGCGGTAAAAGAAAAAGCAGAGCCGCTTTTTTCATTTAACCGGTACGCTTCCCTGCTCGCCGGCAACAGAGGACGCCAGCATTTGAATATCGAATCCTTCTTTTTTAATTCTCATATTATAATAAAAAAGAGTATAGGCGGTCAGCATCAAAGGTGTTACGACTACTGCGGCAAGAACTTCAATGGAAAAAGAAAAGGAAACCATTATGAGACCGGTCGGAGCTAACGCTGCTGCGCCTGCTCCATGATGTAGTGCTATATAAATTATCATGGGAAGCAGAATGACCCCGTAAATAGCATAGGCGATAATACCGACAACGAAACCGGTCGTCATCAAATTGCCAAAATTCTTTTTCATAAGAAACTGGCTTCTTTCGAGAGCCGGCTTGTTATATATGCCTTCAATGGCTATTATCTGAGGAACTAAAGCATATCTAAAAGTGAAAATGAACCCCGGTATTATTAGACACAAGAAACCAAGTATAATCATTAAGCCCGAGAGCAGCAGGGTTTTCATCATTGACCAGAATTTTAAATGGTCAAAATGTTTGAAAGAGGAAAGAATAGTTACTTTTTTCCCAAGATAGCCGTCGGAGATTGTCCGGGCAAGCAAAAAATTCATAACGGGAAGCACAAGCAGGGAGAGTATAATATTTATAAAACCTGCGGTAACGGTCCCGTAAGGACCTTCCAAAAACCCCATGGCAGTTTTAATGATTATTATCGGAAGATTAAACATCGCGAATATTTGGACGAAAATAAGGAAATGCTTTCTGTAAATTTTAAAGGTTTCATCAAGCAGGTCTCCCATTTTCATCGGCAAAAATACTTTCTTTTGTTCTTCCATTATTCCCCCTTGTATCAATATTTTACTATCTTATTTTATATGTTTTTCATACGCAGGTCAAGTTGAAATACAGCGGAATGTATGCTAAAATACGCTTATGCAAAACGATGAGGCGAAAGTTCTAACCCCGGAAAACGTGGAGTATTCCTATGAATTGGCAGGAATAGGTTCCAGACTTCTTGCGGCAGTTTATGATTTCTGCGTTCAAATTCTTGTTTTAACCGGTATTATGCTTTTGCTGGTACTTGCTTCTGTTGTTACCGGAATGGGGACCGGTATTAATAAATACGGTGAATGGATGGGGTATATACTTATCGGTCTTTCAATAATAGTTGTTTTTATGATCTTTTGGGGCTATTTCATATTTTTTGAAGTAATCTGGGACGGGCAAAGTCCCGGAAAACGGCACGCCCAGATACGCGTTGTTAAAGACGGTGGTTATCCGATAAGTTTTTATGCTTCTTTTGTAAGAAATCTCCTTCGAATAGTAGATTTTATGCCTTTTATGTACGGTATCGGAGTTGTTTCTATGTCCGTGAATAAACATTGTAAAAGACTGGGCGATCTTACGGCCGGTACCATTGTCGTTAAGGAAGGGTTTGCTAAAATTCCTGAAACAGTGACAGAAAATATGCCGTTGACATATAGCCCGGAAAAAGTAATTATTAATCTCGATAAAATAACTCCGGAAGATTATGATGTTATCCGCCAGTATTTACAGAGGCGTCACGAAATAGAAAATGAAACTGCCAGAAAAAATCTTGCCGCAATGCTTGCAGAGAAGTATTTGAGCAAACTTAGTATGCCCGGGCACCCGTTTGAGTCCCCTGACATATTCCTCAAAGCAATCGCAATCCAATATCAGGAAAGATTCCGGTCGAAATAATTTATCCCCGGACTAATTTAAAAAAGGAATTTTATAAATCACTGGAATCATCTACGGAAAACAGGTAAAATGAGATATGTTTAACAAAAAAGTAAACCGGTTTTTCTATTACTTTTTTATCCTTCTTGCTGTTATTCTCTTTTCGGAGAAGTTTATTTTTAAAACGCTTCTTCTCAAGAATAACGGATATATAGATTTTACTTCTTATTACATTGCGGCGGATGCGGTAAAACAGGGCGGATCCCCGTATGATTCGATAGATATCAAAGATAATCATATTATGAATGTTGTAAAGCCCGGAGATTTGAAAAGAATGGGGATATCATTTCCGGTGCCGGAAAAATATGCTTACACGTATCCTCCGCTTTTGTCCCTGCTCCTGGTTCCGCTAACCCTTTTTAAATATTCGATTGCGCTAATGCTCTGGAATATTATCAATTTATTATTTTTTGTTCTGGCTGTATATTTTACGCTTAAAATACTAAGCGGAAGACCTATGCACATGATAACGGCGCTCACGCTTCTTTTGTTTTTTGGCTCGATGCCGTCTTATGAAACTTTCAGTCTCGGCCAGGTTAACTTCCTGGTTTACGCGCTTTGCCTTCTTGCTTTTGCGCTGGAAGAAAGAGGTAACGGTAAATTATCCGCGTTCACTCTGGCATTTGCTTCTATTATAAAAATTACCCCGGCGGTTTTGCTCCTTTACTTTTTGTTTTTTGCAAAGAAAAAAAGGTATATTCTTTACTTTTTTGCTTTTGGTGCCGGACTGCTTTTATTAAGCGGAGTATTTATCGGACTCCCAAGCTTATATCATTATCTTACATATATATTCCCGAAACTGGCAGGTTCGTACCTTTTAGACAATAACAAAGCGCTTATATCATTGTTCAGCAGAATATTTCTGGAAAATCCGATGGTTATTCCGTTAGTCATCTCTAGGACAGCCTCAAATATTATGACAGTAATAATTGCTGCAGGGCTCATTACAATTACCGGAGTTGTTCTTGTTCGCGCAAAAAAAGTTCTAAGTTACGAAAGCCGCGTTCTTGCCTTTTCTACGTCACTGGTGTTTATGCTTCTGCTTCAAACCCTCCTGGAAATCCATCATTTGATCTTCGCCTTTTTGCCGCTTTTGGCGCTTATTTACTATTCAAAGTACAAACCCGGAATAAAAGCCATTATATTTATAATATTGGTAATGCTTCTAAACACGCGCGGCTGGAACGCTATGACGTATTTTGGCAGCAGCTGGTGGGTTATACTTTTGACCGCTCCGCAAATACTGGGACTTGTTCTGCTTTTAATTCTGCTATATAGAGAGATAAATATTCAAAGAGCATGAAAATATAGTTGTTTTCCATCATGTCTGAAATCATATTCTATTTTTGGATCAAGTGGTACAATAATTTAACAAAATATATTTAAAGTATCGGAAAGTATAAAAAAAAGATGGAGAGATTTTGAGATTTTAGTTCATTGGAACCATATCTTGTATCAGTGGAATCTTTTCTGGAAGAGATGAATTTACCTTAAGGAGGTAAGTATATGAAGAAGTTAGTATTGTTTGTGTTACCGCTTATTGCTGTCGGACTATTGCTGAGCGGAATGGGAAAAAAACCTGTGGCCGAAGAGTCCTCTCTTTCTACTCCTATGACTGCTTGCAGCAGCGGGTGTATGAAAGAGTGCAAAGTCTGCGCGAAAGATATGAAGAATTGCGGTAAAGAGGGTTGTATTTGCAAATCCACAGAATGTAAGCCCGGAATGAAATGTGCGGATTGTAAAAATTGCGTAAAAGATATGAAGAACTGTGGGAAAGCAGACTGTACCTGCATGAATATGGACAAGAAAGATATGAAAGGTATGAAACACGGAAAGATGAAAGGTAAAAATGCAGAAACTTCATCAAAGCTTTTTATTAGAACGCCGGCCAAGGAAGAACTTGGAAAAGAAGTCACCTGCCCGGTAATGACAACTGAAAAATTCAAGGTCTCAACGGTTACCCCTGTAATTGACTATAAAGGAAAGGCCTATTTTATGTGCTGCAACGGTTGCCCTCAGAAATTCATGGCAAACCCGGAAAAGTACGTAAAGTAAAGAATAACTCAGATAATCGAAGCCCTGCCGGTAGAACCCTTCTGCCGGGCGGGGCTTTTTATTATAATAGCTACCTTATATGTATTGCTGTTAATTATCTTGTATCTGTGGAGTCACTGCTGGTTATACTAATAAGCGCATGCCTTAATAAATAATACAGACAACAAACCTATATCGTAATAAAGAATAATCTTTATTGACTTTATCTCTCACCTGCCTTACAATAATGTTCTATAAAAATGTTTTTGTTATACAATAGAACAAAGGAAGGTTTATGAAAAATACATGCTTGTTCGCCATTTTGTGCCTGTTTCTTTTTGGTTGCGCCGGAGCGCCTGTTGCGGCAACACCTGCAGCAGAAGAAAAAAAAGCTGATATTCCTGAAAAAATAGAGGTATTAAAAGAAGCGGAAAAAGAAGTAACAAAAGAAATTGCAGCAGTTAAAGCGCTTGCCCCGGAAGCGGCAGTTGTTACCCCGGAAGTTAAAGCTGCTAAAGAGGAGAATAAGATGGCAAAGACGGAAGTAAAGAAAGGTGATAATATTGAAGTTGAATATGAGGGAAAATTAAAAAATGGCACGGTATTTGACAGTTCAAAAGGCAGAGCCCCTCTTGCTTTTGAAGTCGGAGCGGGTCAGATGATCAAGGGTTTTGACACCGGGGTTGTCGGGATGAAACTCAATGAAGAAAAAACAATAGATATTAAAGCAGAAGATGCTTATGGAAAAAGAGACGAGAAGATGCTTCAATCTGTGGATAAAAGCTTCTTCCCTAAAGAGTATAAGCTCGAAAAAGGCGCCACGGTCGGACTAAAGCACAAGAGTGGTCAGCCGATGCAGGCGGTAATTGCCGATATTACCATGGATAAAGTAGTTCTTGATTTTAATCATTTTCTTGCAGGTAAAGACCTGATCTTTAAAGTAAAAGTAGTAAACATCAAGTAAATAAAGTACGAAGTACGATGTACAAAGTAAAATCTTGAGTTGTTATTTCGTTGGAGGGAAAAATGCCGGAGTCGTTAATACTAACTCCTAAAGAAATAAACGATACTTTAGTCGGAATAGGCAAGAAAAAAGCGGGTTTGAATGTGTACGAACTGTTTATGTATGCCATTCTTGCCGGGATATATATAGGCCTTGGCGCGGCCAGCGCGGCTACTATATTTTCTTTTACTCTTGATGCGGGTCTTGCCAAATTTTTAGCCGGAGTTATATTTTCCACAGGGCTTATTCTTGTTCTCCTGGCCGGTGCTGAACTTTTTACCGGAAATATGCTGATGACCGCCGGACTTATCGAGAAAAAGTTCTTTTTTATGCACATTATGAGAAATTGGGCTATTGTCTGGCTTGGTAATTTTGTTGGTTCGATAATGGTCGTGTTTTTACTTTATGGATCCGGCTATTTCTTTGATGCTGGCACTGTTTCGAAGCTGGGAGAGACGCTTATTTCAATTTCGGACAAAAAATTAGAACTTTTATTTTGGCCTGCTTTTTACCGCGGAATTCTTTGTAACATCCTGGTATGCCTTGCGGTTGTAATAAGCTTATCTTCTGTTTCAACGGAAGGGAAGATACTTGCGGTGGTGTTTCCGATAACGGCTTTCATTATCAGCGGGTATGAGCACTCTGTGGCTAATATGTTTTTTCTGCCTGCCGGACTATTGGCAAAAGGCACTTTTTTTGATGCCGCTAACCTGGCAGCAATGTTTAGTAACTTGATACCGGTAACGCTCGGAAATATTGTAGGGGGGGTCATAATTATTTTGCTTCACCCGAAATCATTCAAGAGATTGAAAAATTTCCTGGCTAATGGAAAAAATTCTTAAAGAAACAGAAAGGACCTATATGCTGAATAGAAATTTAAGGAAAGCTTTGTTGTTTGTGCTGTTTTCTCTGATTTTCAGCGGGCTGGCGCTTGTTGCCACCTACTTTACGGATCTGTCCATACCGGGTACTTCCGGCTATTACGCAGTTATCGCCGCCTATTTTCTCGGACCTTTACTTTCAGCGTTTATCGTGGAAAAGATAATGTCCCATGAAAATCTGCTGAAGACCCTGGACATTAATTTTGTTTTTAATTTCTGGTCTCTTTCGGCTGTTGTAATTCCTCTGGTGTTTCTTCCTTTGACAATCGGACTTAGTCTGCTTATGCCGGACACTACATTTGCGGGAGCCCGCTTTAATCTGATGGAAGTTATAAAAGGATTTTTGGTCGGGGGAACCGTGGTCGCGATAGTTGCGTTTTTTGCAGTTTGCGGGTTTGCGGGACTTCTTTTTAAGGAACTTGTGTATATGGGGTTCTGGACCTCGTCTTATTTGACGGGAATATTTGCGGCGCTTTGGCTTGCCCCCCTGTTAATTATTACAAATTATTATGATGCAAATTATTCTCTGGGTGCTCTTTCTATGATCGCGCTTTTTGTTATGGCGGTTCTTCCTATACTTACATTTGTTAAATGCAAAACAAAAAATATATTCGTACCTTCCATTCTTGCAGGTATCCTCTTCGCAACAGCATCTTTTTCCGTAGGACTTATTTTCGGCGGGGAGCTTATTCTTCTGGGCGTGGCCGGACTTTCCGGAATAATAGCAGCAACCATAATTGCCGCGGTTATTTATGTTTACAACAGGTTTTTAACGGAAGCGTACAAGCGTCTCTATTAGACGGTTTACTCGGCGTCAAAATATGCCGAGGCATTGTCGCACAGATAAGATAATATTTCAGCAAATATCGTAAAGACCGCCTGAAGTTGTTCGGGGTTCCTGATAAGATAAGGTACTTCCACGTAAAGTTCATCCACCGGCTCTTTAATGGTTTCTTTAAACCAGCTTTCGTCGTCTTTCACCTGGATAAGTATGTCGTCCTGCTCCATCAGGAGCTCTCTGAGAGAACTGCTCCCAAACATTCCTTCGAGCAGCTTTTTGTTGTTACCCTGAATAATATACTTGTCATCCAGCTCTTTATGTCCGACTATAATATCCTGCATGCCAAAGAACTTCATAACATTAATTGATTTACCTTTCGGAAAGATCTTAATGCTATGGCGTTCGTTATTGAAAAGAGGAGCGCGGAATCTGGTATGCAGAGTTCCGGCTGAGGTATAAGAATCGATTGTTATTACCCAGTCCTGAATATCAAGCTGGAGTCTTTTTTCTTTTAAATAATCAGGTTCCAGGAGGTTGTCACCGATTCCTTTTGATATTCTTTCCCAGGCCGCGTCCCTTATTAGAGAGAAGCGTGTCTTTTTTAACATAAAGTTTTCCCCTTGCATCTGCAAAAACTAATTATGAATGATTCTAGCACAGGTAACCGGGTTTGTCAATCACGGGAAACCAGCAAGTACAGTAAGAGAAGCCGGGAAAGCAAAAACAGAAAGAGTAAAGCAAGTTGAGCAAAGCATAAATATAAAACCTTATTTTTTTACGAAATCCGCCTAGGCGGAAGAAAGCAGGGGAGCGAGGAAGGAATAGAAGAAAGAACAGAAAGTGAAAAAGAGAAACACTTCTTTATATCTTACAACGATTTTTAACCCGCTACTCGTAACCCGTCACCCGCAACGTCTTTTAAAGTATTTCTATATAATACTTTTCCGCAAATCCTACCGGGTTATAGGAAAGCTTGGCTTTCCGAAGTCCCGGTTCTCCTACGTCCTGCTCGCGGTTTACAAACTCGTACTTGCTGAGTAATTTTTTGGCGGCGAATTGATTGATGGCCTGATAAATGCCTCTGTACTCCGTGTTTGCTTTCTCGACATGACCCACTGCAGTGGTGCAGTTAAGTTCTTCCAGAATAGTGAACGCCTGTACCTTTCCGTCTATCAGTATTGCCCCGCCGAAAAGTTTCCAGTGTGAGAAGTTGTTAAGAAGTTCCACCACCATAAGATCTTCTGCGTTTGAACTGGGGTCTTGTGTGCAGGCTTTCAGGTCGCACCATTTCTGGTGAAGCTGCAGGCACTCGGGTATGAGTACGCTGTCTAAAGGTTTGAACTCAAACGAGTATCGTTTAATAAATCCGTTTACCAGGTTTTTTTTGGCGTGAAACTTATCACCGGTTAGATTAATGAGTTCTTTTACGCTGTAAATATAATCAAAATCATCCCGGTCAGGAAGAGGGTTAAACCCGTGGCTTTTTAGTTCCATTGCGGCGGCTTTCGGAATTGCTCCGATACGTCCTGTCTTAAGATTTTCTTTGATATATTTTGCACAAAGGGCAACAGTTTGCGGGATCTTTTCTCTGCCGATAGGCGAAACAATTAAATTATGTCCGTCGTAAAAACCTTTCAGGATGAGATTATTATTTAGTTTGCAAATGGAAAGCTTTAAGGATCTTCTATAGCCATAGATAAAACCGAGTGAATGCTCGGAAATCTCCGGTTGTTCTTTTAACAGTACGTCATGTATCTCTGTATAAAAATCACAATGGATTTCGGAAAACCGGGGAAACTCCGGTATTTTATTTATGGTCATCTGCGCTGTCCTTTCAATCGCAAAAATATCATTTGGCTGGTTCAAAAAGCTCCAGCTGTTTTTGTTTTAAACCCCAGCCTTCAGGAAAGCCTTCCTTTAGCGAGAGATAGTTTACCGAAGAAATATCGAAAGGTTTCCATTCGGAAACTCCTTTCCCGTTCGGATTACCGGTTTTCGCGAAATTAATCCAGTAATTCATTACTTTTTTTGCAAAAAGGTCTTCTTTATCCGTAAGTCCCGTTCCGGCAATGGTAGTTGAGTTAAAAACATAAGGAAGCTCCGAACCGTGAAAGCTTCCGAGTCCGTCTGTTTCAAAACGCCCGCTTAAATATGAAAATACATACAACCGCGTGTTTTTTTGCTGCTTGCCGGAAAATTTAGCGAGAGCAACCGCGCCGCCGGCAAAAAGGGAGTCACCCAGGATCTCCGAAAGATTTTTGTGAATTTCTTTGTCAGTTCCGGCAGTATAAAAATTCAAGATCTCTTCTGCCTTAGTACCGAAGGTTTTCCGGACATAATTTTCATAATCCTTAATTTTCCTGATCCCGGTAAAACCGGAGAAGAGCGAACCTTCGTTTTCTGTTATCCCTGTCATAAAAGGGATATTCATGGCCTTGCCTTCTGAAAACGCACTGTAAGGAGGCTCGATGACGGCGTAACCGTCAATTGCTATGTGGTTTACAGAACTGCTTTCCGCGCCCGTAGTTTTGGCCGGGTAATCATATAGTGTTTCCTTCCAGGCGTTCAAAATATTTCCATATCCCCGTTTTCTTGCATCGCTTATACTTTTTACCTTCAGATGTTTTAGAAAGGCGTTTCCAATATCTTCCATGGAAGGAAAAGCTGAACTTTCCGTATTTTTTAAATTTCTGAGACGTTTTGGCGCCCAGCCGCTTTGAATAATAGCTTTGTTGAAAAGATTTTTTGAGAGGGGGGAAGTCATAAGCAAAGAAACGCTTACACCTCCGGCGGATTGTCCGAAGAGCGTTAGATTGTTTTCATCACCACCGAAGGCGGAAATGTTTTCTTTTACCCATTTGAGGGCTGCAATCTGGTCAAGCAAGCCGTAATTGCCCGAAGTTTTTGTCTCGCTTTCGTTTGAGAGCTCGGGGTGCGCTAAAAAGCCGAGAGGACCGAGGCGGTAATTTATACTTACAAGAATTACACCGTTTTTCGCAAAAGTACTGCCGTTGAACACGGGTTGAGCGGAGGAGCCCAGATAAAACCCGCCCCCGTGAATAAATACCATTACGGGAAGTTTGTCGTCTTTTGATTTGGCGCCGCTCCAGATGTTAAGCGTAAGGCAGTCCTCGTCTTGCTTGGAGCCGATGTTGATGGTAAAAGAACTTTCCGGCTGGGGACAGGAGTAGCCGAATTTATCACAGGCCAGAGATTTTTCCCATTTTTCCGGGGGTATCGGAGGCTTCCACCGCAGATTTTCTACCGGAGGTTTTGCATAAGGTATGCCTAAAAAGGCAGTGACGCCGTTTTTAGAAAAACCTTTTACTTTACCAAGATTTGTCTGTACCGTGTCGTTTTCGAATGCAAAAGTATTTAATACAAGAAGAATGGAGTAAAATAATGTTTTCATCAGTCTGAAGTTATCCGGTCTTTACCGTCAACCTTGCTTTTGTACATCAGTTTGTCCGCCCGCGCTATTAAAGATTTTGAATTGTCGCCCTTTTCAGCCATTGTGGCTCCGGTAGAGATTGTGACCCTGATGGGTCTGTTGTCAACAAGGAGCATAGAGCGGCCTACCAGCATGTGAATTTTTTCTGCAATACTGATAAGTTCCGCCTTGTCTATTTTTTCCAGGATAACGAGGAACTCTTCCCCTCCCCAGCGGCTAACGGTGTCAAAGCTCCGGATGTTCTTTGAAATGGTTTTGGCCACCATACGGAGTACCTTGTCCCCGGTTTCATGTCCGAAGGTATCGTTAATATTTTTAAAATTGTCTATATCAATAAAAAGCACGCCAAAAGGGCTTTCGTATCTTTTCATCTCGGCAAAGCGGGCTTTTAAATCTGTATCCGCGTGTCTTCTGTTTCCCATCTCGGTGAGAGCGT
Organism: Candidatus Firestonebacteria bacterium RIFOXYA2_FULL_40_8; assembly: GCA_001778355.1. Classification (GTDB taxonomy): domain Bacteria; phylum Oederibacteriota; class D2-FULL-39-29; order D2-FULL-39-29; family D2-FULL-39-29; genus D2-FULL-39-29. Next base: position 14,868 of record MFGS01000004.1, read on the forward strand.
CAAAAAAAGCCATTCTTTTTAATTCTTGAAAGAGCATTGCATCATTCGACCGTTCTCGGAATATTTCCACTGCCCCTATGACCTTACCCAAAGTGTCTTTTATAGGAACTACTTTTACATCTACGAGAACCCGGTAACCTTCTTTGTGATGCAGATAAATTTCGGCGTTCTGGGTGCATTTATTCTCAAGGGCCGCAGAAAGAGGGCATCCTGTCATACAAAGAGAGTTGCCTAATTTATCAGTATGTATAAGAATGTTGTCGGAACAGTGTTTTCCCAGAACTTCAGCAGCTGTGAACCCTGTTATTTTTTCGGCGCCCGTATTCCAGAAAGTAATCAGGCGGTCAGGATCGACGAAGTAAACCCCGTCTTCCATATATTGAAGCAGTTCTTTAAATGAGTCATCATTAATAGGCATTACACTAAATATACCATTTTCCCATTAAAAATCAATGAGAATCCGAAGAAAAGCATATAGATGCTTAGAGGCTCAGATGCTTGGATGCTTAGAAAATATATTCAATTCAATTTTTTGCTGCGCCTCTCTACCAAAGATCCGCCTATATAATTGGCGGACGCGCTTCTGAGCATCCGGCTGATTCTTTTTATGCTCTTGATTTACCCTTTAATCGTCAGTATAATAGAACCATGAGAATATTCGCCTATGAACATGGAAAAACAGCTCCGCTTGGGCTTGTCTATAAAGGAAAGAATTATTGCCTGTCAGGATTACTTCGCTTGTACTACTTCCAAAAAGGAAAGTTTCTTCCATGGGGTTACGATCTCAAATGGCTTCTGGAAAAGGAGCTTCTAACTCCAACGATAATGAAAGAATTACAGCACTACGCGGAGAATTCAAAGGTTTTAAACAGGTTTTTGATGACGGGGAAGGTCAAGCTCCTGCCTCCGGTATTACCGGGCAAGATTATTGCTCTCGGGCGTAATTTTGCAAAGCATGCAAAGGAGCAGAATGCCCCGGTCCCGGTAGAGCCGATTATCTTTGAGAAGGCAGCTTCTTCCGTGATTGGCCCGGACGCTCCTGTTGTCTATCCTGCTTTTATGGTGAAAGAGTTTAAAAAAGAAGCGAGGGTTGATCATGAAGTTGAGCTTGCCGTAATAATAGACAAGAAAGCTTCCAAAATAAAAGCAAAAGACGCCATGAAATATGTTTTTGGCTATACAATTATTAATGATGTTTCCGCCAGGAATATTCAGGCAATAGATTTTAAAAAGACCCAGCCGTGGTTCAGGTCAAAGGGTATTGATACCTTCTGTCCTCTCGGTCCGGTTGTTGTTACCAAAGATGAAATTAAAAACCCGCATAATCTAAAAGTAGAACTCCGGGTGAACGGGAAGATAAGGCAGAAGGATTCCACAAAAACGTTTATCTTTAAAATTCCGGAAATGATAGAGTATATTACGAAATATCTGACCCTTATGCCGGGAGACGTTATCTCCACCGGCACGCCCGATGGCATCTCGCCTGTCTACCCCGGTGACGTTATGGAAGCAGAGATAGAAAAGATTGGAATACTAAGAAACGAAGTGGTGAAAGAGAGTTTATAAGGTTTTTAAAGTTTGTAAGGTCTTTTTCAAATGTGGTATTATTAAATTAAAACACTACATTAATGTAAAACTTTATGAACTTTACAAACCTTACAAACTTTATAAACTGAGACGAGAGGACAATCATGGACGCGAGTCTTATTACCGAATTTATGCAGCAGAAAGTGTTCGCCGTTGTCGGAGCTTCTTCAAATCCGGAAAAGTACGGCTATACTATTACTAAAAACCTTCTGGACCGCGGTTACAAAGTGTATCCGGTAAATCCGCGGCTGGAAGAGCTTCACGGCGTAAAATGTTATAAATCGCTGACGGATCTTCCCGAAAAGCCGGACGTAGTAGATGTTGTTATTCCTCCAAAACTGACGGAAGAACTGATGAAAGAAGTGTTAAAGCTCGGGTTAACCCGTGTCTGGATGCAGCCCGGAGCGGAAAGCAGCGCAGCCGTAGAGTTTTGCGAAAAGAATGGAATTAAAGTGATCCATGGCGCCTGCGTCATGATGCAGTAAAAAGAAAAGTACTATTGACTAATGACTAGTGACTAATTAAGGTGGGCGGAAACAACCTCCGCCATATATACAAGAAATAAAGAATTATATTCGCGGAGTTTTTTCTCCGCGTTCATTAAATAGTCATTAGTCACTAGTAATTAGTCATTTATTTTGGGAGGTTTATGCGTATCGCTTTATGTCAAATAAATACCACTGTCGGGGATTTTCGCGGGAATACGGCGAAGATCATTGAATATTTGGGGAAGGCAAAAGCGCTAAAGGCCGATATTTGCGTTTTCCCGGAGCTGGCAATCACGGGGTATCCGCCGGAAGATCTCCTTCTTAAACAGAAATTCATAAAAGATAATCAAGAGGCGTTAAAAGAAATATCTGCTCAGGTTAAAGGAATATCTGCGGTTGTCGGGTTTGTTGATAAAGACGGGCAGGTGCTTTTTAACAGCGCAGCGCTGATAACCGAGGGAAAAGTAACGGGGATTTATCATAAGAATCACCTCCCAAATTACGGGGTTTTCGACGAAAAGAGGTATTTTAAGCCCGGAGATAAGCCGTTTGTAGCTGAAGTTGCGGGTGTAAATATCGGGATAAATATCTGCGAGGATATCTGGATAGAAGACGGCCCTGTTAAAGCGGAAGCGTCTTTGGGAGCTGAACTCATCATCACTATTAACGCCTCGCCTTATCACGCGGGTAAGGTTGCTGAAAGGGAAAAGCTTGTTCAAAAACAGGCAAAAGACAACGCTGTATATATAGTATATGTAAATATGGTAGGGGGGCAGGACGAACTGGTATTCGACGGCAACTCCCTGGCGGTGGATAAGGCCGGAAAAATTATGACCCATGCAAAGGGATTTACGGAAGAACTTTTACTGGTAGATATTCCTCT
>MFGS01000004.1:17907-18409 GCA_001778355.1 Candidatus Firestonebacteria bacterium RIFOXYA2_FULL_40_8
AATCATTGTCTTAACCTGAATAGGGGCGTTAAAAAAGCAAAGACAGAAATTCTTGCCTTTGTTAATGGACATACTCTACTCCCGCGAGACTGGTCAAAAAAAGTTAGAATTTTTTTCGAAAAACATCCAGAGATAGATATTGTTGGGGGACCACAACTTACTCCAGAAAACGCTTCTTATTTTGAAAAAATTTCTGGATATGCTCTTGGTTCAAGGTTTGGGTCTGGAGAAGCGAGTACGAGATATAGTGGAAAAAAATTAATCCTTAATGCAGATGAAACTATGTTAACTTCAGCTAATCTTGTTTGCAGAAAACATGTTTTAAAATTAGTTAAATTTGATGAAACATTATACCCTGGAGGAGATCCTAAATTTATTTCAGATGCAAAAAAGAAAGGATTTAAAATAGCGTATTCTCCGGAGATAATTGCTTACAATAAAAGAAGAACAAATATAAAAGATTTCTTTATTCAAAATTTTAATTATGGAAAAGTTAGACCAA
>MFGS01000004.1:18542-18685 GCA_001778355.1 Candidatus Firestonebacteria bacterium RIFOXYA2_FULL_40_8
TTCAACGAATATCCTGTTTTCAGCTTATGAATCAATAAAAAATAAAGATCCATTAACTATTTTTACGCTTCCAATTATTTTCTTAGCAATCCATCTTAGCTATGGAGCAGGATTTCTTTATGGAATGATAAAAAAATAATTGG
>MFGS01000005.1:0-3294 GCA_001778355.1 Candidatus Firestonebacteria bacterium RIFOXYA2_FULL_40_8
TTCTTCCTTTTTAAATTGAGAGAGCACATAATCAACAACTGCTTTTGGTTTTTCTTCGCCTGAGATACCCAGGCGGACGCGGGTAAAACCCGTATCCGCCAGGCAATCGATAATAGACTGAACACCTTTATGCCCGCCGCTGCTTCCGCCGTGGCGTATTCTGAGCTTCCCGAGCGGGAGATCCAGATCATCGTAAACCACAATAAGGTCCTGCACTGTACATTTAAATTTACCAAGCATGCATTTTACGGCGTCACCGCTCTTATTCATGAACGTCTGCGGCTTGGTATAAATCACTTCTTTTTTTTCCCCCAGGAAGGAAAAACACTCCTTTCTGGAAACCCTTAAATTGAGCCGGCTTGCAGCCTCATCAATCACGAGAAAACCCGCATTATGCCGCGTGTTTAAGTACTTGTCTCCGGGATTGCCAAGCCCAATTACCAGCTTCATTTTTTATCGTCTTTTTTTGCTTCTTCTTTCGCTTCAGCTTTTTCCTTGCCCTTTCCTTCTTTTTCTTTTTCTGTAGCAAGGCGCTTTTCTTCACGTTCTTTTTCGCCGATAACTTCAGGACCGGTAGGAGCATCAGGTGCCACTTCACCGGGTACGGGTTCAACTTCTTCCTTAACAACGTGTACCGCGGCAACCACATCTCTCGGATTGTCCAGAACAACAACACCTTCACCGAGTTTCAAATCTTCCACATGGATAGAATCGTTAATATTTAAACCGGACACTTCGACAAGGATTGCTGCCGGAATTTTATCAGGCAGGGCCTTTATGCGAAGCTGTCTTAACGGCTGTTCAAGCACGCCGCCAAGTTTGACGCCGGGAGCTTCTCCAACAATCTTCGTCTTCACGAGCACAATTATCTCTTCTTTCATATTGATCTTATAAAGATCCACATGGATAATCTCGCCGGTTACCGGGTGCTTCTGAAGTTCCTTAAACATCACGGTGACATCTGCTTTACCGTCTATCTTCAAAGCCAGCATGGCATTACGGCCTTTGGTCGCAATAACTTTTCCAACCTCTTTGGCTACAAGGGTAAGAGATACACCTTCTTCTTTCTTGCCGTAGAGAACCGCGGGAATTTCCGCGTTTACTCTCTGCCGGCGGGCAGCATTTTTACCTTTGCTGTCCCTTACTTTTGCTTTTAATTCTACCTGCTCCATATTTCCTCCTACTTTCTATTATAAAACGATTCCACAGATTACGAAACTACCGGATTCCACTGATGTTTACTATAGTTCCAATTTCCCTGGCCGTTTTTATATATCTGTATGTCTAGTTTGCCACTATCTTTTTTTTGTTATCCTGCTAGCGGAACAATTTAGTTACAGAAGTCTCGTTATGTATGCTCTTTATAGCTTCTCCGAGTACTCCCGACACCGTAATAACCTTAATCTTTTTGATTTTCTTTGCCGCGTCCGACAAAGGAATAGTATCGGTTACCATAACTTCTTTTATAACGGAATTTTCTATCTTTTCTAAAGCACTACCCGAGAAAACAGGATGCGTACAGCAGGCATAAATATCCTTTGCTCCGTGTTTTTGTAAAAATTTAGCCGCTTCCACCATAGTTCCCGCGGTAGAAATCATATCATCGGGAATTAAAACATTCTTTCCTGAAACATCTCCGATGAGGGAAAGCGCTTCAACTTTATGTGAATGATGTCTTCTTTTATCAACTATGGCAATTGAAGTACCCAACCGCTCGGCAAAACTTCTTGCCATTTTAGAGCCGCCCATATCAGAAGCGGCTATAACCAGATTAGGTATCTTTTTCTTTGCAAATTCCCTCGCAAGAACCGGTTCTGCTATCAGATGATCCACCGGTATGTCAAAGAAACCCTGCACCTGCGCCGCATGCAGATCCATCGCAATTATCCTTGAAGCCCCGGCGCTTGTTAAAAGATTAGCTATAAGCTTTGCGGAGATAGCTACTCTCGGCTGGTCCTTTCTATCCTGTCTGGCATAAGCATAATAAGGTATAACCACGGTAATTCTTCTTGCCGAAGACCGCTTAAACGCATCTATCATTAAAAATAATTCCACCAGATTTTCGTTAGTCGGCATACAGGTCGGCTGCACGACAAAACAATCCGCGCCCCTTACATTATCCGAGATCTTTACCCAGGTCTCGCCGTCGGGAAATTTTCTCAACTCCATCTTTCCCTCTGTCGTATGCAGATATTTACAGATCTTTGCTACCAGTTCGGGATTGGCGCTTCCTCCGAACACTTTTAACTTATAGTTTCTTAGAACCAGCATTCTGCCCCCTAAGATATTTTTCGGCGGCTTTCAGCCGGACCGGGTCATCAACGCCCATTACCTCACCCGGGTCCTTCGCTAAAGCCGTTCCGATCTTAAAACCTTTTTTTCTTAATATTTCGATCGCATCCGTCAGATAATATTCGCCTTTAAGTTTATTCTTCTTTATCCGAGACAGAGCGTAACTAAGTTTTTTTGATGCAAAACAATAAATTCCGGCATTAATTTCTTTTATTTTCTTTTCTTTGGCCGTCGCGCTTTTTTCTTCAACTATACCTGTTGCACGGCCGCGCCTGTCCCTCAGAATCCTACCGTAGTTTGTAGGGTCCTTCACGAACGTTGTAACTATCGTTGCGGAATTTTCTTCTTTTTTATGGACCTTTAATACATTTTCCAGTGTTTCCGCCTTAACAAGCGGAGTATCACCGCAAAGAATTAACACATCTCCATGGTACTTCTCAAAATGGTACCGTGCGCTTTTTACGGCATCCCCGGTTCCAAGCATCTTCTTTTGCACAGCTGTCTTTACCCATTTTGGCAGAACCTTTTTTACCAGGGCTCTTTTATAGCCGACAACAACCACGGCTTTCTCCAATTGATTCATAGAGCGAAGCTGGTTCAAAATGTGTAAAATCATTGGTTTCCCGCAGACTTTATGCAATACCTTGGGCAGGGCGGACTTCATCCGTTTTCCCATACCGCCGGCAAGAACTACCGCAAACATAGGGAAGTATTTTAGCTGTTTTTAGCGGAAAAATCAAGGGAAATTGAGTATACTGTTCTTTTTTAAAACACTCTGCCATTTAGTACTGAATTTATCATACTTTTTTACCGGATTTAATCCCTTCTTTGTAGTTAAATATATGCCCATTTCACCATGGATTTGCTCTATTTTCAACCCATGTTTTCTGCTTATTTTCACGGCTTTTTCAAACAATTTCAAGGCTTTCACTTTATTTCCAGCGTTCCGTTCTATCTCCCCTTCCTGGAGGAGAATGTAGACCAAACCCCGTTCATCTTTCC
>MFGS01000005.1:3335-4571 GCA_001778355.1 Candidatus Firestonebacteria bacterium RIFOXYA2_FULL_40_8
GAGCGTATTTGCATGCCCCCAGAGAACATAAGCAATATTTATTTCATCTTTAAAAGAAGAATAAAGCCTTTCCGCTTTTTTGTACCGCGCCTCCGATAGCCGGTATTTGCCGAGCATCCGGACCGCGCTTCCCATCCCGCAATTTGAGTACGCTTGCCCGAAGGTATCTTTAACTTTTACAAAATATTTATTTGCGATCTTGTAGCACTGCAGGGATTCTTTAAACCTCCCCATGATACGCAGCGTTCCGCCTCTTGCGCAAAGAGCGTAAGCGACACTGGATTTGTTATTTGCTTTTTTAAACAACACCAGTGATTTATCAAGATTTTTAATAGCACTTCTCAAATCACCCGTTATTCTGTTTAGCCCGCCAAGACACCACAAAGCATAAGCCACACCTTCTGTATCGTTAATTAATTTGTACATCTCTCTAGCGTTTACAAATAACTTGGAAGATCTTTTATAATCCATGAGAGCCCTGAACGCCATGCCCGCCCCCATATCGATGTCTGCGCATTTCGAAACCGGTATCATATTTTTCTTAATAAACCCATAAGCTTTTTCATAAGCCCAAAGCGCCTTCCGGAATTCTCCTATCATCCTATACATATCGCCAAGTCCGTAGCAGGCATCATAAGACGGATCTTTCTTCGCGGCAAGCGCGTAATATTTCGCAGCTTCCTTGAATTTTGAAAGAGTTCTAAACTTCTCGGCTTTCTTCAGATGTTGTATCATTTTTTATTTTTTAAATACTCCCTTACGTCATATAGATTTTTTCCTGCTTCTTTATATGCCGGTTTAAGTTCCACAGCTTTTTGAAAATACTGTTCTGCCTGCGGAATCATCTTCATTCTGAGCAGTGTCACGCCCATATTATTGTAAACCTCAGCAATATTAGGATTTATTTTCTTTATTATATAATCATAGTTTTCCAAAGCTTCCTCATATCTGCCGGCCTTAAGGAGCAGATTACCGGCGCTCATTCTCATCTCAGGACTATCGGGGTGAAATCTGATACCCGAAGCCGCGGCATTCACCGCATCTTCGATCCGGTTCAGCTTAGAGTAGCAATCCATCAGGTTAATAAAGTCTGTTGACACCACGGGGTAGAGTTCCACGGAGATCTTAAAACATTCTGCGGCTCTTTCAAAGTCCTGCTTTTTCAAATAGGCTACGCCCATATTATGCCGGGTCTCTGCATTCCGCGGGTCTATTTCAAGTGATCTCTTGTATTCC
>MFGS01000005.1:4782-5170 GCA_001778355.1 Candidatus Firestonebacteria bacterium RIFOXYA2_FULL_40_8
CATCATCCAGTTGCCCTCGGCTGTAGTATGCAAGCCCGAGATTATGATAGCCTCTGGCTCTCGGACCTTTTGACACCACATCTGTCCATAATGGCAAACTATCTCTCCATACGATATTTCTTTTAAATGTTACAAATAAAGTGGGAATGATAATGAAGAAGAAAAAAATAATAGAGGGGAAAACATACAATATCCATTTTGTAAAGGCTGTGCCGGTTTCTTCCCTTCTCCTTGTCACCATTCAATTATACGCCAATTTTAGACTGTTGAATGTACCATCCAATGAATGTACCATCCAAAACTTACTCATTTTTCTTTATAGTCTTCAATGTCTCTAACTGAATGCCTTTTTCACCAAATCGACCTTCCCATGTCACTCCAACCTTTA
>MFGS01000006.1:0-4461 GCA_001778355.1 Candidatus Firestonebacteria bacterium RIFOXYA2_FULL_40_8
TAGTTACCGATAAACCGCGGAAAATAAACCATCTCTGACTGACTTATCTTTTTGCCCATGGCATCTATGAAAAACGCCGTAGACTTAAGGTCAGGATTATTCGCTTTTACTTCTGAAATGTACGCATCAAAGGAAAGCTTTTTCTGCTCAGCCGCCGTTAGGCTCCCCGGCGATGCAAGAAATCCGGCGCAAAATATTATTCCCAGTAAAAATATCTTCTTCATTTCCCACCTTCCTTTTCTTTTCCTTTTTTTTCCATTTTTTCGCTTATCTCTTCCATGACAATTGCAAACTGTTCCAAGGTGGATATCAATCGCTCCTGATCTTTCTTATCCAAAGCGCTCATCATCTTCTTTACATTTTCCTTATGATGCACTTCGCAAACAGCCATGACCTTCTTGCCTTCTTCCGTAAACTCCACAAAAATTACCCGCCGGTCGTTTTCATCAAGGGTGCGTTTAACCAGATTATTCTTAACAAGTTTATCCACCACATGAGTAGCCGTAGGCAGAGGCATGCCGCAGGCATTTGCAAGTTCTGACATCTTATATCTGGACTGGTCCTTAAAAATATTCAGTATTTTTAACTCGGAGATCGTAAGGTTGGCTATCGGATTTTCTGCGCCTTTCGCAATAAGCTGTGATTCCATCCTCGGCATTATCCTCATGAACATCTTCCGTACTTTTTCTATCCTTTCAAAAATATCTTGCATACACTCTCCATATTGCTTTCTAAAGAAATAGTTTCATATGAAACTATATCACGTGAAAGTATATTTGTCAAGGGTGCAAACGAAGTTTAGAAGTAAAGTTTTATCGAGACTAAGGTTCTGAAGCTATCCTACGTACTATGTATATTTGCAGTGCTACTGCAAATATGTTGACTTTAATAGTTGGTATTTGTTATAAATAGGATATGAATAAACACTTTTATATTGAACGAGAAATTCAGGACGTGATTAAAAGGGCGGCAGATGGATTTCCGGCGTGCGCTGTTACGGGTCCCAGGCAAGCGGGGAAATCAACTCTTTTAAAAACTGTACTGGCAAAAACACATAATTATGTTACGTTTGACCTTATAAAAAATAGAGAGGATGCCAAGAGAGATCCTAATTTGTTTTTAAAAAATGCAGGAAATAATGTCATTTTTGATGAAATTCAATATGTCCCGGAATTATTATCATATCTTAAAATATCAATAGATGAAGACCGTCAAAACTATGGCAGGTATTACTTTACCGGCTCTCAGCAGTTTAATTTAATAAAAAACTTGGGAGACTCTCTGGCCGGGCGCATAGCTCTTTTTACTTTGCTTCCTTTTTCAAGCGGCGAGATGGCTCTTGCGTTGGCAGGGCACAAGAAAAGCGCCAGAGAACTATTCATTAAAGCCTGCATGCGCGGCGCCTTCCCGGAAGTTTTATTAAACAATGCAATAGAAACTGAAACTTGGTACTCTTCCTACACGCAAACCTATCTTGAGCGAGACATACGAAGCTTATATAACATAGGTGATTTGATGTCTTTCAACAGATTTATGACCCTTTGCGCGGCAAGGACAGGCCAAATAATGAATATGTCCTCAATATCAAAAGAACTCGGCGTAAGCGTTAACACCGTAAAAACCTGGCTTTCAGTTCTCGAAGCAAGCAATATAATATTTATATTGCCGCCTTATTATTCTAATATAGGGAAGAGACTGATAAAAGGTTTTAAAATATATTTCTTTGATATTGGTTATGTTTGCTATTTGACCGGAATAAAAACAGAAGAAATGATATTTAACGGACCGCTGGCCGGGCAGTTATTTGAAAATTTTATTTTAATGGAAATGTTTAAAAAATACTTCAATTCCGGAATTCGTCCGCGAGCCTGGTTTTTAAGAACTTCCGACAAGCAAGAGGTTGATTTACTGATAGAAAGCAAACAGAAACTTTACCCTTTTGAGATAAAGTTAACAATGACGCCTACATCTAAAATGGCCGTCGATATGGAAAAAGCAATAATACCTCTGGGCGACAAAGTAGCAGCTAAAAACGCGGTTGTTTGTCTTATTGAAAAAGATTCGTACCTTTCCGCAAAAACAGATGTTTTAACGCTTTCTTCATTTCTAGAAAAGATCGGAGATTAGATCGTATAATTTTATGGGAACAACAAGCGGGCGCTGTCAGTTGGAGCGTTTTTTATAGTTAGCAAGGTTTTTAAGGTTTGTAAAGTAATATCTTGATGGGATAATGATATTTAAAGATAGTACCACATGCTACTCTATGGCTTTAGCTCCAGCTATAACCCCAAAAACCAAACCACAGGGAATGCAGATCATTCCAATTATTACACCCAACTCCCCCGCACCAAAATTTAAAAAATGTAATATAATACCGGAGATAAACCAAACAAGTATTCCTGTCATTAATCCAAATCCTGCCCAAATCAACATCTTCAAGTCTGGTGAAGGCATAAACCCACTTTTCGGGAAAACACGCACTCTCCAGAACGCTATTCCAAAAAATATACAAAATACTACCAAAGCTATAACAAGAGGAGTTATTTCAAAGTTTACATGTAAATAATACATAGTAAGGTATACTGCTATAGAAAAACTCACAACAAGAAGATTCGCTTCAGTTTTATTTTTTTTAACGATAGACGATTTCATTATTTCCTCCTTGCTGTTGGGCCGCAATATTTTAATATTTATTGATCTCCTCTACCAACTCACTAACTTTCAGCAGGAGGTCTATCTTTCCGTTGGCGGGCATGATGTCGCCGATGTTTAGGATGAGTTTGCCTTTTAGGGAGTTTATTATGCTTCTGGCGTTATCCAGGACTACTTCTTCTTTCAGGTCCTGTACAAAGAGCGTGCAGGGGACTCCGCAATAGGTGTACTGGTTTTTCCCGAGAGCAGCCATAAGTTCGGCGGGTTTGTAATTGTTCATCGGATAAGGAGTACAGCCGTCCATGAGATCAAAACCGGTCTCCTGTAAATATGGAAAATACCCTTTAAAATTGCCGTCCAGGTGCGAGGAAACTTTTTTTTCTTTTTCATGAAGTATCGCGCAGACTTTTTGATAATAAGGTATGCAATATTTTTTGTAGTACGGCGGGGCGATAAGATTCTCATCCGAGTGGTCGCTAATTATTACTAATTTTACCGGCGCGGCCGCCGCAAGTTTTACCACTTCCAGATCATACGTTTCCTGGAACTTCATGAACTCTTCCACTTTTTCCGGATAATCCGCCATGGCATAAACCAGAGTTTCCATGCCCATATATTCATGCACGAGTTTTCCGAAAGGTGAACGCGATATTACCAGGTCCCCGACCCCGAGCTCTCCTATTTCTTTCAGTTCCTGCTCCACAATATCGTACCGCGTGATTATTTTGGTGTTTGCCACCGCGTACTTAATTATCTCCAGGTCTTCAACTTTTTTAACGTAATGTTCTATCTTTGCCGAACTCCCGTCGGCGGCTAGCATGTTGACCTGCTGTAACTCCCCGAGCGGGGTAATCATGGTCGTAATTACTTTTTCGCCCTCACGGCTGGTTTTATAACTTACATTTTTATATTCGTTATCATACCAGTGGTACAAATGAATCGGACAGCCCCAGTTGAACTTTCTGTAAAAATCGAGAAAAGTAAAATTCTTGAATTTTTCGGGCATGGTTCCCGGGAGGGAATGAATAGAGTCTTTATCCGGAATCAACGCCCCGGGGCCGAATTTTTGTTTTGTGCCGGTCTTGACTCTTTGCGCCTGGTACCAGACAGTAATATCCGGAAAAAAAGGAATTTTATCTGCTTTCTCTCCGTTTATCAGGTCTAAAAATAATTTCCGGTTTGTCATTATCTTATCCCGAGCTTTGACTTGATATAAAGGTCCATGCTCTTTGCCGCTTTTTTACCGGCGCCCATGGCGGCAATCACCGTAGCCGCTCCGGTGGCAATATCCCCGCCTGCGTAAACTCCCGGCACCGAGGTTTCTCCGGTTTCTTCGTTTGTAATAATATTTCCCCACTTTCCAATTTTAAGTTCAGGCATCGATTGGGGTATTAAAGGATTCGGGGATTGACCGATGGCCGAAACAACCGTATCGAGATCTATCACATATTCCGAACCGGGGATTATTACGGGACGTCTTCTGCCCGAGGCATCAGGTTCGCCAAGCGAGCATTTTATTACTTTCATGCCCTTAACCCTTCCGGTTTTCTCATCGCCCAGTACTTCCACAGGCGCAGTTAGAAGGTGAAGCTTTACCCCTTCTTCTACCGCATTTTCTATCTCTTCTTTCCTGGCCGGCATTTCATCTTCGCTTCTTCTATATACTATATATACTTCTTTTGCGCCAAGGCGGAGCGAACACCTGGCGGCATCCATCGCAACGTTTCCGGCGCCGACCACTGCTACCCTGCTGCCAATCCTTACCGGCGTATCCGTTTCGGGGAATTTGTACGCCTGCATAAGGTTAAT
>MFGS01000006.1:4512-18293 GCA_001778355.1 Candidatus Firestonebacteria bacterium RIFOXYA2_FULL_40_8
AACACCGAGGAAAGAAGGAAGTCCGGCACCTGCGCCGATAAATACGGCAGAAAATCCTTGTTTGAAAAGTTCGTTTACCGGAATAGTTTTTCCTACCAGCACATTTACAATTATCTTAACACCCAGTTTTCTAAGATAATCTACTTCTATATCCAGTATTTCCTTGGGTAACCTGAATTGCGGTATTCCGTAACGGAGTACTCCCCCCGTAGCATGCAGGGATTCATATACGGTAACATCATATCCGAGCATCGCAAGATCTCCCGCGCAGGTAAGCCCGGCAGGACCCGACCCGGCTATGACAACCTTTGCAATCTTCTTTTCCGGAAGTTTTACGACGTTCTTATCAATATTGCCAGACTGTCTTTCTACATCGGCTACGAACCTTTCCAGACGGCCGATACCGACCGGTTCATTTTTCTTTCCTACTATGCATTTAAGCTCACACTGCTCTTCCTGGGGACAGACACGCCCGCAGACAGCAGGCAGAGAGTTCGTTTCTTTTATTTTCCTTGCCGCTTCGTCATATTTTTTTTCACCTACGAGTTTTATGAACGCGGGAATATTTACATTTACGGGACACCCGTCGATACAAAAAGGTTTTTTACACTGAAGACATCTGGCCGCTTCTTTTAACGCATCGGCTTCATTATACCCGAACGCCACTTCATCAAAGTTTTTTACCCTTGCAGCAGGGGTTTGTTTTGCCATATCTGTTTTTTTAGGATTAATAGCCATCTTATCTGCACTCCTTGCATTTTAATTTATAAATTTCAGCGGAGTTCTTTTCCTCGTCTTTAAATTGATTAAGACGTTTCATCAACTCCCCGAAGTCCACCTGATGCCCGTCAAAGGAAGGCCCGTCCACGCAGCCAAACAAAGTTTTTCCTCCCACGGTAACCCGGCACGCCCCGCACATTCCCGTAGCATCCAGCATTATCGGGTTCAAGCTTACTATGGTCCGTACCTTATAATTCTTTGTAAATTCGGAAACCACTTTCATCATTATTACCGGACCGACCGCGACTACCAGGTCTATTGATTTATCTTTTTCTAAAAGTTCTTTAAGCACATCGGAGACAAAACCTTTCCTGCCATATGAACCGTCGTCCGTGGTGACATGCATAGCATCACTCACCGCTTTTAACTCTTTTTCAAAGAAAAGGAGAGATTTGTTTCTCGCTCCGATTATCGTAGTTACTTTCTTTCCTTCTTCGTGCAGTTCTTTGACTTCGGGATAGATTTCGGCAATTCCTACCCCGCCGGCAACACATACTATATTTTTTGCCCCCGCAAAATCCGTTGCCTTCCCGAGAGGTCCGAGAAGGTCTTTCAACTCTTCCCCCACTTTAAAATCAGCCAGCTGCATGGTGGATTTACCCACGACCTGGAACACTATAGTGACTGTTCCCTTGTTTTTGTCTTTGTCAGCAATAGTAAGAGGAATCCTCTCCCCACCTTCTTTTAAGCGAAGCACAACAAACTGCCCGCTCTTAGCCGACCCCGCAATAAGCGGCGCTTCAACTTCGATAAGCTTGACGGTATCAGAGACGTCACTTCTTTTAACAATACGGTACATAATTCCCCCTTTAAGTACTGGATTACGATGATGCAAACTAAAAAAACGTTACGAGTAGCGGGTGACGAGTTACGGGTTGAGCAAAGTATAAATATCAGACCATAACCCTTTGCGAAATCCACCTGGGTGGATTCAACATTAATGTGGTATTAATTTAATCAACAACTCGTTGATTTAAACCCAGCACCTAGAGCCCAGGACCCAGAGCCTTTCGAAAACTTTTCTTTAAAAGTTTTCGAAGTACTTCTTATGTTTTTCCGTCATATTCACTATTCCGGGATAACCTCCGGTATGAATGAACAGGATATTCTCATTTTTATTGATTTTACCGCATTTTATATAGTCAATCAAGCCCCCGAAGGCTTTTCCGGTGTAAACAGGGTCTAAGATAATACCTTCTAAACGGCCAAGTAAACCTATTGTTTCTATGACTCTTTCATCCGGGATAGCGTAACCTTCCCCCAGATAGGAATCATTGATAATAATATCTATTTTTTCGGGCGCTTTCTTCCCGAGTACTTCATATCCCTCGGCTATTTCTTTTTTGACATACGCTTCTGCTTTTTCCTTTTTAAATAAAACACTCATGGCGAGTATTTCTTTTTTTGATTTATTTTCGGCTTTACCTATTTCAAGACCTGCTTGAGTACCTCCCGAACCATGAGCCACAACTATTCTGCTAAACTCCACTTTTAATTCTTTTTCCTGGGTCAGTATTTCAGAAAAACATTCCGCGTAACCCATAGCGCCATAGCCTGAAGCGCCGCCTATCGGAACCGTATATGCCTTGTGACCGTTTTTTGAAAGATGCGCCGCCAGTTCATCCATCATTATATTTATTTTATCAAAATTCCAGGTATCGGCAAACCTTACTTCGGCGCCGAATATTTTATCAAGGAGGAGATTACCTTCAAGTACGGTTTTTTTATTTCCGGAAAGGATAAGCACACAACGAAGCCCTAGCTTTGCACAAGCGCCGGCAGTAATTCTTGCGTGGTTGGACTGAGGGCCTCCGGTCGTTATAACAGTGTCGCACCCTTTATCTATGGCATCCGCCAGAATATACTCAAGTTTTCTTACTTTATTTCCGCCAAGAGCCACATCCGTAAGATCATCTCTTTTAATATAAATTTTCGGCCCTTTAAGATACTTGCTCGCACTTTCCATATATTCTACGGGTGTGACCCGGTTGAACAATGAGATCTTTTTTATCTGCTTCATTTTAAGTATTCTCCGAAAAACTTTAAAACTTCTTTTGAGTAATTTAACTGGTCCTTGCTTAAGGATTCTATATGGTCTGCGTCTTTGACCAGGATCAGCTTTTTGGGCCCCAAAGCTGCGGCTAGTATTTTTTCGGAATTGGCAGGAGGAATGTTTCCGTCCGCCGTTCCGTGAAAAAGGAGGAGCGGTGTTTTCATTTTTGCCGCGCTTTCTACGGGATTTACCGTTTCATATTTAAACCCGCTTCGTATCTTTGCGAGAAAAGCTGCAAAAGGCACCATCGGATAATACGGAAGATGATAAAACTTTGAAGAGTAGCTTCTGATCATATCGGAAAGTCTGGCAAAAGAGGAGTCCGCAACTACGGCTTGAATATCAGGGCAAACCTCAGCGGTCCGGATAGAGGCGGCAGCGCCCATGGAACGGCCGATAACCCCGATATGCTTTACTCCTTTTGTTTTTACAAAATCCACTGCAGCCAGCAGGTCTTTTACCTCATTAAAACCAAGCGAGGTGTATTTTTCTTTGCTTTCGCCATGCCCGCGGAAATCAAAAGCCAGGCAGGAATAACCTTTTTTGTATAAAAACGGTATGTAATTCAGCATATCGCCCTTGTCGGCGCCCAACCCGTGGCAAAGAATAACGCACTTTCCGTTGTTTTTCTGACTCACCCACCAGCCGTAAACGATAATATTATCTTTTGTCACAAATGTTATTTTTTCAAACTGAATATTAAAGACCGCGGGATTTCCGGAGTCTTTCGGCCGGTAAGCATGAAGCAGCGCCCCCGAAAATATCCAGGCAAAAACAAGAAAAAGGATTGTCCCGTAAAGAACAATCCTTATCAAAATTGTTTTTATTAATAAACCCGTTTCCATTCTTACCCTTTTTCTTTGGTTAATTTCCGCTGGCTTTGTATTTTCTGAGAGCCTCGTGCGCGTCTGAAGTACCTATCTTTTGGAGCGAGTCACTGGCATAAGACCTGACCACAGCATCGTCATCTTTTAAGGATTCCGCAAGATACGGTACGGCATCATTCCCGAATTTTACAATCGCGTCCCTGGAGTGGATTGCGACTTTATTATTCTTATCCTTCAGCATTTGCGCTAAAAACGGCGCCGCTGATTTTGCACTGGAACCGATCTTACCGAGCGCATCCACTGCCTCAAGCCGAACATCATCATCTTTATCCCGGAGAGCCTCCGTAAGCGCCATAATGGACTCTTTATATTCGATCCCGATATTTCCCAAAGCCGTGGCGGCCGCTGCTCTGACTCCCGCATCTTCATTTTTCATAACACCTATTAATGCAAGAGCCGCGTTCTTCATCATGGGAGACCCTTTTTCAATACCTATCTTTCCAAGCACGTAGGCGACTTTTGTTTTAACTTTATTATTGCTTTCGCCCAGGGTTTCTATTAACGGCTGAATCGCTTTCTGCCCGATCTTGATAAGCGAGTTCTGCACGGCCATACTGATATGAAGATTTTCATCATTTACATAAAGTATTAAGAGCTTGGTCCCCGCCTTGGAAATCATGCCTATTTTTTCAATAGAATTTCTTGCCGCGAATTGAACACCGACTTCACTGTCAGCCAGAAGTTTCACAAGCTGAGGCATCGCTTTTGCCGAGCGCATCCCGAGATCACCAAGGGACTCCACTGCGGCTATCCGCACAGCTTTTTCTTTATCCCCCAGCAAAGCAGTCAATTCTAAAACATAATCTTTTTGCGAGGAAGAAAAAAGAAAACCGGCAACTTTGGCGGCGGATTCTCTGGTGTATCTGCTTTTATCGTCTAATAATGCCCCGATCGCGTCCCCGGAATCCTTACTCAGGTACGCCGCCTTTATATAGGATTTGTATGCAGCGTCGCGCACCAGAACAATATTGTCACCAAAAGCATTTATCAAACACGCGTAAATGTCCTTATAATTTACACGCATTTTTCCGAGACAATTAATCGCGGCTATTTTTCTTTCCACATCGGAAGAACCCGCCATGGCAATGAGCTCTTTTAATATCCCTTCAGAGGAAGGATTTATTTTACACAGGCTTCCCGCTGCCAAAAGCGCCAGATTTTTATTATTTCCTTTTAAGGCAGCTGAGAGTTCAACTATACTTTCCGAAGCCGGCCCCCCGATGCTTCCAAATATTTCTATCAAGCGCTCTTTTAGAAAATCATCCCCGGTTTTATATTTTTCCAGCATCAGGTCAACGGCCTCACGATAAACCGCGCCGATTTCAACAAGCGCGTCTTTCGCGCTGTTTATAACTACAATGTTTTTAAATTTGAGATTATTTAAAAGAGCTTCCAGAACCCGTCTATCAGTAATTTTTTTCTTGCCGGAAATAAATGCCGCGCCAAAGCAAATCATACCGTTCTCGCTTTTTAAAGCCAGAAGAAGATCGTCAATATCAATGATACCTATTTTAATTATGGCGTCTTTTGCCGCTCCCGAGACCAGCTTATCTTCTGACCCCAGGGTAAGAAAGAGGCGCTTTGTCACTTCGAGCCGCGACGGCTTAATACCGCCAAGAGCATACGCCGCATGGGAAATAATAAATTTATCCCTGCTATCAAGAGCTTTTAAAAGCTGGGGGATGGCTTTGTCGTCGAATTTAATCACATATTCTTCGGCCATAACCCTGATTTCCTGGCTTTTATCGGCAAACATGGAAATAAAAACAGGGATTGCTGTATCCGGACCAAGTTTAATTAAAGCTTCGGCCGCGCGACGTCTAATTGAAGAGCCGGGGTTGTTAAGGTATTCTTTTAATTCCTGCGCAGTTTGCGCTTTTCCTTTATCATCAAGAGCTTTTATCTCTTCCAGCGCAAAAAGCCGTGCGGTTTCATCCTCCCCGGCAGCCAGCCGGTAACTTAAAGAAGCACAGCCGCAAAGCATAAAAGCAAGAAGAACTACCGTCAGGACAAGAAGAGTTTTTTTCATTTATTCTCCGTTGCAACAAACAAATCATCTTTAACTAAGACACAGCAGGTGCCGTTACTTGTTCCATAAAAGACAATTACTAATGACTTATTACTAATTAAGTGAATGCGGCGAAAAGAAGCCGCCGGTATTGAATAAACAGACTGCTATTTTAAAGGTAATTTTATCTCTCTTCTTTCTTTGGCTGATTTGTAAATTGCCAGGATAAGTTCCACTGATTTTCTAGATTCTTCCGCGGTAACAGGAGGAACTTCACCGGCAAGAATAGCTTTTGTAAAAGCATTGAACTGAGCAGTGTGGCCCTTTTTGGTGATAGCTTTCGGGTCCGCAACTCCGCCTTCTGTTTTGTTTCCTTCTTCTTTGACCGGCTGACCTTCAAGTTTCCATAATATTTTTTCCATCCCGGTTAAGATAACCGTACCCTTCGTCCCGTGCACCTCAAGCCTTCTTTCTTCTCCGGGGCAAACGGAAGTTGTGCCTTCGATCGTACCTAAAGCGCCGCTTTTAAATCTTAATATGGCGACCGCCGTATCTTCCACCGGTATTTTGTGTACTAATGTTTCAGCATAAGCGGTAACTGATTCCACCTCTCCCATAAAAAACATCAAAAGATCGATGGCATGTATCGCCTGGTTCATCAAAGCCCCGCCGCCGTCAAGTTCCCACGTAGCTCTCCAGCCCGCGCTCTTATAATATTCCGCGGACCTGTACCATTTTTGATAAGCATCCCCGAGCACCATTTTCCCGAGCTGACCGTCTTGAATTGCTTTTCTGATAGAAAGCGAAGAATCCATAAACCGGCTCTGAAAAATCCCCGCCAGATATTTTTTGGTTTTCTTTGAGACCGCAATCATTTTATCTATTTTTTCAAGCGTTATTTCAAGCGGCTTTTCCGAGATCACATGCTTCCCCGACTCCATGGCCTCGATAGCCGCATTCATATGAAGTCCCGAAGGTAAAGCAATAGTGACCACATCCACTGCAGGATCTTTTAACATATCTTTAATAGAAGTATAGTATTTGGTTTTATATTTTTCCGCAGCAGCCTTCGCCTTGGGTTCATCCGTATCCACCACGCATATAAGCTCCGCCTCCGGCGTCCCGAGCACCCCGTCACCATGAGAGCTAAGAATATTCCCGCAACCAACGATTGCAAACCCAAGTTTTTTCATGTTATTTTTCCGTCCTTTTAGGTAAATTATATTTTAGATTGGAACTAATCTTGCCCCTGTTAACTCTTCATAGCCATTTTCGGATATCGAAGTCCTTCTTCATATTTTGCCAGCTTTCATAGCCTTCTCTTCCGGCTATTGAAGGCAAATATATTCCTTCCTATCAAAACAAGACACCTTGTTCTTCATGTGGCTTATTGTTCTATTTTCTATTGTTTCTTTCTAAAAGAACTAAAAAACCTGGAACAATAGAGCAATAGACAATAGAACGCAATCGAACTCTTCTTGCTGATTTTTATCCTTCATAACCATTTTTGGTTATAGAAGTCCTTTTTCTATTGTCTATTTTCTATTGTTCGATTGCTCTACCAATTTTAAAAGTAGTTTAAAATTGGTGGAGCTGAGGGGGATCGGACCCCTGGCCTCCTCGCTGCCAGCGAGGCGCTCTCCCAGCTGAGCTACAGCCCCATCAATAACATCCGCCAAAAAGATCGGCGGATCATCCAAAGATCCGCCTATAATAATTTGGCGGACGACTCAATATGTTTACACTAATGAAAGTCGAATTCTAAACAAAAACAACGCTTTTACCGATACAGGTGCCTATTTTAGCATTAAAAACGGGGTAATTCAAATCAAATCAGAACCCTCTGTCCTTATACTCCACTTTGATATCTTCGAACTTGGAAATATCTTTCCAGTTGATCGTGACACGCTTTATCCATTTGGAATTTTTTGTGATATTTATTATGGCTTTTAGACTTTCCAGCGGCGGGGAGTCCATTTCTATATTGAAGATAGCTGTTTTGTCGTCGTAAGAACATCTTAACACTTTATACCAGGTATTCGTTTTAATGGAGTTCAAAATAGGATTACCCGGCCAGTTGGAAAGCTGGACTTCTATTTTATACTGCTGACTGCCTTCAGGGATGTATATTATCCTTGAGCAGACGGATTGGCCGTTTACCAGAATTTTATCTATGAACTTCCCGTCTCTGGCATACGCAATATCAATAAGGTTACCTTTATATTTGAAATTATAAATGAACCTGAATTTATACATATCGAGCGGTTGGATGTAAAGATTTCCTCTGGTAAAATCAATACCGCAGTTCTTAAAATACATATCCATATAAGAAAAGACCTCGGAAACCGGACGGTCGTCATCGTATTGCGTAAAGGGCATCTGCTTTTCATACAGGGCAGGAACGCTCCCTTTAATATCGTATTTCACAAGGTTATCCAAGATAAAATATATTTCCGGGTATTTTAACTCGGGGAAGTTCAACAGTTGTTTTACTTCTTTTTCTATTACGTTTTTATCCTCCCCCTGCAGTATATGATTTAACACCAGTTGTTCGTTCTTTAAATCTTCCGGAACTTTTACCGGAGTAAAAACCGCTTTTTTTCCGATTATAGACCCCGCCCATTCCAGCGTCCTTTGATTATAAAGTTCCAGCGCTTCATTTTCCATCTTCTGGTAATTTTCCCCGTTTTCCACGGCAGTTTCAAGATATCTGGTATCTCCGGTAAACTCATAAGCTTTCCAGTAAACCCAGGGCCAGAGTTTTTTTCCGAGTATTTTTTCCAGCTTCTCTTCATAAACAAACCTGAGTGCAAAATCAGTAATATCTTCCCGGCGGTAACCGTTAAGTAAAAGATACGTTGCCTGGTACATTTTTCTCGTGGAAATATCGGTAGCGTATATCCTGACAATATTGGACAGAAGTTTATTGTAAAACACTTCTTTTTCGCTCTCCATCTCGATTACATTCTTGCCTGCGGCCGTAAAAGAAAGTATTGCAGCTGTCCTGGCATCATTACCCAATCCAACACCGATAGAAAAACTCACTTCCGAGCCGGCCGGAACATTTAACTTAGTAATGATCCGGTACCTGCCGTTCTCCTGAAAAACAAAAATATCTTCAACCGTGGACTTATCAAAAAATATCCCCATCGCAGAAGCCCCGGTTTTGTACTGATTTGTAACGGTAACGGCTTTTCTTGCAATATACTCTTCCTGCAATACGGAAGTTCCCTTGGAGTAAAACACCAGCTCCTGTTTCCAGGGTTCCTTCCCGGAGTTAGAAAGAACTACGGTCGAAACCGAGGATTCAGGATTAACAAACGCGGTTATCATTTTTATTTTTTTATCTTCTTTATAGTTATTCTCGCTTAATATTTCATTAGGCCGCCAGACAATACTTTTAAAAGGATTTATTTCTTCAAAACCTTCTATACGGAAACGAATGGCGCAAAACGGGTCCAGATCTGTTTCGGTATGCAGTACGGCAAGCGGAGAATATCCGAACACCGGACTGTGCCCTTTAATATGAAATTTAGAATCAGGCAGTCCCATCGGGTAGGCAGCATAAGGAAGCTCTTTATAAGAAAGCCACCAGTGATAGGTAACTAATTTACGGTCGTCCTCCGCGCCAAAAGCCGGGAGGAGCAAACTTCCTATTAAGGCAATGATTAAAAGATTACGACGCATATTTTATTTTTATCCGCTTCTTTTTTAATTTTATTTTTATCTATTAAGAACATTTTACCGGACTGAACGGCAAGACACTTTATACCGGCTTTTGCCAGTTGTTTTATTGTCTCAACCCCTGCTCCGGGAATGTCAATCCGCATATCCTGCTTAGTTCGCGCGGCTTTCACGCACACCGCTCCACCTTTTGCCAGGAGTCCTCCGCGTTTTATTGCCGCATCAGTACCTTCAATACCTTCCGCAGTAATTATTTTTTTGTTCTTAACAATCACCGTTTGTCCGATATCCGAGTCCGCCAGTTTTTTTGCTTCTTTAAAACCGTATTTTATATCTTCAATTTCTTCCCTGCTCGGTTTTCTTTTTGTCAAAACACCTTTTTTAGCGAGCAGAGGTTTCAAGTAGATCGTCATCGGAAGTATTTTAATCCCTTCCTTTTCAAACTCTTTTATTACTGCTTGAATCAGAGTAGAATCTTTTTTATTCCGGAGGGACATGAACAGTTTAAACAGCCTCATATCCGGTTTAAGCGCCGAAAACAACCTGACTTTCCTTACCTTTCCGACAATACAGGCCTTCGTAATCCCCAGCTTTTTAAAGGTTTTTATGGCCAAGCCAAAATCCCCGATATCAAACCAGAATATTTCTTTTGAATACCCGGCAAGCGACTTGTCCGCCTCATTTTTTATGGCAATAGTAATTACTTTTTTTCCGTCTCTTTTTGCATTCTTGCAAAAATATACAGGAAGGAGTCCTCCACCCGCAACGAGTCCTAGCATTTATAAATGCCTCTTTTTGATTTTTCCACAAAAGAAACAAAATGGGCAACATAAGGGTCTTTGATAAGGTCTTCTTTTATCCTGGTTAATGCCTGGGTGGTATTCAGCCCGGATTTAAAAACAAGCTTGAACATTTTTTTTAACGCTTCTCTTGATTTTTCCGGGATACCGTTCCTTTCCAAACCAATTTTATTCAACCCAAAGATCGTAAAAGGGTTGCCGGCGCCAAGTACAAAAGGCGGCACATCTTTCTCTATGGGGGAAGAAAGTCCTATCATGGCAAGGGAACCTATTTTGCAGAACTGATGCACGGGGCAATAGGCCGACATAAAGGCTTTATCTTCAACTTCTACAAATCCGCCGAGTCCCACTCCGTTCACCAGTGTTACATTATTTCCTACTTTTACATTATGTCCGATATGCGCGGTGGCAAAGAAAAAGCAATCACTACCTACGGTGGTTTTTTCACCTTCCCCGGTAGCGCAGTTAATGGTGACCGACTCGCGGAAAATATTATTATCTCCTATCTCAACAAAACTTTTCTCATTTTTAAAATGCCTGTCCTGCCCCGGATTACCTATAACCGTGTAACTATAGATTTCATTATTTTTTCCGAGAGTAGTATAACCGTTTATTATCACCCCGGGATGAAGTTTTGTTTTATCCCCGAGGGTTACATTTTCTCCGATAATACAATAAGGTCCGATCTCTACATCTTTTCCTATTTTTGCGCTTGTATGGACCAGCGCGGTTTTATGAATATTCGTCATACATACACCCGTTTAACATCTTTTTTGATGGCGCAGATTATTTCGTACGGAATGGTTTTACATTTAGCCGCCAATTCTTCCGCGCTTATAATATTATTTTTGCTTTTTCCTATCAATACCGCTGTGTCCCCTGCTTTTACTTTTGAACTTTTGCCGAGATCCGTCATTATGAGATCCATGCAAACTCTACCGGCAACGGGATATTTTTTTCCGCTAATAAGAACTTCTCCGCTATTGGAAAGAAGACGGTTGTACCCCGAGCCGTAACCGACACCGAGGACCGCGATCTTCGTATCTTTTTTTGTCCTATAAGTATTACCGTAACTGATGCTGCTGCCCTTCTTGCAGTTTTTAACGAAAAGTACTTTTGTCTTCCAGGAAAGCGCCGGTTTAAGTTTGACCACTTTCTCTTCTTTCTTATCAAGATGAAGTCCGTAAATCATGAGTCCGGGACGCACCATATCAAAGCCGGCTCCGGAAAAATTAATAACGCCTGAGCTGTTTAAAACATGTTTTATTATACTTTCGGGTACCAGAAACGAAGCATATTCAAAATCACTTATCTGCTTCCAGGTGTAAGAAGGATTATCATCCGCAGATGACAGATGGGTAAAGACTCCTTCAACTTTAATATTGCTGAACTTCCTTACTTTACTGAAGAAATCCTCAAAGTTCTCTGAAGTTAACCCGAGACGCCCCATACCGGTGTCTATTTCAATATGAACTTTTGCCGTGGTTTTTTGCTTTTTTGCTTCTTTATCCAGCTCTCTGACAATTCCCAGGTCGGAAACACTCTGACTAATGCCGTAACTTACAATATCTTTGGCCTGGAAAGGAAACGCGGAAACAATATTTAAAACCGGGAGTTTAATGCCGTTTTTTCTTAACTCAATAGCTTCGGAGATATCCCCGATACCAAGGCATTCCACTCCGCCTTTTTGAAGGATCTTCGCAATAGGAATAAGACCGTGCCCATAAGCATTATCCTTGATAATGGCGCATATTTTGACGCCCCGTCCCAGCATTCTCCTTGCTTCTTTTACATTATGGAGAATAGCTTTCGTATCTACCTCTACCCAGGTCATATCCATAGACGTTTATTATAGCAGAAAAGAAGGGTTGGTGGAAGTTTAGAAAGAAGCTTTTAAAGGCAAGGTTTTATTGAGTGACGATATCTATGTCTGTTTTTTCAGGTATTTTACAGCAATAACTTATTATATCCAGCGGTGCTTTTTCCGCTTTCAATATATTGTCAATCGTAAATCGTCAATTGTAAATTAGGTGTTTTTCCCCGCTGCGAGTTTATATATGTTTACAAAATCTTCCCTGAACATCTTGTCTCCGCTTGGGAGTTCGATGTGGTCTTTTCCGCCGCTGTAGACTTCCATCAGGGTGTCCGCCATTTTACCTATCAGCTCGTCTGAAATACCGGTGAGTTTTGTTTTTACGGAAAGGCGCTGGAGCCAGTTATCCATATGCATTGCGGCTGCTTTACTGCCGAAGACTTTTTCGCCGAACATGGTTGACCTGAAAGCAAAAAATTCGTATTTTTTCATGTACTTCATCCACGCAAGAAGCAGACAGGCAAGTCCTTCGCTGTGCGGTACATCCGTCCAGGCAGACAAACAATGTTCCATCCAGTGGAGATACGCTTTTCCGTTCCATGCCATCTGTCTGAAAGGCGAGCAGGCGATAGTTCCGGCATAACTCATAAGACCGCGGTAATCCGCATTGTGCGGATTAACCATTGCATGCGGGGTATTCTCAATGGCTTTAAGCATAATATCTTCCGCCATTCTGTCTTTCAGAGGAGCTTCTCCGACATTTGTAAGATACGGTTCAAGAAGGTGGCATACTATATCCACGCCGGAATACGCTGTTTGTTCTTTTGAAAGCGAGTATGTAAGCTCCGGATCAATTATTGAAACTGCCGGAAAGAGATGGCTATCCATCAGATGAACTTTTTGTTTCAACTCCAGGTTGGTTATCACTGCCGTCGGATTTCCTTCCGAACCCGTAGCAGGAAGGGTCGGAAGCATCAGCATCGGAAGCGGAAAAATATTTATTTTAGATTTTTTCGGGGAACAATGCACAAAATCCCAGACAGACACGCCTTCTTCGCATTTAGCTGTAAGCGCAATGCCTTTGGCCGCGTCCATAGCGCTTCCCCCCCCAAGAGCGATTATGAAATCACATCCCAGGGATTTTGCCAGCCGCCCCCCTTCATCAATAGTCGCTGATCTCGGATTAGGTTCTATCTTGTCAAATATCACATACTCAATCTTGTTTTCTTTTAATTGCGCCGTAAGGTTGTCCAGATAACCGAGTTTTTTTACAGAACCCCGGCCCGTGACAACGAACGCTTTCTTCCCGAGAAGCTTGGCCTCAGTTCCCGCTCTCTTGAACTCACCCGCGCCAAAAATAAATTTCACCGGCCAGTACAATTCAAATTTCAACATTTAAACTCCCGACTCTTTTGATTTAAGAAGAGATATTATTTTTTTCAGGGCCTCAAAAAATATTACAAGAACGAGCACTATCATTATAACCGAAAGTCCGGCGTTTAAATAGTTTTTCTTGGGCAGGTAATTTACATATATATTCATGATTCCGGCAGTAAGCGTGGTAGCGAACATAAAAAGCGCAGGCAGAAAGGTTATCAGCGCGTATTTCCAACTCTTGGTTGTAGAAAGTATATAAACCGTGCCGAAGGCCAGCGCAACTGTGGCTAAAAGCTGGTTTGCCACGCCAAACATCGGCCAAATAGTACTGATATCCCCTTTGTAAACCAGGTATCCCCAGGCAAAGCTGATTATTCCG
>MFGS01000007.1:0-7205 GCA_001778355.1 Candidatus Firestonebacteria bacterium RIFOXYA2_FULL_40_8
TTCACAAATACTTTTTTAACCGTGCACTTGTAATCCTTTCCGGATTTCTTAATATCCATAACCACGATATCCGCACTCTTTCCTTTCTCCAGCGTGCCAATCTCTTTATCAAAACCATAAAGGCGGGCGGGATTTAAAGACATTGCTTTGCTTGTTTCCATAAGTGCTTTTTCGAGCGTAATAGGATTTTCAAAAAGCGGGCCCGTAAGATAACCGGAGATGTTTTTCGTGTAAATATTAAGGAAGTTCTGGAAAGCTTTATCCATGGTCAGCATACTTCCAAAGAGAGTGCTTTTCGAACCTTTAAGTTTTAGGACATCTTTCCCCACCGCGCAGATCTTTCCGCCCATTTCAAACTCTTTAATGCCTTTTGCGCACCCGACCGGGAACATTGCATCGGTTACACCTATCACTTTGGAACCAAAATTCTTAAGGAAAGAAGAAACCCACTTTGGATTAATATGATAATAATCGCAGATGATCTCAGCATATATCTTATCTCTAAGGAAAAAGGCCGCGTCAAGAATACCCCCGCCTTTGAAGTTCTGGCTCATAGGCCCATTACCAAAATGGATAAGTACTTTTACTCCCGCGTTATAAGCGCGCATGAACTCTTCATATGTAGCGCCGCTATGCCCTACACCGGGAACTACATTATTTTTAACCAGATGTTTTATCAGTTTTATCGCAGAATTACCCCATTCCGGAGCCACGAGAACCCTTTTTATGGTTCCGCCGGAAACTTTCATCAGCCGGTCAAAGAGTTTAATATCCGGTTCTTTTAAATATTTTAAACTTTGCGCGCCTGCATACGCAGGGTCTTTTATGAACACCCCTTCTATGTCTTCCCCGAGAAGTTTTGCCCCGCCCGCGTAGTTATTCACAAAATAACCGGCATACTTCATATATTTACTGATATTTTCTTCGCTGTTCGTGCCGGTACTCAAGATCATAGAAGTGGTCCCGAACTTTGCATGAGTCCGAAGTATTGTTTCTATACCTTTAGCGTAATCCTCTTCCTTTGCCGTAAACGCATTCTTTTTAAGATCAAAACGGGCATTTGAAGAGTCATACCCGCCTCCCCCGTGAATATGCGTATCAAAAAACCCCGGAAGGACATAAGCGCCTTTAGCGTCCTCTAGATAGTCAGCATCAATTTTGCCGGAAACGATCTTGACTATCTTGTTGTTATCGATGAGAAGGGAACCTTTCTTGATGCCGGCTGGAGTAACGAGTTTCGCATTAATGATTGAAGTAAGCATGGACCTTCTCCATTTATAAGTATTTTCTTATGCAGAGCGAATCTTTTTTTTAATAATGCTCAACAGTTTGTAAGGTTTTTAAGGTTCATAAAGTTTGTAAGCAAAGCTTTTCTCGATAAGTAATATATATCCAAAACGAGATAAAGTTATTTTCAAAGGTGGTATTATATACATTATTCTTCTCCGAGCCTCAGCTTCTTCGGCTTTTTCCGTCCTCTGACTTCCGGCTTCCGTTCTCAATCTCTTTCGTACTTGCTAAACCTCCAACCATCTAACCATCCAACCCTCTATCTCCCAAATCCATTACCAAATGTACTTGTTTCCCGGCTTCGTCGAAACCGAGTTTTTTGTAAAGTTCGTACGCTTTGGGGTTATCTTCCAGCACTTCTATTCTGGCTATTTTCATGCCGTTGGTCTTGAAAAGTTTTAGCGAGTGTTTTAAAAGGCGGGTGCCGAAGCCGGCGCCCTGGTAGTCAGGATGGATTGCCAGAGTGTGGACCTTCCCCACGGAAAATCTCTTATCCATAGAGGTTGTTATAAATCCGGCTATCTTCTTTTCGAACTCCATTACGTATACCCCGGTAGGATAATGTTCAACTTCCCTCATAATATCCACAGCCTTTCTTTCCCACCAGTCAAACCCGATGACCTTCCCGAATTTATCCTCAATCCGCTTATCAATAGACCCTACGGCGAAGGAATCACGGAGGATCTCAACCAGAGTAACGTATTCTTCTTTTTTACAGAGTCGTATCATAATTAGATTTTACCAGAACCTCCTTACTCGTTCAATTACTTAGTTTCTATTATAGATGCTACCGGTTTAACTTTCTGAAGAGATGCATATTTCATGAAAAGTACGGCAAAAGGGAACCAGAACATATACGGTACTAGAATTATTGCACTTAAAAGTAGAGAAATAGCGATACTATATCCCAATCTATTTGCAAACCATACAATCAAAAACATTGAAAAGAATCTCTCTAAATATCCCACTGAAATCATCAATGCCGGAGAGTCCATCCCTGTTTTCTTTAATATTGCTGTCAAAACTATTCCAATTACCGGTACCATAAATATGGTAATACAAAATATTATAAATTTTCGCTGTCTTTCTTCGCGAACAGCTTTTTTGGAAGGGTCTTCTTCAATTAATGCGGTAGTTTCATCTTCCCCAAAACGATACAAACATGAGCAATATTCCGCATCGTTCGGGTTTTCTTTATTGCACTTAGGACAATCTTTCACATTTCCCCTATTTTTAGAAAATATTTTAAACTGCTTTTTTCGCAACAATTTGAGCTGTTATTCTCCAGGCAAACCACGTTATTGCGATACTTTTTGGCAGCAGGCTTAAGTAAACTCCAAAATAAGAAACTGTTTCTAAGATTTCTTTGGGTTGAGATAACCATCCTATTCCGCTGTGGTATATAGATTTGAACATTGCTAAAAATGATATTCCTGTTACTAAAATAGCTGATGCTAAAATTGGAACATACGACTCGGATTTACAGCGTAAAGCAAGCATAACTCCACACACAAAGAATCCGACATAATATGGGTAAAGATTCATTATGTAGCTAGGTGACGGTATTAAGAAATATACAAACATATATGCGGCTATAAGCAAAATTGTAGCAATCGTCTTTTTATCTTTTATAGAGCCGGTATATATTTTCTTGAATTCTTCCTTGGATATATTATATTTTGTTTCTTTTAAAATCTTTATTATTATTGCCCCAACTATTGAGATAATAATAGCGGTCCACAAAAAATAAATATAAAACGACACAATATTGCCATGCCCGCTAAACCCAATAATAATAATATTATTTATTAAGATATTAACAGCTATTAATATCCCTACAAATACAATTGTACCTTTCATTTAAAACTCTCCGGCTAAAATAGCAAATTTACTACCTTGACCTAATATTTAAATATTCCTCTTTGGAAATTTCACGCACTTTACGCCTTCGGGACAATCTAAGCTGTACTCCAGCTTGCCGTTTTCATTTCTTTTCCATTCTGCTGTTATATTTCCGTATGGCGTTGGAACTATACCTCTTGCCCATTTTACACCTTTTACCGGTTTCGGGTCAAACTCAATATTTTTCCAGGCGGTTCCGGTGCATTTAACACCGAGAATGTATTTTGAAAGGTGCATTACGGGATGTGCGCTCCAGGCGTGGCATACCGACCAGGGCTGGTCTAATGCGCCCCAGATTTCCCAGAATGTGGTAGCGCCTCTTTTTATCATGCCGCCCCAGCCTTTTTTAATGAGATTTACCGCTAATCCCTGTTCGCCTATCTTAAATAACGCTTGAAGCACATAGCTGGCGAAATAACTGCTGGCGCGGGGCATTTTCTTTGTGGATTTCTTTAAGAAAGAGTCCTTAATAACTTTTTTTGTACCTGCCCCAATGGGAAGATTCGCAAGGCAGGCAAGAGTATTTGCGTGCTGGCTCACCTGTACCGTTTTTTTCTTTTTCAGGTCAAACGCTTCGTACCATAGACCTTTTTTCCTGTCGTAAAAAGTTTTAAGGAGAGCTGCTTTTAATTTCTTCTCGCGTTTTGCGTAAACAGCCGGACTTTTGCCGGATAATTTAGCTATCTTTTGCATGGAGCGAAGAGCAATAAGATACCAGAGATTATATGAGGCGCAAATGCCGGACTTGTCTATAGGCGCCCAGTCTACAAAGAGCCAGTACCCATCCGGGTTACCCAGCATTCCGTATTCTTTAATAAGGTTCTTTTCGAACCATTCAAGGTTTTTTACCGCTGAAGGATATATTTCTTTTAGTATTTCCACATCTCCCGTGTAATCATAAAACTTCTCGGCGGCAAGAAGCCACGTAAAATTATAATCGGGAAGGATGAACTGATGCTGGTCGGTCGGGAAAGCGCCGTACATAATACCGTTTGAAAGCTGGCTCTGCGCGCACTGGCGAAGCATTCGCTTCATCAGAGGCTTGTCGGCGAAGGAGTAAAAATTAACTTCTTCTTCAACGAGAGCATCGCCCATCCACTGCCCCTGCTCGCGGTCCGGGCAGTCTACATACGAGTCCAGCATGCAGCACCGGAGGGTCCACTCACCCGTCTTCCATATATAATTAAGCTCGCTGTCACTGCATTCGAACTTCCCCGTAGGTTTCACCGGGTAAGCGACAAAATTAAAATCTATTTTTTCTATTTTTATAGGTTTGTTAATATTTCTGAAAACCAGGGTCAGATATCTGGCGCCTTTAAAGTGGAAAGTTTCGAACTCCTGCGCCCCCTTCCCGCATATGTATCTGTCAAAAAACAATGCCCGGGAATAATCTTTCCAGTTCTTAAATATATAAAACGGTTCTTTCGGAGAGCGCGCGGTGTAATAAAAGTCTATGTACTCTCCGCCTAGAGCTTTGATCTTTAAACGGGGACAGCCGACGGAAATCTTTCCAAGGTCGAGAACAACGGAATAAAAAGTGTCTTTGGGGGTCTTTTCTACATCAAGAGCTGTGATATTTCCAAAATTATCTTTTATTGTCTTAACTTTTCCTTCCTTGACAACTTTTCTTTTTTCACCGATAAATATATCTCTTAGTTTGGTATTGTCTTTCCACTCGAGATGGTTTTTCCCTGCAAAGAACGCTGTTGAAGATTTAAAATTTACAATGTTTTCCGAAAGAAGAGGCATCGCCCGCTCTTCCATATTAGTCCAGGGGGGAACTCCTGCAGGTCCGAGTATCTCGGTACTGAACCATTTTTTGTCATTATACTCCGGGAGTGTCCAGGAACTTTCATCTTTCTCGGCTATAAATATCTCCTGGAAAAAAAGATGGTTGGAAAGGCGTTTTCCTTCTCTCGTCCTTGCGGGATCTGTTATAACTTTCCAGGTAGTGTCAGAATCAACACGCTGTTTTTTACCGTTTTGAAATGTAATCTCACCGTCCACGATAATTCCGGCGCGATGTCTCCAGATGCTTGAAGTGGTGGAAATACCGGAAACAGAAAGAAGCACTGCAAAAGAGTTCTTTCCGGGTTTTAAATATTTCTTAATATCTATTCTGTCATAAGGCTGATACTCAGGGTATCCTTTGGCAGGTCCGCGGGCAACATACACTCCGTTTATCCAGAGTTTATATCTCGTCTCTCCGCTGATTTTTATTTCGGCTTTTATTACCTCATCTGAACTTAAAATATAGGTTTTACGGAATCTTCTCCAGGCGTTCAAATAATCATATGAATGACCCTGCTCATACGCAAAATAAATCCATTTGCCCTGCCAACTGCTTAAATCTTCAACAGCAATACCAAGCTTTTTCACTTTAATCCCCTTTTTAATCCCGCTGTAAATGCCATGCATATATAATATTCTATGCGCAATAATAATTCAACCTTTTACTAACGCCCTAAGTAAAAAGTGAATTTGAAGAGGATTTCGGGCTTGATTCCACAGATTGCAAAGCTATCGGATTCCACGGATTATTTGGCAATTTTCAAGCTTTTAATTGGATTTTTCTGCCTTTTTAGAGATCCTCTTTACCAAACACCTGGATTTTGACCGTAAAACATGATAATAATAGTATATGAACAGCTGGAAACGACAGCTCTATTTAAGCTGGATAATATTATTCTTTCACATGGCCGGTATGGGAATGATCATGCCTTTCCTTCCTTCCATGGTAAAAGAACTCGGGATAACCAATCCTAAAGACATTTCTGTTTGGAGCGGAATATTATTCGGAGTTTCGTTTCTCTTCGCGGCTGTTTTTGCCCCATTCTGGGGTTCTTTGGGTGACAGGATAGGCAGAAAATCTATAATCCTCCGGGCTACCTTCGGACTTTCCGTAACCGCTCTCGCAATGTCGGCAGTAGAGAATATCCATCAACTCCTTTTTTTGAGAATTGTCCATGGCGCTCTTGGCGGCATAGTTCCTTCTTTCATTGCTCTTGTTTCAAAGACACTGCCGAAAGAAAAAACAGGGGAAGGCCTCGGAGTACTCCAAACCGCAATGATAATGGGAAGTGTTTTTGGACCTCTGCTGGGCGGCATCCTCTTTGATTTGTCCGGGGTAAGAACGGTAATGCTCTTTATTTCTCTTGCTACTTTCATTGCCGGCCTTATTACCGTCTTTTTTATACATGAAGAAAAACAAAAACCGGTTAAGACAAATATTATTGAAAGTGTTTTTAAAAATATAAGATTTGTCATAGATTCAAAACATATTTTAACCATCGCATTTATCCAGTTTTTAATTCAGTTCGCCATCCTTATGGCGCAGCCCGTACTCCCTCAGTTCATCGAATCATTTAACAGTACAAACAAATCCGGAACGCTAATCGGGTCCGTTTTTGCCGTAACAGGAATTACCACAATGATATTTGCTCCGTTTTGGGGACGACTCGGAGACAGGAAAAGCCATAAAAGAATTCTTTCCATCAGCTTACTCGGGACAGGCCTGGCCTTTATTCCTCAGGCTTTTGTTTTCGGTATTTATATGCTTTTTCCCGTAAGAATTTTAATCGGAGCCTTCATCGCGGGAGTTGTGCCGTCAACACAAACCCTTCTGGTACGGCAAACTGTTGAAAACAAAAGAGGCGGAGTGCTGGGAATCTGCCAGTCCTTTTCACTGCTTGGAACCGCCTTAGGACCTATCGTTGGGGGGAGTGTTGCGGCAGCCTTCGGCATCAGAGTATCTTTTCTTGTTACCGCGGGATTACTTCTGATAACCTGGTATTACTCGCGCACCTTTATTAAGGAAACTGAAAAAGTGTCGCCGGTTACCACCGAATAATTTAAGCCACAGACATATAACTTAACTACCCGTGGCTTAAAAGAATACCTTTGTAATTTAGTTACTTTACCAGTCTGAAACTGCCTACATATATAACAAGAGGTTCTTCTTCCCTGTTTGAAATGCCATAG
Organism: Candidatus Firestonebacteria bacterium RIFOXYA2_FULL_40_8; assembly: GCA_001778355.1. Taxonomy (GTDB): domain Bacteria; phylum Oederibacteriota; class D2-FULL-39-29; order D2-FULL-39-29; family D2-FULL-39-29; genus D2-FULL-39-29. The sequence goes on from MFGS01000007.1 coordinate 7,174, forward strand.
AGATAAACTTTGCTGGCATCCACGAGGGATTT
>MFGS01000007.1:7212-19417 GCA_001778355.1 Candidatus Firestonebacteria bacterium RIFOXYA2_FULL_40_8
TTGCACAGTTCTTTTGTCATATCAATAACCTGCACGCTTTCACCGGAAGGAACCTTTATTTTTGCATCAAGCGTATTTTGAGGCCCGTTTAACGGTTCTTTCGCACCTTTTACCCTGAAGATCATATTTCTTTCCACCGGGGATTCACTGAAAACATTGAAACAAACTTTAGGATAATCACCCCAAAAAGCCCTTGTAGGCCCGAATTCACCGACCGAGCCCTTTCCCTTGTAAGTAATTTTCATCCTGTATTTTTCACCTTCTGTAGCGTGTTCTTTTGTAAGGGATGCTTCGGTAAAGGTGTCATGCGGTGTAAATGTTTCCCCTTTATCAAATTTTAAAATAAACTTGCTCTCTTTTACCGCCGTCTTTTCCGCGATAACTTCCGCAGCTTTTACTTCTTCTGCTTTAGGTGAAGCGGCCTCTCCCTGCGTCACGGCTTTATTTGCCGAGCAGGAAACGAACATTACCGCAACCGCAAGTACCAGTATCAATCTTTTCATTTGTTCCTCCAGTAAATTAACTATTTATTTTCATCTACCGCGCTTAAAAGTTTTCCGTCAGGTTCGTATCTCTTTACTATACCCTTGACTGAGCCGTTTACATAAGCCGCTTCCACTTCCAGATTGCCGTTCTCAAAATATTTTTTGTAAACGCCTTCGCCCCTTCCCACCGTATAGTTTAATTCTTCTTTTATCTTTCCGGTCTCATAGTATTTTTTAGCAGGACCGTCAAGGGAGTCGTTCTTGTAATTTTCTTCCGACTCAAGTATCCCCGTCGGATAATATGCCATTCTTTTCCCGTACTTCATATCTTCTTTATAGTTTTCCTCAGATTCTTTTTTTCCGCTCTCGTTATAAGTAAGACAAGAACCATTTTTCTTTCCCATTTTATAACTAATCGATTGCCTGAGTACTCCGTCTTTATAATAAGTGTTCCTCTTTCCGTTCAATTTATTGTACATATATTCGGCATCCGAACTAAGCTTTCCGTCCCTGGTGTAAACCTTAGTGAAAACTTTCATCCCGTATTTGTAGGTATATTCAAATCTTAAGGTTTTTCCGTCCTGATAGTAGAACTTATAAACTCCATCCGGTATTTTTCCCGTCATACTTTTAAAATTTCCGTTCGTATCATAAACTTCCCGGGCCACTTCATTTTCCCCGTCAATGAAAATAAACGAAGTTGCCGTCTCCTTAATATCAAGGATTACCTTCACCTCCGCTGTCGCCGGAAAAACAAAAAACATTATTAACGCACCCAATATGTATTTTTTCATATTACCTTTACCTCTCCTTAGCATTTAACCTGTATTTTCAGTTATTATTATAATAATAATTGTCTTTGTTTTACAAGCATTATTCTTGTTTTTAATTACTGCTTTTCCCTTTAAAACAAAAGCGCTTTGAGGTTTTATCCCCAAAGCGCTCCTTTAAATCTATAATCCTCCGCCTTTGCTAATCATCTCTTCTAAAGATCCGCCGTACATAATTGGCGGACAAGCCTCTAAGCGTCTAAGCCTCTGATTTACTTCTTCTCGTCTTCTACCTTAAAGTCAGCATCTACTACATTGTCGCCGTTTTTCTTCGGTTCTGCGCCTGCACCTGCATTCGGGTCCTGCTGCTGTTGTCCTGCTCCCGGAGCGCCCTGCTGCTGTTGCTGCTGGGCCTGCTGGTAGATGGCTTCACCAAGCTTCTGGGAAACCTTCTTTAAGTTCTCCAGGCCGGATTTTATCCCGTCTGTGTCATTTGCTTCTACTTTTTTCTTAAGATCGGCAATAGCTTCCGTTATCGCGGTTTTTGTCGCTTCATCCACTTTCGCCGCATGTTCCGCAAGCGTTTTCTCCGTCTGATAGATAAGCGAGTCGGCTTCATTTTTAACCTGAATCGCCTCTGCTTTTTGCTTATCATCCGTCGCAAACTGCTCTGCCTGCTTTACCATCTTTTCAATATCTTCCTTGGAAAGTTTGGTCGGCGCGGTTATCTTCATGGACTGTTCTTTACCGGTACCCAGGTCTTTTGCCGAGACATGGATAATGCCGTTAGCATCTATATCAAACGCCACCTCTATCTGCGGCATGCCTCTCGGCGCCGGAGCAATACCTACAAGCTGAAAACGCCCGAGAGTCGTGTTGTCTGCTACCATGGCGCGTTCACCCTGCAGTACATGTATCTCCACGCTCGGCTGATTGTCGGCCGCGGTGGAAAATATCTGGCTCTTTTTTGTGGGTATTGTGGTATTTCTTTCAATGAGCTTTGTAAAAACTCCGCCCAGAGTTTCAATACCGAGTGATAATGGGGTAACATCCAGAAGCAGTACATCTTTAATGTCACCGGTAAGTACCGCTCCCTGAACACCGGCACCCATCGCCACGCATTCCATCGGATCCACTCCGCGTTCTACCACTTTGCCGATAACTTCTTCGACAAATTTCTGAACGATCGGCATTCTGGTAGGACCGCCGACCATGATTACTTTATTTATATCCTTTGCCGTGAGCTTGCCGTCCGTAAGCGCATTCTCAACCGGCTTTCTGCATTTGTCAATAGTCGGACGTACAAGATCTTCAAGCTTTGCTCTCGTCATTTTCATGACCAGATGTTTAGGACCTGAAGCATTCGCGGAAATAAACGGCAGGTTAATATCTGTCTCAAGTGTCGTCGAAAGCTCTATTTTTGCTTTCTCCGCCGCTTCGCGCAGACGCTGTACAGCCATTTTATCTTTATTTAAGTCAATACCTTCCGCCCTCTGAAACTCATCGGCTATGTATTTAATGATGGAATTGTCCATATCGGTACCGCCAAGCTGTGTATCGCCGCTTGTGGAAATAACCTCAAAGACACCTTCCGCCATGTGCATGATCGTGACATCAAGCGTACCGCCGCCAAGGTCGAACACCAGGATCTTCTGTTCTTTCCCTGCTTTATCAAGTCCGTAGGAAAGGCAGGCCGCCGTCGGCTCATTTATGATCCTGACAACTTCAAGACCGGCAATTGTACCCGCGTCTTTCGTTGCCTGTCTCTGGTTATCATTAAAATACGCCGGAACGGTAATGACTGCTTTTTCCACTTTCTCGCCCAAAAACGCTTCAGCATCGGCTTTGATCTTCTGGAGAATATAAGCCGAGATCTGCTGGGGCGTGTACTCTTTACCGTAAATTTTTACTTTGTAATCGGAACCCATCTTTCTTTTGATGGCGATCACGGTACCCTCGACATTCGAAACCGCCTGGCGCCTTGCCGGTTCGCCCACGAGTTTTTGACCGTCTTTCGTAAAAGCTACATAAGACGGGAACGCCTTACCGCCTATGGAAGTTCCTTCCGCAGAAGGAATAATCGTAGGTTTTCCGCCAATCATAGCAGCGGCCGCCGAATTACTGGTACCTAAGTCAATTCCTATTATTTTAGCCATATTTTTACCCGCCTCTAGAACTTTAGGGCAGGCGTTAAACCTGCCCCAAGCCTAATTATTTTAGTACATTCCTCCGCCCATGCCACCGCCGCCCGGCATAGGTGCTTCATTCTTTGCTTCCGGAATATCAGTGATAAGTGTTTCAGTCGTAAGGAGAAGTCCCGCAACGCTTGCTGCGTTCTGCAGAGCAGTCCTTGTGACTTTGGTCGGATCAATAATTCCGCCCTTGACCATGTCTTCATATTCACCGGTCAAAGCGTTGAATCCGTAATTAACATCTTTTGACTTTTTAATTTTATCAACAACCACAGAGGCCTCTTCGCCGGCGTTGAAAGCTATCTGTCTTACCGGTTCTTCAAGCGCTCTCTTTAAAATATTGATACCGATCATCTCGTCTTCTTTCACTTTCATTGTATCAAGTGCTTTCATCGCGCGAAGGAGCGCAACGCCGCCTCCGGGAACTATACCTTCTTCAACCGCGGCCCTGGTAGCGTGAAGCGCGTCTTCAAAGATGGATTTCTTCGCCTTCATCTCGGGTTCAGTTGCCGCGCCGATATTGATGACCGCGACACCGCCCGCAAGCTTGGCTTTTCTTTCCTGGAGTTTTTCTTTATCATAATCGCTCTTGGTCTCAGCCATCTGTGTAGAAAGCTGATTTACCCGGGCAAGTATATCTTTCTTGCTGCCTGCGCCTTCGATTATCGTAGTATTATCTTTATCAATAAGTATTCTTTTTGCCCTGCCAAGATCGGTAATATCAACTGTTTCCAGCTTTACACCGAGTTCTTCGGCTATCATTTTTCCGCCGGTAAGTATCGCTATATCCTCAAGCATGGCTTTTCTTCTGTCGCCAAAGCCCGGGGCTTTTACCGCGCAAATGGCTAAAGTGCCTCTGATCTTGTTGACTACTATGGTAGCAAGCGCTTCGCCTTCAACTTCTTCCGCGATGATGAGTAACGGCTTGCCTTTCTGCACGACTTTCTCAAGTATAGGAAGGAGGTCTTTCATTGCAGATATTTTTTTCTCGTGAATTAAAATATAAGGATCCTCGAGAACTGCTTCCATTCTGTCCGCATTGGTTACAAAGTAAGGGGAGAGATAACCCTGGTCGAACTGCATACCTTCGACAACATCAACTACCGTCTCCATACCTTTTGCTTCTTCAATGGTGATGACGCCGTCTTTGCCGACTTTTTCCATCGCGTCCGCGATCAAATCGCCGACTTTCTGGTCATTGTGTGCGGAAACCGCGCCGACCTGCGCTATTTCTTTTTTATCTTTTACATCTTTGCTGAATTTTTTAAGTTCGGATACAACCGCTTCTACGCCTTTGTCAATGCCTCTTTTAATGGCAATAGGATTTGCGCCCGCGGTAACATTCTTTAAACCTTCTCTGAAAATCGCATGAGCCAGCACTGTTGCCGTGGTCGTGCCGTCGCCCGCTACGTCGGAAGTCTTTGAAGCAACTTCTTTCAGTAACTGCGCGCCCATATTTTCAAAGGGTTCAGGAAGTTCAATTTCCTTTGCTACCGTTACGCCGTCGTTCGTTACCGTCGGAGCTCCGAATTTTTTATCTATTACAACATTTCTTCCCCTCGGGCCCATGGTTACTTTTACCGCATTGGCAACCGCTTCCACGCCCTTGAGCAGGGACTTCCTTGCGTCTTCTGAAAAACTTAACTGCTTAGCCATATTACATTTCCTCCATTGTCAATTTTGACTTATTTTTATTTTGTTTTGTTTTAACTTTTCTCTTTCAGATTTTTTCGGCTCTTTTTCTGCCGTCAGGCAGAGTTTCGAGTTTCGGATTTCGAATTTGCTTTACTTAACTATTTTTCAAGTATCGCGAGAATATCTTCTTCTCTCATGATAAGATGCTTTTCCCCGTCAATTGTGATCTCATTGCCCGAGTATTTCGCAAACATCACGGTATCGCCTTTTTTCACGGAAAGAGGTTTCTTCGTTCCGTTTTCAAGAATCTTGCCGGAGCCCACTGCTACTATTTTCCCTTCTTCCGGTTTTTCCTTCGCTGAATCCGGGATTATGATCCCGCCCTTCTTTGTCTCTCCGCCTTCAAGCGGCTTCACAACAACCCTGTCTTCCAATGGCTTTATATGCATACTTCCGTACACCTCCTATAAGATTTATGCCTCTTTTTCAGGCATTTTGAGTATTTCAGGCAATTCACTACTGTATCCACCCTTTATATAAGCAATTCCCGTGCCAACCTTTAATAACAAAAGAAAAAGCATTGAAATACCTTGATTTTTATGAGTTATTGACTTTTGGAAGGAAGTTATTAACACCTTTATCAACAGTCATAAATGTTCTATAATGGTACAACGACAATATTTTACTATGAATAGAGCGTTCCATAATAGAACGCTTTATTTTGCTGTGACAGTCACCTAAAAAGCATTGTGCTGTTAGTTTAATTATGCCTTCAACTTGAGCAAAGGTGACAGGCACTTTTTCGCAGGCATCAATGAAAGCAGGCATCCTTTATTTTTTTGAATGCTTTTTTATCTCTGCGAGAATATTATTGCATGCTTCTCTTGAATAGTAGACTCCATTCTTAACAACTCCAAGATGACTGAATATTGTACGTAGATCATCGAGTGGGTTTTTTTCAGTTAAAATTAAATCTGCTTTATTGCCAATCTCTATTGTTCCAATTTTTGTTTTGTTACCCAAGCATCTTGCGGCGTTTATAGTTGAAGCACAGATGATTTCGTAGTTTGTGAGTCCTGCTTGTGACAATAACTGCATTTCTTCATGCTCTGAAAAACCTGCAACTACATAAGGTACTGATTTGTCTGTACCAAGCAATATTCCTGCGCCTTCCGATTTTAATTGACGGATTATATAAAACAATTTTTCCATATATGCCTGTGGATCGGCAAGCCCCGCTTTCTCAAATACTTTTCTTGATTCTTTTATTATAAAGCGCATGATTTTTATGTTTCTTTGCGAAACATATGAAAGAGAATTTTCTCTTTCATATTCTGCTTGGTTTTGGAAATGGGTCAAACGCTTGTTTGCAATAAGCGTGGGACAGTTCCAGACATTATTGGAAGCGGCTATCCCTGCCATTTGTTTTATTGTTTCTTTCTTAAGATTTTTCTCAGGGAAATACGGGTTAACGAACCCGTACAAATGTTCAACGGACCTCATTTGAGATTCAAGCGCATGCTTCAAGCCTACCGCATCAGGAACATGCCCGGCCACAGGCATATTAAATTCTTTTGCAATATGCATGATATCGTCAAAATTCTCGAGGGACAGCTTTGAGTAGATCTTTATGAAGTCATAGCCTTTGTTTGCCTGCATTTTAATAATTTTTCGAATCTGTCCGATATCTTTTATGGCATGTACATACATGAATTTAGGAAAAAAAGGAGGGTTGCCATCCAGCAAGGCACCGGATGTATAGATATCAGGTCCGGGAATTCGCCCTTCACTGATTTGCTTCTTCAGTTCCAAATGCCGGAACACCCGAGTGCCGAAAACATAATGACCAAGGCGAAAGGCTTCATATCCCCACATGTTCCGTATGGTGGTAACGCCGTTCACGAGATACAGTAACAAATCGTCAGGGTTGTCACCCAAATGAGTGTGCATGTTAATCAGACCCGGCATTATATATTGACCGCGCGCATCGATCACTTTGCAATCTGATTCCGGCGATGAAGGCTGATTGCCGATGGCTTCGATGATACCATGACGAATCACTATATTTTGATCATTGTCTACATTTTTGCTTTTCATAGAAACAATATTCACGTTCTTAATAATCATCATAAAATGCTTCCTCCGGTTTGCTGTAATAATTTACCAAAAAAGAAACTCAAGGCTGGTAAGCAATTTTAATGGTGGCTATCCCTCGTTTTCCTGCTTATTTTAAGTAAATTCATATCGCTATTCCTTTGTACCACTTTAAAAAACCAGAAACTCAGATCTTTGATTTTTTATAGCGCTAATTCATTTTGCAGTCAATATTAATATGCAACCAATGCATTTTTCAGATATTATCTTCTTTTTTTATTTTTTCTAGCAAGTATCTTCCCCAACCATATCACTTTTTCGTTCTGCTGTCTTGCGCCGCCGCCTTCGTGGCCGGCACCGGGGTATTTTTTGATTTCTTTTTTGGAGCGGATCCTGGCATATGCGGGAAGGAAATTACGGGGAGGGCATACGTTATCTGCCAGGCCAACCGAGCAAATGATAGGGCAGGTAATGCCGTAGGCAAGGTTCATATTGTCAAAGTAACTCATTGTTTCCAGAACTTGTTTTCTATCTTTAGGGTTCTTTTCCAGATAGGCGCCGATCTGACCGAAGGAACCTGTTCTATCCTTGATGCGTTCGGATATTTGAGAGTACGAGGGAACATCTGCCATCGCGGCGAAAACTTCTTTGCCTAATATACCGGAGACCGCAACTGTGGCGCCGCCGCCCTGACTTCCGCCTTCTACTATTATTCTCTTCGGGTCAGCTTCCTTAAAGGATTTAATAAGGTAAAACGCGCGTATCGTATCCAGATAAAGTTTGCCCAGATAATATTCATTTTTATCAAGCAGTCCTAGCGTTGTATGCTTCCCTGGGATTCCGCTTTTATATTTAAAACTATTTTTAGTCTCTCCGCCCTGACCGCGGGCATCAAACGCAATAACCCCGACACCCATCGCCAGCCAGTGAGCATACCCCCAGGGAAAACCTTTGCTTCCGGTGAAACCGTGAATGTGAAGAAGGTATGGTATTTTCTTTGCCATTCTGCAAGCGGGAAGAAGTTTCCAGGCAATAATCTCCTCTCCGTCCAGGGCTTTATAGGAAATTTTATTAACTTCCATCGATTTAAGCGGCTGTTTTATTTTTTTAGATTTTAACTTAAAAGGCTTTTCTTTGCATTCTTTAACTTTCTCGTCCCAGAACTTTTCAAAATCCGGCATTTTGATGTACCTCATTTTATTTTTCATACTGAATTATACCCCCCGCGATTACTTATTTCAACTCAAATTCTAAACCCCAAACCTCGTTAAATCACACTTTTCTTTAAAAGTGTGACAGTCACACGGTGACTGTCACACAGGGACAGACAGGCTAATTACTTTAATCTCATTATATTCAATTCAGTATTAGATTCAGGTCTTAACACATAATCCTTCCATTGTTTAACAGAAATTTCTGTATATTTAAAGAAATCCCCGGATATTATGTTGTCCTTTTTCATTTTAAGATGGGCCTCTGCGCTTGACCATTCCCATTTCCAGGGATTTCTTACAATCCCTGCTCTCACAGGATTTCTTTCAACATACCTGACAGCTATTGCAAGATATTTACTGTCCAATACTTTTGAATAGTATCTTTCACTCCATAAATGCCCGCTTTTATCGTATTTCATATTAAAATACCTGCTATATTTACCGTTGGTGTTTCTAAATGCTTTTGAAAGAGAATAGCTATATTTTGGAATTACTATCAAATGAACATGGTTTCCCATCAAGCAATAGGCAAGAATACTCATATCATATTTTAAAGCTCCCTCCTTCAGAATTCTAAGATAAAATTCCTTGTCCTTATAATCGTGGAAAATAATTTGTTTGCTGTTTCCCCTCTGGCAAATATGATAAGGCATGTTAACGTCAACTGATCGCGCTGTTCTTGGCATATTCTCACCCCTTAAGTGATTTTTCAAAATATACCATTTTTATCCCCACTCTGTCAACCGAAGAAATGACAAAAGTGTGACAGTCACACGGTGACTGTCACACTTTTTGGCTAATTTGACTTCTCTATTATATTTGTTTTTATTTTTTAATTAATGGGTCAGCGCGTAGACAATTATGTTTATTGTCATCTTTATGGCGTCCTGGCATTTTTCTTCGCCGAAATATCTCGGGGACCAGCCGCAATGCAGATCGTCGGAACATAGGAATATCTTCATGCGGCCTTTTTTATCAAATACTGCCCTGCCGCCGTTTCGTATACCCTGCATGTGGGGAATGCCGTCGGGGAACTGAAAAAGGCAGTGATACATCTGATGGTCGTCTTTAAGCTGAACCATCTTTGTGCCGGGATATATTTTATTTTCTACTTCGCTTTTCATCGCCTGATAAAACCAATCAGATTTTCCCTGATAAACGCAATCATCTGCGAAAATAAATCCGCCCCGGTCAAGGTACTTTCTTATGTTGTCCGCCTCTTTCTCAGAAAAATTCGGCTCGCCTTCCGCGTGCATGAAGACAAAAGGATACTGGCAGACATCTTCCAGGTTCTCAAAAGACGTTACGTTTACCTGCTGATCCACATTCATAGTCGAAAGCTTCGCAAAAGCCGCAAGAAAATACTTATCAAGGTCCATCTCAACGTTCCATTTATCCGGCACCTCGCGTTTAAGGTCAAATTTCACCCTCGCCCACTTAAATTCACCGGCGGCAACGCAAACAGAGGCACTTATACATAGAAGGCAGAAAACCGCGGCAATAAGCTTAATTTTACCTTGTTTTAGCATATCTTTTCCTTTTGGCAATGTCAGTGATTCTCTTACAACATTATTTCGCAGGCTAAAGCCCGCGCCTACCCTGCTGACAGCCATAACCTTTTTCTACTCGTAAACCTTGTAATTTGCGACAAACATCTCTATTGTAGCAAATATTATCGCGGCTAATATGCAGTACCACCACCATTGATGTTGTTCTTCCTGCTCTTTTTTACTCCAGAACAAATAATTCCCTTTAACTTCCGAAAACTCGTTTAATTTGTTATTCAGTTTGCTTTCGATCTCTTTCGCCTCGGAAAATACCAGAGCTCCTTCTTTAGTGTTAACATTTACCGCTAATTTCTCTATCTTCCCGTCTTTTCCCGTACTTTTATATATTCCCGGCACTTCGTACTCGCTTCCGGGCGCTGCTTCTTTATTGTCAGGTCCCGCTATTTTAACTCCGGCAGCTACAACATCACCGACATTGAGCTGCGTATTTTTATCAGCAAACTTGCACAAGGAGTATATAGACTGGTGTATAAATGGCAGAAAAAGTGGAGTTAGAACAAAATTATTCCAAACCCCGTCCGTTCCGGAAGTAAACAATATAATAGTACCATCTCCGAGTTTCTTTTCAAGCACCGCCGGATCCCCGTTCTCATAAGATAAAACGATCTCGCCTAACTCCTGTTTTTCCTTGATCTTAATATACTTATATATTTTTATATTCGCCCAGTCGGCGTATTTCGGGTCTATCATGTTAAGCAAAATATTACTGTCCAGATTCTGAGGCACCATGCCGATACCGTAAGTTTTTTTCAGCAGATCGCCTTCCACCGAGGAAAATGACGCCGGCATTATTTCATTCATGGCTTTCGAATTATAATCCAAAATATTTACATTGCTGCCCATACTTATAAAAACCCCGCCGCCCTGTTTTACATAAGTTTTCAGTTTCGTAAGCAACGCGTCATTTATTTTAGGAAGATTTAAGATCAAAACGGCTTTATATTTTTCGAGAAGCTCGGTAGAAGCCGCGCCCTCGGTAGCAAATTTGGTATTAAATAAGTTCTTTATTCCGAGGGGGGTCAGCGCTTTTTCAACATAAAGCCGGTCTTTAACGTCTTTGTAAATTATAAGGAGGGGAAGCGCGGCAATCGGCGTGGTTGCGAAATAATATTTATTATCGGCGCTTAAGCCCTCGTCGGAAATACTTATAAATCCTTCGTGCGCTGACTCCAGTTTTGCAAATACGGTAAAGTCGGCGTTTTTGACCTGATTTGCTTTTACGGAGATGTTCTGATTCAGCTTGTTCCCGTCCAGGTCCAGAGAAACATTGAGATTTTTATCCGAGCCGCCTATATTAAATATTTTTGCTTTAATTTTATTTATAGAGTACCTGTACCCCTCGCCTTCCTGTTCCGCCCCGATAACCGCTGAGTTATCCGCATTGTCTTTAGATACTTTAATTATTTTCATTTCTATGCCCGGAGAAAGGTTCTGGGAAAAATCATACTTTGCCCAGCCGTATGCCTGGTTATCCGTAATCAGATATATTATCTTTTGGGACGCAGGTGTTTCAAAAAGTATCTCCTCCGCTTTTTTAACCGCCTGCTCAAAATCAGTTGTCCTGTAACTAAGCTTTATATTATCTATGCTTTTCATGTTAAATTTGAATTTTTCCGCAAGCACGCCTTCCGTAACTATCTTATCGGAACAGCTGATCAGCGCAACTTTATCCGTCACGGCCAGATTGTTTATTATTTTAACAGCCTCTTCCTTTGCCTTTTGGAAGTTATTCATATACCCCATACTGTAGGAGTTATCCAATATGATGACATTTACTTTTTGACTTCCGGTTGTCCACTTTCCTCCCTTCTTCGCCAGGAAAGGCCTTGCAAACGCAAGGACAATAAAGGTAATTATAAGAAGCCGTAAAATTAGAAGAAGGAGATGCCTTAGCTTTTGCATTCTGGATGCTTCTGTTTTAACCTGTTCTAAAAACCGTATCGTCGGAAAATCATGCCTTGGCGCTTTCCACCTGCTTATCAAATGAATAAGCACCGGAACACTCAGTCCGGCAAGCCCTCCGAGCATTATGGTATTTAAAAATTCAAAACCCATTTACATCAGCTCCTTGCGTTTCGCAAGATAAGAAAATAACGCTGTTTCCACCGGCGCTTCGGTAGTAAGTACCTTATAATCTATATTCATTTTATTGCACTCTTCTTTTAAAGTTTTTAAATGCGCCTTCACTTTCTCAAGATATTTTGCCTTGTAGATACGCCCGTCCAGCGAAACCTCTTTTTTTGTTTC
>MFGS01000007.1:19583-36972 GCA_001778355.1 Candidatus Firestonebacteria bacterium RIFOXYA2_FULL_40_8
TCCCCGGTTTTGTTTTTTCCAGATCCAGATAAAATCTTCTTAAATGCGTGAGCCTACCCCGGGCCGGAAGATAAGTTTGTATATCCTCATCAAAGCAAACCAGCCCCACGGAATCTTTCTGCCGTATCATCAAGTACGCCAGGGAAGAAGCAAGAAGCGCGGCGTAATCTTTTTTATACATATACTCTTCTTTGGACCTGAAACCCATGGAACTGCTGGTATCCACGAGGAAATAACATTTCAGATTTGTTTCGTCTTCGAACTCTTTAACATAGTATTTATCGCTTCTGGCAAAAACCTTCCAGTCGATATGCCTTATATCGTCCCCTTCCATATATTGACGGTAATCGGCAAATTCCACGGAGAAACCCTTGAACGGGCTTTTATGAAGGCCGGTTAAGAACCCTTCGACCACATTCCGGGCCTTCAGCTCCATATGGGAGATCTTCGCGATTATCTTCGGATCTAAATATAATGTCTGCTTTTCTTTCGCCGCCATTATTTCTCCAGTTCTGCTAAAATACTGTCGATTACTTTCATCGAATCAACGCCTTCCGATTCAGCATAAAAATTAACTATCACTCTGTGTCTTAAAACCGGATACGCCAGCGCTCTTATATCTTCTTTGGAGACGGAGTACCGGCCCTGAAGCACAGCTCTTACTTTTCCTCCGAGTATCAGATACTGGGAAGCCCTGGGACTCGCGCCCCAGCCGACGTTCTTTTTCACGAACTCCGGGATATTTTCACCCTCGGTCCTGGTTAGACTTACGAGTTTAACTGCGTATTCGATAACATTTTCGGGAACAGGGATCTTTAACACAATATTTTGTAATTTCGTTATCTCGTCCGCGTTGATTATTTTATTTAATTTCGTTACTTTTCCGACCGTGGTGCTTTTTACAATATCAATTTCTTCTTTTATGGTCGGATATTTAATGACCAGGTTGAACATGAACCTGTCCAGCTGGGCCTCCGGCAGGGGGTAAGTACCTTCCTGCTCTATCGGATTTTGCGTGGCTAACACAAAGAAAGGCACCGGCAGCTCATACGTGGTTCCCGCAGCGGTTACATGGAACTCCTGCATGGCTTCAAGAAGCGCAGCCTGGGTTTTCGGCGGAGTTCTGTTTATCTCATCGGCGAGGATCATATTCCCGAATAACGGCCCCTTCACAAACTCCAGGTTACGCCCTCCGTCTTTGTCTTCTTTCAGTATTTCCGTCCCTGTGATATCTGAAGGCATAAGATCGGGCGTAAACTGTATCCTTTTGAATTGCAGGTCCAGTATCTGTGATATTGTTTTAATAATAAGGGTTTTTGCCAGCCCGGGTACGCCGACCAGTAGGCAGTGGCCTTTGGCGAACAACGCAACAAGTATCTGCTCAACTATATGGTCCTGCCCCACTATGACTTTATGTACTTCCTTTTGAAGCTCCTCGTAAACTAATTTAAACCTGTTTATCAGTTCAAGATCTTTTTTACTAATCTCGCCTTCCATCTTGCCTCCTTTACAGCAATGATTTTTGTTTTCTTAAGAGTAGTTCTACGAAGAATAATAAAAGCAGCAGGATAAGCACCCACGGTTTATCCCAGAGATCATTATTCAGTGTTTTAGAAACCTTGGCTTCAACCGACCGGTCAAGATTTTTATACAATTCATCCAGGTCGTCTATCCTGAAATATTTTCCGCCGGAAAGACCGGACAGCTTTTTCATATTATGCTCGTTCAAATCCATGGTTTTAAACTCCAAATCCCCGCTTTTTACGTAAACAAGAACGGAAGCAGACGGATAGGCAGAACTTCCGCTGTCTACTATTATCTCACTAAGACCTGTTTTCGTAAGCTCTACTTCTCCGGTGAATTTTCCGTCAGCTGACGCGATAAGCTGCACTTGTGTTGTCTTCCCGCCGTTTTCCAGAAGTTTTCCTCTAAGCCCCGCATTTTTTACCGGAACACCTTCTTTGTCGTAACAAACTGCTTCGAACTTTGCTTTATCGGAAGAGAAATACACCGACTTATCAGGTTTTACGGAAATACCTTCCGATGCCGTATTTTGAATACAAAGCCAGCGCATTATCTGTTTTAAAAAAGCTTTATACGTTTCCCCGTTGTCCGGCTTTTGCATTCTTAATTTCCACAAACCACCCGCACCGAAAAATAAAACCTTCCCCGCCCCGTACTGTTCGGCAACAAGAAGAGGTACGTTATTAACCTCCGCGAGAATAACCGCACCCGGCTTAACGCTTGTAACAGGTGCGAAATAATCAACTATTTTCGGGGTTTCAATATCCACAACTCCCTGTTCATTATCTTTTGATATTTTTAAAATATCATGGGCCTTTCCGGGTTCGGTTATTTTAATATCAAATAAGCCGGTGTACTCTTTACTGCTGCCGAATTTTACGGGCATAAGATCCCCGAGTGCGCCCTTGCTCCATCCGTCTTCCGAAAAGCCATTGCTTTCGCCGAAGATAAATAAACCGCCACCCCTTGTTTTAACAAAATCCGCGATCCATTCCTTCTGTTCCGCGCCCATTTTCGACATAGATATATTATTAAGGATCAAAAGGTTATATCTGAAGAGATCTTCTTTTGTAGCGGGAAATCCGGATTTTAAATTATCGAAGCCGTCCAGTGTTTGTTTCAGAGTGGTCTTGGCTGTTGTTTTTATAGCGGCGGCGATCCTGAACTTCTGCTCATCGGCCAGGCCTTTTATCATCATAAAATCATACCCGAGCTTATGGGAAATATACAGGACTTTTATCTCCGGAACTTCGCTCACATAAATATTGCAGACGTTTTTATTGTTATCCGTGAACATCTCGCCGTCGAGCGGAGCTACGCTTAAATTATAGCTTTTAGTGCCTTTTCCTACCGGGATAACATTGAACGTCTGGGAGGTGACCATACCGTCACGCCCGGGGCTTACTTTCCTGGTTTCCAGGACTTTACTTCCTTCCTTTAAAACCAGGCTTACCGGACCGTCTATTTCTCCTCTTGCTTTAATATTTGCCTTTAAGGAAACAAGATCTCTTTCCCAGGCAACTTCGGGACCGCTTAAGGAAAGAACTTCTATATCCTTAAATTTCTTATTCCCTCCCGTGCCGATGGAATATACGGGAATATTTTTATTTTTCATATCAAAACCGAGAGAATCGATATCCGTATTTGAATTATCATTGCCGTCGGAAAAAAGGATACACCCCGATAGAGGCAGATTGGCAAAATCACCGGAAATTCTATTCAAGCACTTTTGAAAATTAGTACGCTCTCCGTTTGCCTGCATTTCAGAGTGCTTTCCGGTTAATTTACTGCAATCGTTCCCGAAGGTATATATTTTTATTTTTTCCGGTTTTACCCGCGCTAATAACTCTTTTGAAAAAGTACTTTTTTCGCTTAAGAGGGTTTTAATATTTTCTATCCTTGTCTGCTTATCCGCGCCGTCCGGTATGGTCATACTCCTGCTGGTATCAACGGCAATGGCAATATACGAATTTTTCAGGTTTTCATCCATAGTTTTTGTTATCCGCGGCTGCCACAAGCAAAAAAACAGGATTAAAAACAATCCTGTTCTGAGCGCGATCAAAATAAATTTAAATTTATTCCGCACTATATTTGAAAGCCGGTTGTAAAAATACCACGTCAGGATAATCCAGACCAGGATCAATATAACAAGCAGTATGATTGGGGCGTTTAGCCCGAACGAGAAAAAGGTTTTCGTCATTTTTTGTCTTTAGAAAGATCCTCGTAATACTTTTCTACCAGCTTTTTATAAACCGAAGGCACTTTTTGTTTATCAATATTCCTGTTTGCTTCCTCTCCCTCAAGCTCAATATATTTCTTTTCAAGGGCATCAAGTACGTCCCCTATCACGCTTAAATACATCTGCTTGTTATTCCTTATTGCGGTTAAATCGCCGAGTTCCGATTCTTTTTCCCCTGCAGCGCCTTTCCCTTCCGTCCCGCCGCCCATTTTCTCTTTTTTGCCCAGCATTTCTTTCGCCTTCCCGATATTTTTCCCGTTTTCTTTCATCTTCTGCGCGGTTTCTTTTTCACTCTTTGGATCCGGCTTATCTTTTAAGTTCTTAATATCATTCTTTGCTTCCTGCATTTTTATCATCATATCTTTAATTGCTTCCTGCATCGTATTTGACTGCTCCTGCGACTTTTTTAAGGAAGCAATAGCTTCTTTTAATTTTGCCGCAGCTTTATTTCCTTTACCTACGCCTTCTTTTACGTCATCCTTGGAATATTCACCGGCAGCGGATTTCATCAGCTCCTTAGCGGATGAAACCGCATTTTTTGCTTCATTTTCGGGAACCTTAACGTTTCCGGTTTTCTTCGCCAGCCCTTCCTGCCCGAAAGATAAATCTTTATTATTATCTTTCTCTTTTTCTCCGAAACCTCCGGCCATTTCTTTTGCTGTTTTATTTATTTCCTGCTGTTTTTTTACTAAATCATCCAATGCTTCTTTTGTCCCTGTCCCTCTTTCCGCCTTCTCCATTTTCATTAAATCTTCTTTCATTTCCTGTAACTTGTCCAGGGCTTCTTTCCCTTTCTTTTCCCCTTCCTTAAAATCTTCTTTGGAAAAATCCGAAGCCGCGCCGCCCATCGCCGCTTTAGCTTCTTCGTTCTTTTCGTTTCCGCCCATAGTTTTTATTTTTAACTCTTTCGCTTTTTCAAGATTTTCCTTCTGCTTTTGTTCAAGCTCTTTTCCCGAAACTTCCCCGCTCTTTCCTTCTTTCGGCGCGCCGCTGCTCCCTTTACTTTTTCCCGCCTTGGCCTGCGCTTCATTATTCAGATTTTGCTGGTCTTTTAAAATATCCTGCAGTTTATCAATGGCATCCTCAAGCTGTTTTGCCTCATCTTTTTTTTCTTTTTCGGAAAAATCTTTCTGTTCCTTTGCAAGCTCCTCCAGAGCTTTTTCCATATCTTTCTTTTCCTGATCCTTCGTCGTTTCTGTTTCCGTATCATCTTCCTCGTCGCTATCTGAAGATTTTGGATTTAAAAGCTTTAATTTAATAGCATCCTTGTACGCCTGCTCAAGATATGCCAGGGCTTTTTGCTCAGGCGGACTCATAGCTTTTTTTGGCTCGCAATTATTCAGTAAGCCCTCGGCTGCTTTCATCTGTTCAACCGCTTTATCAACAAGAACAGCAATGTCAAATAACTTCAATTTTATTGAATTGTAGAACTTCTCCGCGAAAACCCTTGTTTTCAGCTGACTTTCCGCAATCTTTGTAATTTCAGCAAGCGTCTCTTTATCTCTTTTTCTCTCCAGTTTATTTGCCGAACTAAAGGTATTTTTGATTATCTTCCTCTCCTGATTGATCAACTTCTTCAATGCGTCAACCATAACACCCTTACCTTCACCGGCTTCCTGCTCCATGGTGTCATGTTCCGAAATCTCGATAAAGTGTATCTCGGATTTCCCTTCGTTTTGCGTTGGGCAATTATCCAGCGCATAAGCAAAGTAAGCTATAATATCCCCGTATTCTACTTTTAGGTCCGCTAATTTCAGAGTGTATGTAAATCTCCCTTTTGCTGCCTCTTCTTTCTCAAAATTCACCGTGAACTTTTTCTCCGGTTCCCCGTTAATACTCAGAGAAAGTCCCATTTTATCCACGCCGTAATCATCTTCGGCTGACGCCTCTATTTCAATTTCTTCCGTTTTCTTCACTTCGTTCTTATCTTTTGGTTTAAACACGTTCACAACCGGCGGATTGTCCTCTATTGCTTTTATGTTAAATTTGTAGAGTTCGGAAGAAAGACCATCCTTATCAATAAATTTGAAGATGCATTCCGAATCTTCCCTTATTTTGAAATTCAGTACAAACTCTTTTTTATATAATTTAAAATTGTAATCATTCCCGGCGCTGGTAAAATCACACTTGTCTATTTCTTTGTTTAATGTAATACGTATACTTGCTTCGGTGTTTTTTAATTCACTGATATCTTCTATCGCCGTTAATATTTTTTCCTTCTGCTTTATGTAGGACGGATATTTTAAAACGGTTTTGACAGTTTCTATCTTCGGCGGATTAATTACTTTTATTTTATACTCTTTTGATTTAACATCATCAACAACACAATAATATAATATGTCCTCGGTAGCATTGCTGAAAAGTTCTTCATATAGATTATCGCCCTTCCTATTCATCTGTATCTCTTGGAAATTCTTAGAATTATTTTTGAATTTCAGCACCGGCTCTTTCTGGGGTTTGAAATAACACATTACCTTAACTTCGATGTTGCTCCCGGCCGCTACGGTAAGATCTCCGGGGATAACTTTAAACGAGTTTACCTTCGTTATAAATCCCGTACCGGCAGAAATAACAAATCCCGGCAAAAAGAGAGTACCCATGAGAGTAATAATCACCGCCCCCAAAATAGACAGATACCCGAGCTTTAAGAGTTTTGGATTTATAAGCTCGCTAAAACTTACATTACTCAGCTGCAAAGAGGTATTTTTCCAGATCGCGTCAAATAAATACCAGTTCTTCATTATCTCATCCGACGGTTTACACGCAAGTTCAAGCGAACAGGCCAGTTGGTCTTTTATTTCCGGATACTTTTTTTCAATTATTAAAACGATATCTTTGTCCGACATCGGAAAGAGTACGGTTTGAAAGGAAACAATCAGTCCCGCAAGAAGGACCAGTAGTAGGATCAATAACATTTCAAATGAGGTTGCCGGGGAAAAACTAAAGATATGATAAGCCGCTATAAGCAAAAAATAGGCCGCGGTAGTGATTCCCAGACAAATTCCTGTCCTGATAATGAAATTTTTAAGAGTGAATTTACCTTTAACCCTTTTGACTTCATTATATATTGCGTCCCACTCTTTACTCTGTCCAACCAGCATAAAACTCCAATAGTATTTTCAGCGCTATTTAGAACGTGATACCGCCATAACCTTGTAATAAGCAGGCTTTCCGGATTCTGCTTCCCAGTCAAAATAGCTCGTCATAGATTTCGGCATGGATGCGATTATATGCGCCTGGTCGGCTGGAAAATCAGCGCTCACACTGCTGTAATAAATATTATAATGATGAACATCCGGTGAGCTTACAGCATTCCAACTTACGGTATATTGCTTTTCCGCGTTTTTAACAGCAGAAGAAGAAATTACCGAGGTTGTTTCTTTGATAGGATTTACAAATACGATGTAAAGATCTGTTTTATTATATCCGGCAAGGATATCGGAAGTGAAATGCACCTGAGTTCCGTCCCTGTTGACCGTACCTCTGGCATAAGTATTATAATTTGTTACAACCGAATTTGCTTCCACCTGATTTTTCGTCGGCCCTGTTGTACTCCAAAGAGACCTGGTAAAGGTATTGCATAAAACTTCTTTTTCGCCGGAGCCGTCAACTTTAAATCTCATAACCATTCTTCTGTGATTTATTATCGGGTCCTTGCCTTCAGGTCCGGGAGTAGCAATCGCCCATTCGGGAGCCAGATCATTTCTCCAGCTGGTGTGTCCGTCATCTACGTGCGTTTTATCCCAGATTACTTTATAATCATTGGTCGCCTTATCAAGCACACATAAACCCTTTTGAGTATAACCAAAAATCCTGTCACCTGTAGGGCTGTTCGCGCTGTGACCAAACCGCAGAGCCGCCTTGGTTTCATTTGTAACCAGCGTACCGTTAATATTGCAGGTAAAGCCGAAGAACTCTCCAACAGCAAAATCTAAACCGAAGCCGAACGTAAAACTGTCATCAGATTTGTTTGTGAAAGAAATACTGTGAAGGCCTCCTCCGAATCTTTCGGCGTTGTGAGCCGTTCCGGCAACCAGGTCGTCAAGTGAATATGATTTGAAATCGCTGCCGTCGGTTTTCATCGTATAAATGTAACTGCCCATAGCCAAACTAGGTCTGTTACGAACCGCGATCAAATAACTATTGGGAGACAACGTACACCAGAGTCCGACACCTTTTGGATTATTGTTTTTGTCGGAGATAGTTCTAATAACGGATTGCACGCCGGTTTTAACATTAATTTTTACAACATCATCCCAGGAGGAATACATAATATCCGGATCTGTTTTATCCCAGACCGGAAGACAAAAATAATTATTTGTTCCCGGGATCCTTTTTAATCCCGACCCATCCGCATTCATCATCCAGTTATAACCTTTCAGCCGGTCCGTATGAAAAACAAGCCGGCTCCCGTCGCAATTCCAGACCGGAATTCTCTCGGTATGAAAATTCTGATTATAACCGTTAGTCATTTTCATTATGAGCCGCCCTGTTTCGGTGTCCGTAAAATACACTGTTTCCGGCTGATACGTCCCGTCTTTCAGAAGCAAAGCAAAAGGTTTCTCTCCTGTTTCTGCCGCTCTAAGCGTTCTGGCATAAAGCTCGTCTAATCCTTGCGGAGCAGCGGCAAAAAAACAAACCGGCAGCAAGATCAATACCAAACTTGCAAACAATATTTTCTTCATAATGCTTTCCTTTTCATGGAAATTTTATATATATTTACTCTTCATCAGGGTCGTTAGAAATCAGCTCATTTATCCAATTTTGCCAGTTTTTATCTAACTTTTCAATGCTTTCCTTGGTTACTTTCTCGAGCGCCAGCTTGCCTGTCTTGTCGGTATTGTAATTACTCTTGTACTCTTTGTAAAAATCGAGTAAAAGACCTTTCTCTCTGAGGTAAAGTCCCAGATACTTGGACATAGAATAAAACAGGTAAATGTCTATATCTTTAAAAGCTTTTTCGTCAGGTGTGGTTATTAGTTTTGAAAGACTCTCCATTTTTCCTTCTTTTATAAATGCATCAAGCGTCAGGAGCCGGTTACTATATATAGAAGGCACAATTTCATTATTCTCCCCCTGTTTTAAATCCGTATAAATCTCCGAAAACATCTCGGTCATCCATCTCGGGTGGTGCTGGTTAGCTGCATTTTGATCATAATGATGAAAGGAATGCATGCACTCATGCACAAAAACACCGTACCCGGTATCCTTATCCGCAAAGAATATTCCATACGTCGAAATGAATAAACCGCCGATTGAAGAACTTGATACCATGATATTTCCTATCATTGCTTTATTTATATCCCGGTCATCTGACAGTATCCATATAATAGGGTAGGACGGGGAGTCAATGCCGAGTTCTCCTTTCGCGAATTTCTTTGCCGTATTTATGGATTCCTTTAATATCTTAAGCGCAAAACTGTCTTTTATGTCCGTAAAAAGAATAACATTGCTTTCAGTAACGTTTACTTCATTGTAACTTACAAGTTCTTTTCTTATCCCCTTTACAAGGAACTCCCGGCCCTTTTTAAATATCTCTTTTTTATTTTTTATAAGATATTCCAGTTTGTTAGACTTTTCGAACTTCTCCAGGTCCGGATCTTCGTTAAACGCCCCGAGGTCGCAAAAACCTTTTTCAAATGCTTCTATAAATGTTTTAACCGCGTCCTCTTCATTTTTTAATTTAACCTGGCAGACCCCCTTGCAAAATATCACGCCGGCATCATCTTTGTTTTTTTCCAGTTCTTTATTTACGAGTTCCAACGCTTCGTTAACTTTATTTTCGGTGAGAAGATGCTCGATGGTATTCAGTTTAAAGCTGAAAAAGGAGTGAACTACTCTGGTCGGTTTTTCAAAAGTTATGGAGGAAACTACTTTATCAAATATATTTTTTGCTTCTTCCGTACTCCGGTCTTTATACTCCAGATCCAGCGAGATCATGGTGTTTTCATATTTTATTATTAATGTGATAAAATTCAGCGCGGCTGACTTAACCTCTTCTGTCTTTGGCACTTGTGCATCCTTTTTTTGCTTGTAACTTCCCTCCAGGAGAATAGAAGAATAACCTTTCAGCTGTTTTTCCCCGCTGACGAATATTTTTGCCTCCGGATCCTTTTTTTCCAGAGCTTCTTTGATTTTTTTTGCCAGCTCGGCAACAGTAAGATCATCGTAGGTCTTGCTGATAGAAATATTATCTTTCCATTTATTGTGATTAACTATCCTTCTGCCGCTTTTTGTCCTTTCGGTTTTCGTATCATCAATAAATGTGCAGGGATAATAATATTTATCTTTTATAAAAGGCGCAGGCGGAATAATGGAAAAACCCGTTATAGAATCAATATATCTCTCTTCTTTTTCAACAGGATTATTGTCTATACAATAGCAAAACCCCGTAAAAAGCAATAAAAACCCGATAACCCCCCGTTTAAACATAAATCCCCTTTTTATATTATTTGCTTTTCTTTCTAAGTTCTCTTGCTTTTGATCTATCTGCTTTAGCCTTATCCGTTTCTTTTTTTGTCATATAGAGCTGCGACCTTTTATCATAAAAATCAGGCTTATTGGGATTTAACTCTATTGCTTTTGTATAATCAGCAATGGCAAGATCCATTTTTCCCATAAATTCATATACAATCCCACGCTCGTAATAAGAGTCTGTAAGCAATCGCTTGTAATAATCATCATTATCTTCAGGTTCAGTTTCTATTGCTTTCGTATAATATTCTATTGATTTATCGTTTTTACCCCAATTTCTATATGTATTGCCAAGATTGTGATATGCGGTGAACTGCCTGGGGTTAATTTCTGCTGATTTTAAATAATCAGATATTTCTTTATCAATTTCTTTCTTCCTGCCATAAGCAATTCCACGATTCAAATAAGCAATACTTTCTTTAGGATCGAGTTCTATTGCTTTATTGGAATCCTCAAAGGATTTATCATTCTCATTCAGGCAAAGATAACAAAATCCCCGGCTTGCATAAGCGTTTGCATATTCTTTATTTATTTCTATGGCTTTGTTAAAGCATTCAATTCCTTTTTCATATTCACCATTTTCCATAAACACGACACCGGAATTATAATGTGCTTTGTCGTTGCCGTAAGCTTTATTTGGATCGGCTTTCGTTGTCTTTGCTTTAGCATAATCTTCCTGCGCAAAATCTTTCTTTCCGGTCTGAAGGTATGAATTGCCGCGGCAGAAATAGGCTTCTGAATAATCCTTATCGATTTCTATCACTTTTGTGAAATCCTCTATTGCCTTTGTATGTTTATTCAGAGCCGCATAGGATTTACCGCGCATCATTAGTGCATCTATATATTTATCGTTTAATATTAAAGCTTTGTTCTGATCCGCTATTGATTTTTCAAATTCACCTTCGCGGAAATAATAAAACCCTCTATCGTAATACGCCATTTCAATGTACGGATAGACCTTAATGGCCATGTTTATTTCTTTTAACGCTTTCTTAAGGTCTCCCGCATTATTATATATATGCGACCTGTTTATATAAGCCCAGGGATATTCCGGATCAATTTCTGTTGCTTCATTATAATATTTCAAAGCATTCTCTATGTCATCTTTTTCGTGATAAGTACGACCAAGATAAAATCTCGCAAGACAATCTTTGGGATCAAGCTCTATTGACTTCTTGATATCTTCTATAGCAATATCAAGTTCCGCTCTTTTGGCCGGATCTTTTCCCAGCTTAAAATGACTAAAACCCCTCGTTCTGTAGCTGAGTTGATGCTTGGGATCTACTTTTATGGCCTTTGTAAATGCCTTTATAGCCGTCTCGTAATCTTCTTTATCAAAAAAGAACTCACCTCTAGTATAATATTCTTTAGCTGTTGTTTCTTCGGCATCTAGTCTTGGACTATATATAATAAGGAAGCAGGAAATCAGAAGCAAAAATATTCTTATTTTTTTCATAAATTACCGCCCTTTTGCGACAATCTATCAATAATTATACCCTAATACCTGCCTTATTCAAGAATAATATCAGTTAAACAGAACTATATTTATTTTGAAAATGAGGAACTTTCTTGAAGGGAAGAATCTATATACGCCCATCTTTTTCTATTCCAACTCTATCCAGATTGGAGAGGACCAGGTAGTTTCATTATAGCCCTCTTTATCATATCTTATGTAGTAATATACAAAGGGGTTTGGATTAAATCTTGATTTTTTTATGAATAGTTTCTCAAGTTTTTCCTTATCTTCATATACAAATTCACCGTCAGATTTATTCAGCTTAAGTACGCAAATTTCCTTATTATTCCTTACTATTGTAATTAGTCCCTTGGGATCCCCGAGACAAACATCGGAGATTTTAATTTTCAAAAAACGCTTTTTCATCTCATCAGCATTATGTTTTATTGTAACAGTTCCGCCCTGAATAGTGCTGTTCACTTTAAAATCCAGAAGTGTTTTTTCAAAAGTTGTTCCATAACATCTTCTTTTTCTTACCGCTTCAAATATTGATTTCACGGTATTTTTTTCGGCCAACACGGCAGTCAATCCTGCATGCGGACTCCTGTTAATTTTTGTACCAAACGGTTCTTTTGCATAAATCAGCTGACTCATAGGCATCGTAGTATGGTCATCCCCGGAGGCAACAACTCCATATTTACATCCGTTCAGAAGGGCATCCTGAAAATATGATTTTTTATCCGACCGGCCTCTCCAGAAATTATACTGATTCAATTTTCTTTCCGAAGAACCCCACATAGAATAAATTTCAAAAACCGGTTCTCTTTTTTTATTATAATCATCTGTTTCAAAGTCCTTGTATTTTTCTTTTCTTGCCGTATGGTGAGGTATGGTTATATAGTCATCACCGCTTTTATCCAGAAACTTCCACAAGGTCTTTAGAGGAACGGGTGATTTTACCGTTCCCTGAGCTTCTTTCGGCAGAGGAAATATTTTACCGGTATCGCCGCTGAAATAAACATTATTATCCCCTCCCAGCCCGCTTTTGTGTGAAGACTCATAAGCCAAAATCGCCGAAAATACACCGGGTTTATTATATTTTTTTGCAAGTTTTTTTAAAAGTTCCCACTTAGCCGGAGTAATCCCGTATAGATGATCTGTAACTGCCAAGAAGTCATGATGAGAAACGTCTCTGGCATATAACCACGCAAGTTCGGGTTCTTTGGTCTCATGTACCTGACAGGTCCCCAAAATTGAATGTACATGCAGATCACCCCAGAATATCCTATGAGCAGGATTTTCTTCAACCCAGCAGGGATTGCTCGTGACCTTAAAATATTCATTTTGATATCTTATTTTTGCGCTTATTCTTAGTATCCCCGTCAGATTTGGAACTAGCCCTTTTATTGTCAAAAGTCCTTTATCCTCAGATGAAAATTTAATAGTTTTCGGAAGCTTTCCAAGCAAGGAATTTTCTTCAAAATAAATCGGGAGGTTGAAAGACTGATCCGGCAATCCATCATTGTTAATTACGCTGATAAATAGAGAAAACGATTCTCCAACCTTTAGAATAGAAGGAATGCGCAATAAAACACACCGCGTATTAAAATATATTTTTGTTTTCTCTTTTTTAATCATATCAAATACTGTAGTTGACATTTAAAGTCCCCTTTTAATTGCAAAATACTATCTTTCTAATATCTTACTATATATCCTCTAAATACTCAATACACAGAAAAGTGTGACAGTCACGCGGTGACTGTCACAAATGGACAACAAATGGACAGGCAGGCTGGCTACTTTGATCTCATTAAATTTAAATCGGTGTTAGATTCCGGTCTCAATATATATTCTTTCCACTGTTTAGCAGAAATTTCGGTATATTTAAAAAAGTCTCCGGATATTACATCGTCTTTGCCTGTTTTGAGATGAGCAGCTGCGCTGGACCATTCCCATTTTGAAGGAGTTCTAATAAACCCCGCTCTGACAGGATTTCTTTCAACATATCTTACAGCTATTGTAAGATACTTGCTGTTCAATACTTTTGAATAGTACCTTTCGCTCCATAAATGCCCGCTTTTATTATATTTCATATTAAAATACCTGCTATATTTACCATTAATACTCCGGAATGCCCGGGAAAGAGAATAACTGTATTTTGGGATAACTATCAGATGAACATGGTTTTCCATCAGGCAATAGGCAAGAATACACATATCATATTTTGCTGAACCTTCTTTCAACATTTTAAGATAATATTCCTTATTCTTATTATCTCGATAAATTATTTGCTTACTGTTACCCCTCTGACAGATATGGTAAGGCATGTTAACGTCGATTAATCGCGCTGTTCTTGGCATATTCTCACCCCTTAAGTGATTTTACAAAATATACCATTTTAATTCCACTTTTGTCAACACGTAAAAGATACAAAAGCGTGACAGTCACCGTGTGACTGTCACACGGTGACTGTCACGCTTTTTGGGTAATTATGGTGGCTTTGTTTTTTATAGAGGGAGGATAACATGTGGATAATATATTTTGAGTTATTTGTAACTTAGAACTGTTTCTACCATGGCTTGGTAATTTTCGAAACAGGTTTTGCCTTCGTTGGCGATGTAAGGGGAGGCGGAGGCGGAGGCGGAGGCGCAGACGATTAGGCCTTCTTTGTCGTAAAATACTTCTTTTATCAGGGAGTGTACCTGCTCTTTTATATTTTCGGGGGATTTTTCGTACATGTCGGCTATCTGGATGTTGCCTTCGAAACAGATTTTTCCTTTTATTATTTCTTTAGCTTCCTTGGAGGTGATGTCACCCATGGGCGGCGGTTCGAAGGGGTGTAAAACATCTACGCCGATATCTAAAAAGCCGTTTAAAACTTTTTTTATTGAACCGTGGCTGTGAATATGGAGAGAGCCTTTTGCATTGTGTATCAGATCTACGAGGGGCTTATCATATTTCACGTTAAAATCTGAAAAATCTTCCGGACCGTGTATAGGAGGAACTATATATTCTTCGCCGTTCATACCAAAAAACGGGAGGATTTTTCTGTCAATAAGAACTTTTACCATATTGCTTAGTATTTTCAACTCTCTTTCCATTAATTCATGGATGATGTCTCTTTCGGTTATGGAAACCATGGCAAATCTTTCTGTTCCGAATAATGGAACAACGCTCCCTGCGGGATTTCCGCCTAAAAAGGCACTGACTATTCCCCTGTCTCCCGCTTTTTTAAGCAACTCAAAATGAATATCTTCTTTTACGTTGAATTTTGGGAGAGGTAAAGAAAGGTATTTTTCGGCATCTTCTCTTGTTTCGAGGAGGTGTTTTTCGGTATACCCGGGCTGACCCTTGAGACCGAGGAGATCGCTTTGTATTAAATCGCCTTTTGGAGTATTGATTATTGTCTTTTGCCTTTCAAATTCAGCTGAAGAAGGCTCTTTTTCTATTTTAAACGAATATGGTGTTAAAAACCTGCGGGCATTCCATTCAAACTTCAGATCACTTTTTTCGTTAATTAATTTAACCAGATCATTGTAAGTTGCATCCGGAGTTTCATTATGAAATTGATTGCGGCAGAAGACAGAGGGGCGGTCAACTTCTTTGTGAAAATAACATCTGGCTAATCTTTCCTTAGAAGTGAGGTTTTCCATATTTCTTTCTCCATATTAAACAACTTTAAAATGCCAGTTTCGCTTCTGCAAATATTCCGGAATGCTTGATCAAAAGGTCAAAATTTGTTGTCGCAGGATCTTCATTGAAATATATACTTTCAAATCTATATCCGCCGTTTATTTCCACAAAAGGTATCGGTCGTATAACAAGCGAGCCTTCATACATATAAGACATGCCGGTTGCTTTTGTAACTGCGGCTCCCTGGGGGTTTAATAAATCAACATTATCGCTTGTCAAAGGAAAGCCTGCGGCTTCTGCTCTAACGCCTATCATACCCATCATATAGGTGACTCTCATCCCGCCGCCGATACTTAACCAGTTAATAATAAATCTTCCGGCGGTGCTTCCCGGCGCCACGATAACATTATTTATTTTCCAGTCATAAAAATTTTTAGTAGCCCACATATACCTGCCGCTTCCGAATATATCGAGTTCAACCGGACCAAGTCCGATATTCGCGCCGATGTTTCCGATAATACCGCCCATTACGGAATCTATATTTGTGGTCATAACTCCGGCAGGATTAACATTTTCCAAGGTCATCGTCTGTAAAGGTACGGTGCCGTATCTAAACGTACCGCTGACATACAGAGGCCCGAGAAGATTCTTTTTAACAGTGGCTTCAAGAATGGAGGCAGGAAAGTCTCCGTAAATATTTGCGGTCGGAAGCGTACTTAAATGTTCAACATAACTTCCTCCGGTTGCATTATACCACCTGGCTGAAATATCAAGACCGAGTATATCGCCCGCATAAACAGAAACACCCGAGAGCGCAATTACTACCACCAGCAATACTTTCTTCATATATCCCCCTTATTCCTTCGGAATAGAATATTCCGTTTCCAATACGTTTATTATTTCTTTTAGATCCTCGGGGAACGGGGCACGCAGGTGCAGGGACCTGTGGGTTTTCCAGTACATGAACATTGCGTCCGAGGAGTGCAGGGTCAGGCGCTCTGAAACCAGCGGAGCTCTCCCTTTTCTTGGTAAAGTCAGGGCTTTTCGGTCTCCGTAAACGTGGTCATACGCTAAAGGACGGCCGATTGATGCCATGTGAATTCTTATCTGATGGGTACGGCCCGTTTTGGGTTCTACCTCTAAAAGTGTATAGCCTTTGAATCTTTTTCTAATACGGTAAAAGGTCAGGGACTTTTTTCCGGTACTTGATATTTTTACTTTGCCGGAAGAGCCCTTGAGAATAGGAAGAGTTACCTGGCCTTCTTTAGCAACTTCCCCTTTTACAAGCGCGAGATAAAGCTTTCGCATCTTCAGGTCCATTATAATTTCCGTCATCTTTGACTGTGCTTCCCGTGTCTTGGCAATTATCAGTACACCGCTCGTGTCTTTGTCAATTCTGTGGACGGGAAATACCTGCGCGCCGGCAAGATGTTCCATCGCGGCATCTATGGCCGATTTCTCTTTCGGGTGTTTATTATCCCTTATTGACAAAAGTCCTGACGGTTTATTAAAAACCAGCAAGTTATTATCTTCAAATATTATCTCAGGTATATTCACTTGAATCCTTTTGGAGCTTTTTTAATTTTTAACATCTTCCCGCCGCTTCTTAAAGAGTCCGTCGCGGTACAACCGACCGCCACGCTCATTCTTCCCGCCAAAGCCGTGGACACGGGTTTTTTGCCTTTTAATATATAATCAAGGAAATCGTCCACAATAATGGAGTCCGCGCCAAAATGATTTCCCTTTCCGGTTTTTACTTTATATTTTATCTCTTTCAGTTTGTTCATGAACCTGTAATTCTGCCTGAGTTTTAATATAACGGTATCCCCGTCATTTAAATTCTCTATCCTGCCCTTGGTGCCTATGAACGTATAATTTCTGAAGTACTCCGGAGCAAAATGACACTGCAGATACGTTGCTTTGATGCCGTTTTCAAGCTCCATTATTACTTCGCTGTTATCTTCAACATCCACTTCTTTCCGGAAACAACACTGGTTCATCCTGGAGTAATCCGCTTCAAGACATTTTTTTCTTATTTTACATTTCGGGCAGCGGAGTTTATT
>MFGS01000008.1:0-1090 GCA_001778355.1 Candidatus Firestonebacteria bacterium RIFOXYA2_FULL_40_8
AGCTGCATTAAGCGGGATTATGAACAAACCTCCGAGAGCGCCAACAAGTATAAGCTCGGAAACAATGAGCCCGTAGTTTAAAGGGAAAACTACCAGAAGAAGAATCCCTGCTCCCATTAAAAAACCGAAAAGCCAACTTTGTTTTATTTTTCCCGTTTTAAAGACCTTGCCTGCGATAAAGCTTCCGAGAATTATCCCGAGGCTGAGCCAGAGAGCAAGTTTTGAAATTTCCGTGGCCGTGGTAAACTTAAGAACATTCTGCCCCCACGTCTGAAGGTTGAGCTTAACAAAAGCCGCAACCGCCCAGAAGATAGCCGCGCCAAAAACAGGTATCATAAGATATTTTTCATTTATTACTTTGTTCAGGGTAAGTTTGAACTCCCCCGCGGACCTTTTAAGTTTTTCTTCTTTGTTCTTTATGTTGGAGTTATCCATCAGAAAATTAAAGACCGTCGCCAGAAGAAAGACAAAAAAGAGCACAGTATAGCTAGCGGTTTCTTTAAAGTTATCTATCAAAAGGCTGCCGCCGATAATACCGAGAAGAATAGAGAGGATTGTAGTCATCTCCACAGCCGCATTGGCTTTAACAAGCTTTTCCTCCGTCTCGAGTTCGGGAATTATCCCGTATTTAGCAGGGGAATAGACCGCAGCACCTATTCCAATAAGAAGGTAGCTTACCAGGAGAAGATCCATTCCGGCAAGCAGACCAAGGAGCCCAACCAGACAGCCGAACGCCTTTAAAAGATTTCCCGTGATAAGTACGTTTTTTTTAGTAAACCTGTCAGAAAAAAACCCGAGAAACGGCGCAAATATAACATAGGGCAGAAAGAGGCAGTTGGCGTATATAGCCGAAGCGGCGCCGAATTTCTCCGGAGTCAAAGCTCCTCCTGTCACGAGCGCCAGAAGTGTTCCCATTATTACCGCATAGACCGCGTTATCCCCGAAAGCGGAGAGCGACTGCGCCAGAAGCATAAAGCCAAAGGTCTTTTTTTTATTCATCCTTCCCCCTGAAATATTATCTTTTAACCGGATTATAGTTATATTCCCTGAGCGTTCTTTCTTATGGATTCGAGTTTTTGAATCATCTCTT
>MFGS01000008.1:1120-18434 GCA_001778355.1 Candidatus Firestonebacteria bacterium RIFOXYA2_FULL_40_8
ATTATCTTTACCCGCCTGTCAGCCGGGGCGGAGAGCCGTTCTACCAATTTTGCTTTTTCCATCCGGTCAACAAGCCCGGTCACATCGGCTTTATTGACAAGAAGACGTTTGCTCAGTTGTACCTGGGACATACCTTCTTTCTCAGAGTACTTTAACTGCATAAGCGCGTTAAACTGCGACTCTGTCATATTAAACCCGCTGAAGTACTTATAAGCAATCTTATACAGCAAAGTCGAGGTATACATGATGCTCATAACACACTCATGCTCCTTAGTTTCTATTTCCCTGAACAACTGCAACTCTTCTCTTAAACTCATTCTACCCTCCATATTGGTATACATATATACTATCTACTAGTATACTAACATAGCTTTTGGTTTTTGTCAAGGGGTTTAACAATATATTCCGAGACAGGCACATGCCTGTCTCGTGAATTCAATAAAACGCAAAACAACCTCAATTTGGGGACACTCTCTTTTTCAGTGGATATTACGACAGCCTTTATTAACATCTATATATACAAGCTTTTTGAACACAACATCTTTTCACAAATGCAACACCCCTAATAATAACGCAAAAAGGGGACAGGCACGTGCCTGTCCCCTTTTTTTCTTTTTTTGTATTGGTTTTGGTGTTTTATGCTGTTTTCAGTATGTCTTTTAAATCTTCGTCGGCTGTTTTAATTGGTTTGATGTCAAAATTCTTGACTAAGAAAGTCAGGATGTTGGGTGATATGAACGCCGGTAATGAGGGGCCGAGACGGATGCCTTTTATTCCTATTGAGAGCAGAGATAGAAGGATGACTACGGCTTTTTGTTCGTACCAGGAAAGAATTAGCGAAAGAGGAAGTGAGTTTACGTCAGTCTTAAAGACATCCGCAAGGGCTAAGGCGATTTTTACGGCAGAGTAGGCGTCGTTGCACTGGCCTACATCTAAAAGACGAGGTATCCCGCCGATATCTCCGAGGTCCATATAATTAAACCTGAATTTTCCGCAGGCAAGCGTAAGGATGATCGTATCCTTCGGAGTTTTTTCTACAAACTCGGTGTAATAATTTCTTCCGGGTTTTGTGCCGTCACAGCCGCCGACCAGAAAGAAATGCTTTATCGCTCCGGATTTTACCCCGGCTATTACTTTATCCGCAACTGAAAGTACGGCATTTCTGCCAAAGCCAGTGGTCAGAGTTTTTCCCGCAGTTTCTTTAAAGCCCTTCAACTCTTTTGCTTTGTTGATGAGCAGTTTAAAATCAGTATGCTTTACATGTTTAACTTCAGGATATGCCACAAGACCCGTGGTATAAACCCTGTCCACATAGCTAGTTCTCGGTTTTTGTATGCAGTTGGTTGTAAAAAGAATTGCGGCTGGAATATTATCAAATTCTTTCTGTTGATTCTGCCACGCCGTTCCAAAATGTCCGGCAAGAGATTTATATTTTTTCAGCCCCGGATAACCGTGAGCAGGGAGCATCTCGCCGTGAGTGTAAACATTCACCCCCGCCTTTTCCGTAAGCTTCAAGAGTTCTTCCAGATCAACAAGATCATGACCGGAAACAATAATCGCAGGACCTTCTTTAACTCCGGTGGAAACAACTGTCGGAACAGGATGGCCAAACATTTCAGTATGCCCCGCATCAAGAAGTTCCATAACTTTTATATTTGTCTGCCCGCATTCCATATTTAAAGCTACCAGCTCTTCAAGCTTTGCATCTTTATTTGCCAGGGCTGCGAGCGCTTTGTGAAAGAAAGCATAAACACCTTCATCTTCTTTTCCTAAAATGTACGCGTGATTTGCATAGGCGGCCATTCCCTTGAGGCCGTAAGTGAGAAGCTGTTTAACTGATCTTATATCCTCGTTTTCATTCTCACTCAATATGCCGTTTTCCTGTCCGTCTTCTTCCATTTCGCCCAGAGTCTCAGGCGGAGTATATTTTGCTTCCTTAGGGAGAGACTGTTCCTTAAAGGCAGCCTTGGCCGAAGATGCATATATATCCAATGCTTTTTTCCTTATAACTTCGCCTTCTCTGATGATTTTTTCGAGGCGCTCCGGGTCGAAATTCACATTTGTCACCGTAGTAAAGAGCGCATCCACGGTAAACCTGTTGATAGACCGGTCTATTTCTGCTTTATTT
Organism: Candidatus Firestonebacteria bacterium RIFOXYA2_FULL_40_8; assembly: GCA_001778355.1. Taxonomy (GTDB): domain Bacteria; phylum Oederibacteriota; class D2-FULL-39-29; order D2-FULL-39-29; family D2-FULL-39-29; genus D2-FULL-39-29. The sequence goes on from MFGS01000008.1 coordinate 3,249, forward strand.
TTCCTTGCTTCATTTGCAAGATGACCTATTCCTTTCAGCTGATATATTATAAGATCCTGTAAGAATGAAACCTCCGGCACTTTACCGCACACTCCCGAATTACTGCACCCTTTCCCGCCCGCTGCCTGCTCGCACTGGTTACAAAACATTATTGCCTCCTTTTAGTGGAACTATTCCACTGATACATACTATAGTTTCTATATTATGATACTACATTGGTATCATTTCAACTATGACACGCATCAGGTTAGATAAATATATCTGAGTTATAAGGTTGGTGAATTCCTGTGACAGGTACAGTCCCAAAGAGAAGGACAGTCCCCTTAACTATTTTTCAGGAAGATATATTCCTTTTTCTAAAGCTTTTTTAAACTGGTTTTCCGCATAAATTGGGTCGTCGTTTAATCTTTCCAGGCCGGTTCCTGTCTTTTGCCAAGCGGTTATGCCTAGGACAAGATTATCGCGGCCGGATTTAATTGCAGGGAGATTGGCTATATAGGAAAAGATTGAGAAAACTACGGCCAGGATTAATATATATTTATAATATTTCTCTGCTGTTTTTTCTTTGGTTATTTCTATAAAGGACAAATACACCAAGGCGAACAAAAATAACGGGATTATCCGGTACCTTGAGGCGAAGGCTTGCATGGGTCCTATTCCGCTTCTTGTTACTGCTGCTGCTGCTGCGGTTATAAAGAACAGAATAAATACGATAAAGATAACGGGGTTTGCACGGTAATACTTCTTTTTTGTCAGGTAGATGAAATATGCGATAACCGCGCCGCCGGAGATTATGGAGAGTGAACGTATTATGAGTTCTGCATTGGCACCAAGCAGACTCTTCATATATCCTACGCTAAAAACAACAGGCGAACCGAGAAAGATAAAGAAGAACTCCACAATAGAAAGAGGATTCACCGCGTAATATACTTTTTCATGTACCGGTGTGGTATAGCCGTAAAAATAACCAAGAAGAACAAAAAGAGTTCCGGCTGACCAATAGAAAGCAGTTTTCTTTCTTTTCGTAATCAACAGGAAGAAAATTACGGCGGGAAGTAAAAGCAAACCGTTACCAGAAGAAAAAACTGCAAGAAGAGCGAAAGCAAAAGCCGTAAGCGTCCGGAGAGCACCTTCTTTTTTTAGTAAGGCAAAAGTAATCAAAGAAAAAGCCAGACAGGAGATATTTTGAAGCGCGGAGGTAGTCCAGAATATTGACCCGATAAATTGCGGAACAGCAATTACAAAAACCGCGGGAAGGAAATATTTGAGTTTGTCCTTGTTCTTTTTAAAAGAAGAGTAAACAGCGTAAAGCGCGGGAAGGAGCATTATATTTCCGGTAAAGATCAGGATACGAAAATCTATTACGCCGTTTATTTTATACACCAAAAGAGAAACCAATCTGCTTAACACAATCCTATATTCATTATGCTGGGAAAACAGCAGGCGGAGTTTTTCTGACAAACTATTCAATGAAAAAAAGGAAGTTAGAAAACCTAGTACGGTCGGAAAATCATCAGAGAGCGGAACATTTACGGCATATAAATAAACGGTAAGATAATAGAACACCAGCGGGACGAGAAGTGCTAATCCAAGTATATATTTTGGCGTTGTCTTAACAACAAATGCTTTCTTTCGCATTAAGCCGTCCAGAGCCAGATAATATCATTTAACTCCCAACTTCCTTTCTCTTTTTTGAAGATGTAGAGGTTACCTTCCGCACACAAATAGTCATGCATGCCAAAAAGGCAGACCATTGCAGTTGTTTTCTCCTTGTTAAAGCCCACTCTGGAAACCAGAGTTTCCCCCGTAGACTCGGGGTATTTTGTATAAAAAGCTTCCCAGCCCGTGGCGGAATCTCCCCCGCCGTCAAAAGCTTTGTCCAAATCAGAAGCAGTAATAAGCTTTACCGGCTTCTCGGTTTTCAGGCTTTTTGCCTCGAGGTTATAAATCTTCTTGTTTTTAGAGACAAAATCCAAAAGCATCCCGGCATCAAGCCCTTCCAAGTCGCCTTCGGGAGTTTTAAAATAATCTTCATTCTCGTCAATAAACCCGTTCTCGGTCTCGGTCTGGAGAACGATATAATCCGACTCCCCGTCATCCGTATAATCCAGCAAGAACCCGAGAAGTTCGTACTCTTCCGTCGTTATCAATTCATCCATATTTCATCCTTTTACTTGTTTGTATATTCGCCCTGGCCAGTAATTCCAAATTCGCAGCCTTTGAATATATTATCTTTAAAAATAATCTTTTCCGCAGTTCTATTCTCCCCGTCTCCGAGCCTGAAAGGTTTAAAATCCGAAGCACCTTCTGCTTTGATTATTGTGTTGTTATGAAAATTAACATTTTTCGCAGGTCCGTAATCGGTGCCTATCCAGACAGGCGTGACATTGGTCGTGATTTTATTATTATATATATCCCCGCCCTGGTCGGAGCCCCCGATGAAAAAGGCAAGCGTTCTTACTTTCTTTCCTTCCGAGTTAACAAATATTTCATTATCATAGATCTGGTTAACCCCGCCGCCTACACTGATAAAAAATGCATACGTCATAGGGAGATAGCGGTCGTACTCCGGATATTCTTTACCGGTAATGTAAATCTTGTTATTATAAACTTTATTATTATATACCCGCTTTTTTTCCGGTCCCGTCATGGGAGTATTGTAATCAGAAATACGAAGAGCACTCGTCGAGTACTCACCGTCCCGGTATTCGCAATTTGCCGGAGCGCTGGAGATTTTAAAGACATTATTGTAAACCTCAACATTCCTGGACCCGATATAGATGCCGGAGCCGATCCTCGGTTCAAACCGGTTATTATAGATCTTGTCCCCTTCCCCCGGAGAGATGCTGTAGTGGTTGGTAACCGTTTGCGCGTTAACAAACAAATTGTCATGCACATCGGCGTTTCCGCCTCTCGTCGAAAGACATCCCTGTCCGCCCAGAAATTCATTTCCGGAAATCTCCACCGCTTCCCCGATCTTGGCATTCATCTCCGAAGTGTCGTGCCTGTTGATAATAAAAGGCGTGTCAACTTCCAGTTTGCAGTTCTTAATGGTCACTTTGGCTGCCTGGACAGAGCCGGAGTTAAGCCCGCTATTATTTATATATAAATTCTCTAAAATTAAATTTATCTTACCCGCATTACTTTGTATGCCCCAGCTTCTGGCACCTTGCACATATCCGGATCTGATAGTTCCGTTCTTTATAGTAATAGTACCCTCGTTTTTACCAATCACCGGAATACCCTCTACGGCTTTCCCCGGTTCATCTTTTTTGTTGTAATCAAAAAACGCGCAGGGATACCAGGACATCACATCCTGATACGTAGCATAAGGTTCAGGAGCTCCCACAATAGCAATACCGGCATCAAGCGCCGGGCGGATATCACATTCATCTATTTCACAATCCCCCGAAACTGCTTTTATCCGGATACGATATTTGCCTGCAGGAAGATAAAAAAGTTGTGTAAAAACAGTACCGCCTCCAAGCTGAGGTCCGATATTTTCTATTTTTCCGCCGAGATGCGGCTTTGACCTCCCCTTAAATTCGCAAGATACAACCTTACCGCTTTCATCTTCAACTACTACCGTTACTCTATGATTTTTTTTAGAAACCGCACAGGTGCCATAATAAGACCGGTTAGCAACGGGTAACGTCACATATTCCGAAACAATCTCCTGTCCTTCGGGAAGCAGGCAAAATTGTTTTCCGACCAGAGGGCGGACAATAGTAGAAACTGCTTTGGCGCCCGGCGCTTTGGAAACATCCCAGCGGGCCAGGCCTTCTTCAAAACCATAATTTGGAACATGCCCGTAATTTCCGTCTGCAAAAGTAACGGTGTGTCCGTTAAGGTCCAGCGTCACGTTTTTTCCTAAAAACAAAGTTGTCATCGGACCGGTAATGTCTTTTGTCAGGATATAGGTTTTACCATCCTCGGCGTAAGAACCTGGAGCAGATACGGCAATCTCGCCTTGCGCAGGCTCTCTCGGCGTTGTTTCTTTATACCCGCCAAATACAGAACCTGCCAATATCACCATTGATATGAGTCCCACATTAAATATTCGCATCTTTCCTCCCTGATAACTCCGGCGTTTAAAACACCTTGCATTTTATTATTGTTAACCCCAACCCGAAGACTAGCTTTGCTAACATAGCTCAAGTATACAATAATTTCCCGAAAAGGGGAAGTATTCAGACGGTTGGGCTTCCCCATTTTCTGTGACTTATGAGCAACGTACAGTATTTTATTGAACTGTTAGGAATAAAGGCTGAATTGTTCGAGCAAAGCAAGTTGAGCAAAGTCTAAATATCAGACCTTAAAACTTTGCGAAATCCGCCTAGGCGGATAACAGAAAACAAGGAAACTCAACTTCAACCCTGCCAAAAGCTTTTATTTTCACTACACTTATCTGGACTATATATTTAAACCCTTAATATTTCTAGTGCCTTTTTCGCTTCTTAATGTTAAAATCCTTGTATGAACCTGCTTGATTTTCTACTTATAGCACTTTTCCTGCTTTCAGTTCTTCAGGTATTTTTGTTCATTAAAAAATATAAAGCACTTTCCCTTAAAAATCTCTGGCTGACGGAGTTAAACGGATTAATTGACGGCGGAAATTATGTTGAAGGAGAACATCTCGGGATCTCCCTGCTAAAAAGCAATCCCGAGGATTTCGATTTGCACTACTCTCTGGGTTACTGCGCCTATAAACTTAACCGCACGGAAGAAGCACTGCGGCATTTCGATAAAGCGGTTTCTTTTAAAAATGCCGCCGGCACCGCCTGGCACTCCCTCGGATATATCTGGTATTACGACAAGAAAAATCCCGAGAAAGCAATAAAGTTTCTCAAACAGGCAATAAAGCGCGCTCCGTCCTTTTTCCGGGCCTACAACACGCTGGCTATTGTTCTTGATTCCACCGGTAAAACGGCAGAAGCACTTACTTTGCTGAAAAAATCCGTTAAAAAATACGGCGGTGATGCAAATTCACTTAACACTCTCGGCCTCCTGGCTTTTAAACAAAAAGATTTTTTACATGCAGAAGAGTATTTTAAAAGCTCTATCGAGCTCTGCCCTTCGGCGGAAACCTTTTCTAATCTCGGGAATCTTTATTCCCTGCAGCTGGAATTTGCGGACGCCGTCTTTGCTTTTAAAAAGGCGGAAGAGCTGGATGAAAGAGACAAACAGATAAAATACTGGCTCGGTTCGGCCTTATACTTAAATCATGAATTAAAAGAAGCAGAGACAAAACTCAACGAGGCCATAGGACTGGACCAAAATTTTGCGAAGGCCTATCTGCAAAGAGCTTTTGTAAATAAAAAATTGAAAAATAATGACGCTTTCCTTGCCGATTACAATAAAGCAATTACTCTGGATCCGTCTCTCAAAGAAAAAGGAGCTAAAGATGAATAAAGAGTTCTTAAATAAAGTCAAGATCTTCGACACTCTGGATGACAAAGAGACTGCGATTATTCTTTCACTTATAAAAAAAACAAACTACAAAAAAGGCGAAGCAATCTTCAAGGAAGGAGAAACCGATACCTCTCTATATATAATAGAAGAGGGTAAAGTAAAAGTAGTAAATGAGATAACGCCGTCGGAGTTTAAAACGCTCGCAACTCTTACAAAATATGACGCTTTTGGCGAACTTGCGCTTTTTGACAGGGCTCCGCGTTCCGCTTCAGTTATCGCCGCAGAAAACACGGTTATCGGTATAATTGACGGCCCGGCCATTGCGAAACTCTTTGATAGCAACAGCAATATAGCGGCAAAGATCTACAAGGAGATAATAATAGAGATTGCGGTAAGACTTCGAACAACCAATGAAAAACTCCAGGATAATATCACGTGGGGAATGATTGCAAAATTATAAGCATAGCTTTTCTCGCAAGGAATAATATATAAATGCCAACATCCGTTGGCATAGCGAGATGACTCTGTAATATTTTTGAGTTTGTAAGGTTTGTAAGGTTTTTAAAGTTAGCACGCAAAGCTTTTCTCGATATGTAGAATATATAGATGCCAACATCCGTTGGCAAAGCGAGATAAGGTTTTAAAGTGTTTTATGCTTTTACTTTACAAACCTTACAAACTTTAAAAACTTTATAAACTTACGAAGTGACTGAGGACTTCATGTTTGAAGATGTGTTTTGCGACATACATAAAGAAGCAAAGTCCATAGGCGTTTGCTCCGGCTGCGGGAAGCATTTATGCACTAATTGTTCCCGGTTTTTTTCGGGCAGGACGCTTTGCGATGTTTGTCTTTTAAAAGAAAAAGCCAGAAGCAGGGGCTTTACTGATAATTTACGCTATTCCCCTAAAGTTATAAAGAAAACAGATTTCACACGCACTATACTGAAATACTCCGGCAGGATACTTTTTCTTGGAGTTTTAGCTTATCTGGTTATTAATTTCAACGGGGTAGTCACCGCTGCCGTAAAATACGTCCCCGGGGTCAAACTTGAAGCCGTAACCAAATCCCTGCAGAAAATAAACCCTTACGGAGACCCGGAAGCCGTTAAAAAGTTAACCTCTCAAATTTCCGGCTCGCTGGTAGTAATGCAGATGAACCAGTTCATAGGTCCGCTCGAACTTAGCTATCAAACAGGCGGGGGCTATCCTCCTGATTTCGAAGAGTACTTAAGGCAGAATTTTGAGACGAAAGATAAATCAAAACCCCCGGAAAAAGATATCTGGGGAACGCCTTACAGACTGGAGATAAGAGATACCGGTTTTGCCATAATCTCTGCAGGAATTGACAGGCAGTTCGGAACTACTGACGATTTAACCGCGCCTTACAAGAGAAGAGCCAACACTCCTATAGCGGCAGAGTAGAATATTTTTCCGCAGCTATTACAATTACTTTATCTTTTTTATCGGTTTGTCGTCTTTGTACAGCACTTCACTTTTAAGTTTTCCGTCGGAACCGTATATTTTCATAGCGCCGTTAAGCATGCCGTTTTTATAATTAGCTTCGGTTTCTGTTTTTCCGTTTTCATGATAGGATTTAAAACTCCCGGCAGGCGCGCCGTCTATATAGAGGGTTTCTCCCTTAACTTTACCGTTCTCCCAATATTTTTTCCAGGGCCCGTCTAACATATCATTTTTGTAAGTTTCCTCGCTTTCAACAACTCCGCTTGTATAATACGCTTTTCTTTTCCCCTCTTTCACTTCTTCTTTATAATTTTCTTCATATTCTTTGTTCCCGTTCTGAAAAAAGGAGATATACACCCCGTCTCTTTTCCCGTTCTTATAATTAATTATCTGCATCGGTATTTTGTCTTTATAATACAGGGTTTTTGTCCCGTCCAGAACACCGTTCTTATATCCGGCATCATATTGTAAAAATCCCTCTTCCGTGAACAATTTTACGGCAATTTTTGACCCGCCTTTAAAAGTATATTCAAATCTTACCGTTTTTTTATCTTTATAATATATTTTGTAAATTCCGTCAGGTATGCTGCCCGAAACCCCTTTATAAACACCGTCCACGTCATAATTTTCCCGTCCAAGCTCGCTCCCGCCTTCTGAAAACACAAGTGAAGTCCCCGAATTCCCCGCCTCGAACTTTACGGAAACTTCCGCGTATGCTGAAAAAGAAAATACTATTATTGCCCCGATTAGAATTATACTTTTCATGTTAAACCCCCTGTAAAATACCAGTCTAAAAGTCCGTAAAGTCTATAAGGTCCATAAAGTCTTACACTAATGTAGTATTTGATTAATAAATATTCCTTATTGTAGAACCCGCCACTCGTAACCCGCTACCCGCTACTGTATTTTCTTTTCACTTGCGCGAATCCTTCTTTTCGCCGTTTCGCCTTTCAACTCGCGAATGGCATCTTTCGCAATCCAATTTGCAGATTTGGAATTTAATTTTAATAACTCTTCTGATACTTTAATAGCGGATTTGTTTAATTTAAAACTTCTTTTTCCGATATTCCGAAGTGCCCAGTTAACGGCTTTCCTTACAAAATTTCTTTCATCCACCGATTCTTTAATTATATAGGGGTAGAACTCTTCAAACTTCTCATCCGGAGAAACGAGGTCATGCACAGCCAGACCCGCCATTATTGTAAAGCCCGCCCGTTTTTCATACTCGGGTTTTCTTTTCGTCCACTCTTTGGCCTTTTTCCACGCAAACGGTGTTAAGTCAAAAAGATTGGTAGTCGCCGCATCCGTAACGTCCCAGGAGTTAAAACCTTTCACCCAGCTTTCCATCTGTTTTTCCGTAACAAGCAGGGGATCATCGATGATCGAAGCAAGTACTTTTCCTTCATGAATACCGCTTTTATAAAGGGAAAGCGCAAGTTCATGATCTGTGCCGATTATCTTTGCAAGCGCGCGAAGCTCAGGAATAGAAAGTCCATACGTCTTTTGAATATTTATCCCGAACCGTACCATCCCCGAAAGATTAGCTTCGTTCTTGTGTTCCTTAAAATATGTAAGTACTTCTTTAAGTGTCATAAATTAAGTATATTTACCGTAATTTCGCGCTGTTTCATACATTGCCAGGACATTTTCAGTCGGCGAGTTATCCTGCAGGCAGTGCGTGGGCGCAAAGGCATATCCGCCGCCCGGCATCATAATATCAAGCGTGTCTTTGCAATATTTTACGACTTCAGGTACGCTTCCGAAAGCTACCGGTCCGGCAGTGCTAATGCAGCCGTGAAAAGCCAGACGGCCGCCGAAGGTTTTCTTCAAATAGGCGGGGGACATATTTACCGCTTCCGGCTGGAGCGTATCAACTATATTTATTCCCATCTCTATAAAATCTTCATAAGCCCAGCTGCTGCACCCGCAAGTATGTATCATTACGGGAACTTTAAAACTTTTCGCAACGTCTATTATTTTTTGATGGAAAGGTCTGATAGCTTTCCTGTATAATTCCAAACTTATCATCGGCGCTATCTGGGTCCCGAGGTCTTCTCCCATCCAGATAAAATCTATCCCGCCTTTTGCGGCTTCCAGAGTTCTTCCAACAAGCTCTGCGTTTATGTCAGTACGCCTTTTCGCAAGGAGCATCCCTGCCGGCTCTTCCGTCATAAGATCAATAAGCGTTTGCTCCATTCCCCGGAGCATTCCGTTTGCGTTTATAATATCCCCGATTCCCGCATGACCGGTAAAAACAGCATATTCATTTTTCTTTTTACACGCTTCATATATAGTAAAGTAATCAAATTTATCCGGATCAGGCAGAGGCCAGGCCGCTACTTCTTCTTCCGTCGCATTCTGCAAAGGAAAATCACAGTAATCCCAGTACCCTCCGCTCTCATGCTCAACCCAGCGTCTGTGAATACCCCAGAGATCGGCTTTAATACCTTTTTCCGGTATATCCGCATGCGTCTTCGGTCCGGTATACTCCGGTCCGACACCGCGGAAATCCACCCCGAGCGCCTGAAGCAGGCCTTCTTTATCTTTCACCTTAAAATGCTTAATGAGACGGCTTTCAAGTCCCGCATTTGAATCATAGTCAATTGGTACGCGGTCAGGTTTTCTGCTTGCAAAAGCCGTGAGAACTCTTTCTTTTGAATTCATACTTTTCTCCCTGTGTTATTTCTTGCACAAACATTTTTCTATTCTAGCATGGCATTTCCGGCAGCTTTTAACGTTCTTGGAGATCTCGTACCCCTTTGCTTCTTCCGGTCCAAAAATTGTAAAATCTACCGTGGTTTTCTTCCCCAGATACAGCACTTCAACGGTTATAATATTTCTTCCGTTAACTTTGGGAGCAATGACGCTAAAAGAAGTTCTATTTTCACCGTTATATTTACTTTCATTTATTTTAAAACTTTTCTCGTTTTTCAGGCTGATAGAAACTGTTACAGGCATATTATTTTTCAACACAGAAACTTCTACGGTTTTTTCCACTCCAGGAAATATCACAGGATCGCCGTTGTAATGGAAGGTGATTGTAAGCCCGTCCCTCACTACTATCGCAGACAGAGGATCAATAAGCAGAGCTTCCCTTGCTTTTTCATTTTTAAACAGTAAAGACAAAATATCTTTTGGCAAACAGGTTTTACTGCCGAACTCAACAGTTGCCGAGTACTTCTCGTATTTCTCCGCCATCTTCAGCATCCTGTTTGAAAGCTCTTTGATCGTCTTCGGTGAGTTAAACTTTCCGGTGAATTTGTGCAAGATTATTTTTTCGCCGATAGGTTTCAGCCATTTTGCAGGAATTGCTTTTCTACCTCCGATTATACCAAGGAGTGAACCTAGTGTCGCGCCCGTACAATCCGTATCGTATCCGCAGTTGACGGCTTTGCAAAGTTTATCCCCGAAATCAGAGCCGTACAACCAGCCGAGAATAGTAAACCCGTGGTTGGGAACCGCATGGCAAGGGTGATTATGTCCGTACGCATCAACTATCCTGTTCCTCGCATCTGCCCAGCAGACCTCATTTTCAAAACACCAGACGGCGTCCCGTATTACCCGGGATATTTCAGAGTATGAAGGAATCATCGCCAGTCCGATATTAATCAGTGTCTTTGGATCTTTTTCTACAAAAGCCGCGCTTTCTACCGCAGCCCAGAACATCTCGCCGTATAAACCTTCCCCTCCGGTATGATCGAGCACGGAATCTTTCCACGCCATCTCCGCCGCAGCCTCAGGATTTGCAGGATATAAACACGCCCAGATCTCGCTCCGTATAGGAGAACCCATATTATCTATATAGAAGTTCTCAAAACAACCGGCGATTGGCGGAAGAAGTCCTCTTTCAAGATTTCTGGTGCAAAACCCGTACTCGTCCCACGGATAAATACTTGAATGTTTTTTCCAGAACTCCGCAAAATCCTCCGTTTCAGGTATCCCTTTTGTATCTTCCAGAAGTTTAAGCCAGACCAGTTGCAAGTCAAGATCATCATTCGGCGCCGACCCGTCAGGAAAAGGACTGTAAAAATCCAGGCTGTTAACGTATTTTTTACATTCGTAAGGCGCACCAAGAGTTCCGCCGATATTTTTCCCAAGCCAGCACGCATACATCTTATCGTAATACTCTTTCTTGCTTAGTTTGATCCTTTTCATTTAGTATTCTCCTTATTATTTGACCTTCATATTTATATCATTATTAACCTTGTATTGTAAACATTGGTATGCTGACCCGAAATCCGATGTAGAAAATGTTCCACTATTGACATTCTAAATATTGAAGTTTTAGGAGAATTTCGAGTTCGATTCCACCGATTACAAAGCTACGGGATTCCACTGATTCTAAAACAAGTGTATTGCTTTTCAGCGATTGCATTTTAAATAGTTCTACTTCGTTTTTAAGGTGCCGAGGGTCAAAAACCAATCATAATCATGATATTCGGCTAACTAAACTGCATAAAAATGCGGTAAATTTATAGGGTTTTGGACTTTTCGGCAAGCTAGTTCTTGATTTTCCTAGATATTGGGAGTCAACTCAAATCGAACTATTTATAGATCATAATTTGGAGAGTTCATTTTTTAAATCCCTCTTTTTTTATTATCGCTTTCTTTTTTCATTTTTTTGTAGCCGGTATAAAATATTATCAAAAAACATATGAAGAATATCAAAGCATCACTCAAATAGTAATTATCAATGTGTATCAATCGTCCAAGTTTAAGTGAAATATCATGAGAAGCAGCGATATAGCTATTAGTTAAATTCCGAACAGGATAATTTGCCAGATATTTATAAAAATTATAAATCGCGGCAAGTAATAACGCAAATGCCAAAGAAAAATCAAATTTATAATTTGTTACATACGTTCCCTTGTAAATTAAAACCGACAAAATAATGCGTAACAAATATATAATCAATATGCAAATAATAACTAGTATCATTTATCTAAATCCTATTTTTATACACTATCCACAGGAAGATTACAAGCTAAAGGGTGTCCCTCATTTCCGCTCTGGGGTAATTTCTTTTTTCTCTTGAATTTCAAGAATGCCCAGTAGAATCTTTTTCCTTTCATCATCTTTTATAATATTATCTATTAAAGCTTCTGTGTTTTTTTTCATTTTTAGATCTGAGGACATTTCTTTAACTATTTTATAGGCCCTTTCGGAATAATTTTCATTAATTATTATTAGTATTTCTTGAATATTTATTTTCTTAGATCTTTGCTTATTTTCCTCTATAAGCCTTTCATATTCAGCTCGCCTTTTTGGATCATTAATATCATTTGGACTCATACCAGATATCGAAATACCGTCTCCCGGTGGCGGCATCACATTCGAAGAAAAATTACTATTTTCTGACGAGTATTTTTTGTTCATATATTTATCAATGATATTAAAGTAGTTAAGCAAAAGCTTGTGGCTATACTCTCTAATTAAAATCTGTTCTTTTTCCCCGGTCTTATCAGTTTTGCAATTATCCTCAAAAGACAGGATATCAAAGTTAATTGCTTTCACATTATCTAAATCTATTTCTTCTAAGTTTTTATTTATCTTATTATTTATTTCTGTGTATCTTTTTTGAATTTTATCTATATTCTGAGATTTGGGATTTTTCACTATCGTTAAATTTGTTTGCATCAATCCAGAATCGTTTTGATCCAACCCAAAACATATGGCGACAAGAAATACGGACACTGAAAATATTGTTATTTTCATATTTCTCCTAATAACCCGAAGCTGGATCGTTCAAATTTGCAGAAGCAGATGCGCCAGCTTTAGATACGGTGAGCTTCCCAGTCGCGTCTATAGTAAAAACCTGATTTATAGTTATAAACTTTTTATATCCTTTTCCGGGAAATTTATAATACCATGGAATTGACCAAGTAAATGTTCCTGCTGAGAATGGTGTAGGAAAATTATTACCAAGTGACATCGCTGCCGTATCGTAACCATTAAGTTGATTTCCTTTGCCAGTTACAACATCCACAACTAAATGTTCCACTCCACTTGGAGCATGCACATAATCTTTTGTGTAATTAAAATATCCAGTGCATGTAGCTTTTGCAGTAGGAGGAACTATGTCTTCAGCAAAAAACATCCCAAAATTTACATCATCGGGCGTGACAAACATATATGTTCGCATTCCTACAGATGGTATATCCTTTATGTGATATGTTCCACCAAATTTATTCATTACAAAACCGCTCGGCTCAATTACGTTAAAGCTTACAGAACAATTTACGCCACCATAACTTGCTGTAATTTCCGGAGAAGAAGCTGTTTCACTTGCAGAAAAAGTAACAGTGTTTCCTGAATCGCTGCTTAAAGTCCCATCACCAGATATTGACCATGTAACCGTACTCAATCCTTCAGGTTTAGATTTTAGAAAAACATCTTCACCTATGCCAAGTTTTTTTCTATCAGTATTTGCAGGTTTTAGCACATATGTTTCTGAGACTACTCCAAATACAATTATTTCTTCTGACTTTTTCCATGGACTAACTTCTTTTTCTCCAGCTTTCGCACTTATTTTATACTTGCCAGCCTCATTATCAGATCCCAACTCATAAGTTTCTGATCCAGAGGTTTCTATAATCGATGAGTCATCTTTATATATTATCCATTGCATAAATATACTAACATCCCCTATAGCTGTGTTCGCAGGAGCAAGATTCGCTGTTGCGGTAATTTTATCTGTACTTCCTTTTGCTATTATTGTTTTATCTACGGTGACAGAATCTACAGCAAATGCGACAATAAAATCATAAACGGAATTTTCTCCAGACTCGCCATCTTTCGTCCATTTCAGCGTCGCTTTTGCATCATATATAATCGGGTCATTCAAAACCACAGCATCGCTCGACTCTCCAACCCCGCTAAAATCTTCTTCCCATTGGTATGTTACTTCATAACCTCCAGCTGTGTCACCACCGACAACCATGGATGCGGTTACAGACTCTCCGATTGGCTGAGGCGAAGAAGGAGAAAAGGTTATACCTGTTACCTCCGGACATGCAAGTATTTCAGCTGTAAAAAACAAAATCGTTGCCAATACCATTTTTATTACTTTAAATCTATTGCTTTCCATAAAATTATCCCCCTATTTAGCTTTTTTCATTATACTGATAATAATTTCCTATTTCAATCTATTAATAATTACGTTCTCACCAAAATTCCCAATATCTATCTTATCTTTGTCTTTGTTATTAATGGTCCAACTATCCCCTTTCCTCGATACCTTTATTTCCGGGACATAGGACATCATTTTCATATATTTCGGAGGAACACCCTTTGCATACAGATATTTATATACTACTTCGTCATTCTTCCTTTTATAGTTTTCATCAACTTCAACAGTTATCCTTTTCCGAGAATCATTATGATAGCAATGAATCAAATACAGTTCTCCATTGATTTGCTGCAACAAAATCTCTCCTTTTTCTTTTACCGAAAGCCCATAAAGATGGTCTTCTTCATATTTGTATTCACTTCGTATCATTTCCTGATTTTTCTCGTCTGATTTATATTGTTTAATGATCTTCATTTCGTCTTCCAATTTATATGGACCTCCAACAACATTCACAAGCCAGTAATCCGGTTTGACATACGTTATCTTCCTTTTTCTCCCGTTTTTTTCAATTACTTCAAGACAATCATAATTTTCTTTTGTCACCCATTTGATTATTTTTTGTTCTGCTTTTTTTATTCCTAGTTTTCGATTATAAGCGCTAAAATCCTCGCCTTTTTCGGTTATTATGTATACAACCTGTCTCTTTTCTTTGTCCTCGTCGTGAAAAAAAGGAGTCAAATATCTATCTCTGATATCCCAGCCGTTTCTCATTACATAAACACCTGACTTTTCATAAGCTACGCTTGTTTTTTCCGGCTCAAAGCAATTTTCCATTAACAAGCCGCCAAAGGCTACGTACCGGAAATCCGTTCTTTTGTAGATTTTACTGCCCCAATATAGCCATTCTCTGATATTTTCTTTTGATTTATCTATGAACTCCGATACTGTTCCGTCAGGATTACTGCAATACATTAAAAATTCCAGGATATTTTCGGTTTTTTTAAATATTTCGTCCGGGATCTTAATATCATTTATCAGGCAGAGTCTTTCTATTTCCGTCAATATTTTTACGTCTTCTATCGGGTCTCTGTATTTGTCAAAACCTTCTTCGTTAAAGTTTTCTTTCAGGTATTTTTTTGCTTTTTCCCAGCCTAAGTCTGCGCATTCTTTTGCTTTTAATCTTTCCGGGAATAGTATTCCGTACCTTATGAGCATTTCGGCGTCCCTCAAAATGTTTACGCCTT
>MFGS01000009.1:0-147 GCA_001778355.1 Candidatus Firestonebacteria bacterium RIFOXYA2_FULL_40_8
CCTTCTCTACTCTCTAAGATTTTTTATAACTTTTTTTTGGTCTTTCGCTCCAAACACAGCCGCGCCTGCGACGAGGATATCAGCGCCTGCGGCTATTATTAAAGGCGCGGTTTCTTCATTTACTCCGCCATCCACTTCTATTTTTAC
>MFGS01000009.1:158-3211 GCA_001778355.1 Candidatus Firestonebacteria bacterium RIFOXYA2_FULL_40_8
TCTTTAAAATAAAATCTTTAATTTCCATGATTCTTTCCAATGAGCCCGCTATAAATTTCTGCCCGCCGAAACCCGGAAAAACCGACATAACCAGAAGCAGGTCAACATACTTCAAAAACGGAAGTACTTTTTTAACCGGAGTATCGGGATTTAAAGATAAGCCGGCCTTCACTCCCAGTTTTCTGATCTTTAATAAATCTTTTTTTAAATTATTCGAGGCCTCATAATGTATCGTAATGTAATCAGAACCCGCTTTCGCGAATCTTTCGATGTATTTGTCCGGATCAACTATCATCAAGTGACAATCCAGAGGTAAAGATGTTATCTTTCTAAGCTGAGTAACCAACCCCATACCGAAAGTAATATTAGGGACAAAAGAACCGTCCATTACATCAACATGCACAAAGTCAGCACCGGACTTTTCCAGTTTTTTAATATCCCTCTCAAAATTAAGATAATCAGCAGAAAGTATAGACGGTGCAATTATAATTTTACTCATAAGGTCTCTCTTCCACCATTTCGTTATTAATGAAAACCTGAAGTATGACCGATCCGCTGACTCTGACAGACTTCTCAATGGTACTGCCGGACCTCGACATGTCATTATATATTTCCCGGACACCGTCATTATCCAGGATCACAAGACGTACTCTCTTTACGGAAAGACCGCCCCGCGCCACCGTATATAGAACACTGATTAAACGGTATTGCTTTTCATTCTCAGCGTAATTAACCGTCAGGTCAACAACACCGTTCTTTTTAACCATTGCCCCGGGTAAAGGATATTGATTTACCACCGAACCTTTGTCATATCCTGAGACTGTTTTATAGGAAACATTTCCAACATTTAACTTTACGTTATAAAGAGATTTTCTTACAGTTTCATATTTTTTTCCCATCAAATTAGGCATAACGTAATAAATTTCTTTTTCGCCGGAACTCGCAAGCACGTTTACCGCTGCATTCCTTTTTATCAGTGAACTGGCCGGAGGGTTCTGAGCAATCACATACCCCTCAGGAATATTTCTCGTCGTAATCCTGGAGGTTATCCCCAGATTTAGCCCGCTTTGTGATAAAAGTATCTTTGCCTGTCTGGCGTTTTGATCCTTTATATCGGGAACAGTGACCATCCTGAGGCCCCGGCTAACCGTAACATACACGGTACGCCCTGCTTTAACGTAAGCCCCTTCTATAGGGTCCTGAGCCATCACACAGCCGTCCGGGATACTTTCACTGAAACTCTCAGTTCCCTCTTTAAGGTACAGCCCTTTTGATACCGATATTTTTCTTGCCTCTTCAACAGGAAACCCTTTAATATTAGGAACTATAACCTGTTTACCTCTTATTACATAGGCCATAGTCAAATATACGGTAACAATAAATATCAGGGCAAATACCCCTATAGTTTTAAGTTTTTCTTTATCCAATTAACCTTCTCCCGCAAGCTGACCGCAGGCTGCTAATATATCAGCCCCTCTTTCAATACGCACGGTGCTTGTTATTCTAGCATTTTCAAGCTTTTTCTGCCACAAATTAATTATTTCTTCTTTGCTAAACATAAGCTTATTTACCGGATTTACGGGAATAATATTAACTTTTACATCCAAATTGTATTTTCTAATCAGCGTAATTAAGTTATCAACTTCTCCGATCCCGTCATTTATTCCTTCAATAAGCACATATTCTATTGTGATTTGGAACATAGTGGAGGTACAATATTCCCTTAAAGTTTCAAATAAATGCGCTAGATTATACTTTTTATTTACCGGCACTAATTTATCCCTGACACTGTCAAACGTGGAATGCAAAGAAATAGAAAGCTTAACTCTTAATTTATCTTCAATCAGCTTTTTAATCCCGGGGAGGATACCGCAAGTTGACACCGTTATCCGCCTTTGATTAACTCCTATCCCGTCAGAATCCGAGAAAAGTTCTATGGCTTTTTTAAGATTATCATAATTCGCAAGCGGCTCACCCATTCCCATAAATACAATATTTTTAACTTTTACACCTAAATTGTATTTTCTAATCAGCGTAATTAAGTTATCAACTTCTCCGATCCCGTCATTTATTCCTTCAATAAGCACATATTCTATTGTGATTTGGAACATAGTGGAGGTACAATATTCCCTTAAAGTTTCAAATAAATGCGCTAGATTATACTTTTTATTTACCGGCACTAATTTATCCCTGACACTGTCAAACGTGGAATGCAAAGAAATAGAAAGCTTAACTCTTAATTTATCTTCAATCAGCTTTTTAATCCCGGGGAGGATACCGCAAGTTGACACCGTTATCCGCCTTTGATTAACTCCTATCCCGTCAGAATCCGAGAAAAGTTCTATGGCTTTTTTAAGATTATCATAATTCGCAAGCGGCTCACCCATTCCCATAAATACAATATTTTTAACTTTTACACCTTTGTCTTTCTCTATTGCTAACAGCTGCCCAGTCATTTCTCCGGGCAAAAGGTTACGAATAAGCCCCATTTTACCGGTGGCGCACATAAAACAGCCGTAAGCACATCCTACCTGGGTAGATACACATAAGGTATTCCCATACGGCTGGAGCATCAGCACGCTTTCTATCTTTTTACCGTCCGCCAGTTCAAAAAGATATTTAACCGCGTCTTCATTCCTGGATTCGGCTTTTCTAACAATATTAAAAAAAGGAAGCTCGAACTCTTCTTCAAGCTTGGGGCGGAGATTTCTAGAGAGATTGCTCATGGCAGAAAAAGTTTCCACTCTGTTCTTGTAAAGCCAGTTAAATACCTGTGCGGCGTTAAACTTCTTCCCGCCAAGCGCGATTATCCGGGCTGCAAGCTCTTCTTTTGTAAGATCAAATATATTTTTCAATGTAATTAATGTTTAAAATGCCTAACGCCGGTTACGACCATGGCCATACCGAGTTTGTCCGCAGCATCTATGACTTCCTGATCTCTAACCGACCCTCCGGTTTGAATAATTGCCGTAATCCCCGCTTTCTTCGCGGCTTCAACACCGTCCGCCTTAGGAAAGAACGCATCCGAGCAAAGTACGGCACCTATTGCTTTT
>MFGS01000009.1:3217-5894 GCA_001778355.1 Candidatus Firestonebacteria bacterium RIFOXYA2_FULL_40_8
GCCTGTTCCGCCGCAATTTTTACCGACCCCACCCGGTTCATCTGACCGGCGCCGACCCCGAGCGTCACCCCGTTTTTAACAATAAGGATCGCATTGGATTTAACATGCTTTACAATTTTCCAGCCGAACAACATATCGGCTATCTCTTCTTTTGACGGTTTCTTTTTCGTTACAACCTTAAGATCGCCCTCTGATATTGATTTCAAGTCGCGATCCTGAACCAGAACTCCGCCGACAACTTTTCTGACGTTAAATTCATTGTTTTTAGTTTTATCGGTAGCCAGTCCTTTTATCTCCAATAATCTGATGTCTTTCTTCTTTTTTAATATCTCAAGTGCCTCGGCATCATATTCCGGAGCTGCAATCATCTCCATAAATTTTCCCGTGAGGAAGTTAGCGATTTTTGCGGTAATTTTTCTGTTAACGGCAATAATCCCGCCAAAAGCAGAAACAGGGTCTGCGTCATAAGCCGCGACAAAAGCCGAATCCAAATCATTTCCTACAGCTGTACCGCAAGGGTTCGCATGTTTAATAATAGTAGCCGCCGGTTCGCTGAATTCTTTAATTATTTCGACAGCCGCGTCTGCATCCATAATATTATTATAGGACATCTCCTTTCCGTGTAATTGTTTCGCATTGGAGATGGACGGTTCTACTGCTTTTGAGCTTACATAAAATGCTGCTTTCTGATGCGGATTTTCACCGTAACGGAGATCCTGAGCTTTTTTCATGGAGATGTTGAACATCTCAGGCATATCACTTGTCTGTACTTTTTTACTGAAGAAATTATAGATATTCATATCATACTCATAAGTATGTTTAAAAGCTTCTATCATCATCTTTCTTTTTAAGTCATCTGAAACTGCTCCCGAATTTTTTTCCATATCGGAAAGAACTTCAGAATAGAAAGCGGGATTAACAATGACACATACACTCTCGTAATTTTTCGAAGCCGAACGTATCATGGATGGCCCGCCGATATCAATATTTTCAATAGCTTCTTCGATAGTAACATTCGGTTTTGCTACTGTTTTTTCAAACGGATATAAATTGACCACAACCATATCTATCATTTCAATATTGTGCTGTTTTATCACATCCATATGCTCTTTCTTTTCTCTAAGGGCCAGAAGCCCGCCGTGTATTTTAGGGTGGAGCGTCTTTACGCGCCCGTCCAGCATCTCAGGGAACCCGGTAACATCGGAGATATCCATACAATCAACTCCTGCATCCTTCAGTGCCTTGGAAGTGCCACCGGTGGAGATAATAGTGACGCCGTACTTTTTTAGAGCTTTTGCGAAATCTACGATGCCGGCCTTGTCAGAGACACTTATTAATGCGCGTTTTACTTTGATCATCTAAATAATCCTCCTAAAATAAAAATAAGTACTAATGACTATTGACTAGTGACTATTTATTGAAGGCGGGAAAAACTTCCGCCATAATTTATTAATAAATATATTGTTTACAATTACCTTAAATAGTCATTAGTCAATAGTACTTAGTCATTGATCTTAACTCTTCTTCCCTTTATCTTCAACTTACCTTTCGCAAAAAGATCTATAGCCTTGGGGTACAGCTTATGCTCCTGTTCAAGTATTCTCTTCGAAAGGGATTCAACCGTGTCGCCTTCAAGAACAGGGATGGCTGCTTGTGCTATAATTGG
Source organism: Candidatus Firestonebacteria bacterium RIFOXYA2_FULL_40_8 (assembly GCA_001778355.1). GTDB lineage: Bacteria > Oederibacteriota > D2-FULL-39-29 > D2-FULL-39-29 > D2-FULL-39-29 > D2-FULL-39-29. The sequence continues at coordinate 4,884 of MFGS01000009.1, forward strand.
TCCGGCGTCCATCTCTAATTCAACGAAGTGTACGGTACAGCCAGCTACCTTAGCTCCATAGTTTAATGCATCTGCCTGACCATGTGTTCCGGGAAATGACGGAAGCAAAGCAGGGTGAATATTTATAATTTTATTTTCAAATTTACCGATCAGGTGGTCAGTAAGTAAACGCATATATCCGGCAAGACAAACGAGACCAACTTTATTTTCTTCCAGGATTTTAACTATTGCATTTTCGTGCAGTTCTCTTGAGGAGTATAATTTGGGATCAACAAAAACGGTTTTTATCCCACTTTTTTTTGCTCTTTCCAGAGCGAAAGCATCTTTTTTATCGGAGATAACAACAACAACTTCCGCTTCTATTTCACCTTTCTTAGATGTATCAATAATTGATTGTAAATTAGTACCGCCACCCGAAGCAAGAACTCCAACCCTTAATTTTGCCATTAAAATAATATCCCTCTTTAAATTTCGATTACCGAATCCTTAGGATTTAACTAGAAACTTTGCAATGTTTTACTTTACAAACTTTACAAACCTGCGGTTATCGCGCCCTGCTTTTCCTCTGAAATTTCCAGGAACTTACCCATCGCTCTGAATTTTTTATATCTGAATTCTACCAATTCATCCTTGCTCAACTTCATCAGTTCTTTTAAGGATTTTCTTATAACTGCTTTAATATTTTGGGACATCACATCGTGATCCCTGTGCGCTCCGCCCGCAGGTTCTTTGATAATTTCGTCTATAACACCCTGCTCAAGAAGATCCTGGGCAGTCATCTTTAAGACAACGGAAGCATCAGCAGATCTGGTTGAATCTTTCCATAATATTGCCGCACAGCCTTCGGGAGAGATAACGGAATACACGGCGTTCTCCAACATGAATATTTTATCTCCGATGGCAATACCTAATGCCCCGCCGCTGCCGCCTTCACCATGAACTATTACTATGATCGGAGTTCTGGCTCCGCTTAATTCTTTAAGATTTCTGGCAATGGCTTCGGCCTGCCCT
>MFGS01000010.1:0-198 GCA_001778355.1 Candidatus Firestonebacteria bacterium RIFOXYA2_FULL_40_8
AAATTCTAAATTCTAAACAAGCACTAATACAAAATGACTAAATCATAAACAACATCATTGTATTATATTATATATATTCCTTTTTAGTGCTTAGTGCTTTATTCTTAGTAATTGCATTCAAGTACATTATCTTAATACTTTTACACTACTCTATCCCCGACCCTTTCACTTCTTGTCGTCTTCTCTACTTCTGCCGCA
>MFGS01000010.1:348-4751 GCA_001778355.1 Candidatus Firestonebacteria bacterium RIFOXYA2_FULL_40_8
CCACTTAAGCCCTTTCCGATACGCAACATAATACTCGCCGCCGGCTTTAGGAACGGATTTTTCTTCCTGAATATTTTTAATTTCGTCTTTGATCTTCTGCAGAACTTCGGGTTTCAGCTTACCTTTCCTTACCGTCTTTTTCTCCCAATCAAAGAGGTTTTTCACCATAACATAGTTTCCGAAGTTATCCACCATGAATATCATGGAGATTCTTATTTCCCCTTTGTAAAACCATGCCATTGAAAGGATATGCCCTGCTTTAAGCTGATACTCGGCATCTTCCTGGTACTCTTTTAAAGCCTTATACGACTTCCCCTTGCTGGTCACATAATCAAAAAACCTTTCATCCATAGATTTAATGGAGTTCACCACTTTCCCCTTCGGCGCCGTATCAGCCCCGACGACGAAACCTAACATTAAGCAAATTATTAATATCGCACGCATAAAACCCTCCTTAAGAGATAATGACTAATTACTAGTGACTAATGACTAATTAAGGTAAGCGGGGAAAGCCCGCTGATATTAATAAATATATTTTTGGAAGGCGGAAGGCTTTTCTCCGCCAACATTAAATAAGCACAGCTTGTTTTGATCTTGAATAATGGAACAAAATATGTCAATAGTCATTAGTACTTTGTACTTTTCTTATATTCTTTCTCGAGAATTCCATAACTCAGCAAATCTCTCCACGCACCACGTCGATAGTATCTTTCCCTCTGCACTCCCTCAAGTATCATACCATACTTCTTAAGAATACGTTCCGAAGCCGGATTCTCGGGGAAAACATTCGCCGCCATTTTATGTAATTTCAAAATTTTAAATCCAAGTTCAAGCATTAAACCTGCGGCTTCCGTAGCATACCCCTTCCCCCAGTGCTTCTTTCCGATAACATAACCAAAATACGCGTTTTTATTATCCCAGTCTATGTCGTGAATGGAACACCCGCCTATCGGTTCGTCTCTTTTACCTTTAAGCACTATCGCGTAATTATACTGCCTGTTTTTATTGAACTTTATATTCGCATCCATTATGAACTTCAAAGCACCGAGCTTTGGATACGGATGAGGCATAGTAATAGTCCACCGGCTGACTTCCTCCAACTTAGCATAATCATATACCGCAGGAGCATCGACGTGATTGAAACGACGCAAGATGATATGCTTACCAACTATTTTGTCTGGTGCAGTCATTTTATTCCATCCTTAGCTTATTTAAGAAGTCGGCCGTCCATAAAAGTCCATAACAGTCGAAAAGTCTGTAAAGGTAAAATCATTGGGCTCTTACTTTTATAGACTTTTACAGACCTTTATAGACGTTATGGACTATAGCTTTATATTCAGCAGCTTTTCAGCATTTCGATAATACAACTTTTCTTTAGTATCCGTATCCAACCCCAATCCTTCAATCATATCAATTACTTTCTTGGCGCGCATCCAGGGGAAGTCGGAACCGAAGAGCATTCTCTCGGGGGTGTTTTTCTTTATTATTTTTTTCATTATACCGGATTCTATTTCGGCGGAATAAGAAGTGTCAAAATAAATACCTCTGCCTGACAAAACATCATGGACGTCATCCCACATCTGGTAGGAACCCGTGTGTGCGAGTATCATTTTAAGGCCTGTTACCTTCGAAACTTCCAACAGACGTTTTGGCGTAGCATGCACCAGGTCCGGGTAAGCAAAATCAACTCCGGCGTGAAAAAGTATAATTATATTGTTCTTCGCGCAGGCCTCATAAATACTTTTCATCGAAGGGTCGTCAGGATAAAACGTCTGATATTCGGGATGAAGTTTGATACCTTTTATCCCGTTTGCGGCAAGGAACTCGATCTCTTCCACCGGGTTGCCTATCTCCATATAGAGCGGATGCATAGCGCCAAAGCCGATAATACTCTTTGAAGTTTTATTAAACTCTATCATCCTCTTGTTTATTCCCTTCACCTGTTCTTTTTTGGTCGCAACCGGACAATTTACGGAAACAGTGACACCGTCAAGTTTCATATACTCAAGCATAGAAGCCGCGGTACCTTCTCCCGATGCGCTGATATTTGCCTTTTCGGCAAGCATTTTTACTGTAGAAGGCCCGATATTATCCGGAAAAAAGTGCGTATGTACGTCAATTATCTTCATTTTTCAAATCTCCGTATGTTAACTATTATTTAACATTTGTTAAGTGCTGATTGCTATTATTTCTAAAACATGTTATAATACCTTTATATTCGCTATATCCGCCATTTGAGAGCAAATGGCGAGATAACAGGCTGTGTTAGTACCATTATTATAGTTTTCTACAGCCTGTTAATTTTATCAAACATTTCAAGTAAAAGAAAGGCAAATCAATGCGCAGTTATGATAATAGTTCTAAAGTTGAAGAAATTGCCCTCCTGCAAGGAAAAAAGAAAGCCTTTTACGCTCCGACAGAAAAGCTTAAAGTAATTGAAGTTTCTGATTTTCCCTCTCTTGGCAAACTTACCGCACTCAGATTTGTAGAATGGATGATTAAGAACCCTGAAGGCGTAATCTCTCTCCCTACAGGCAAAACCCCCGAGCATTTTATTAAGTGGACCAAACATTACCTGGCAAACTGGAACAAACCCGAAGTAAAAAAAGATCTGGAAAACCACGGTATAGAAACTTCCAAAAAACCCGATATTTCTTCTTTTACGTTCGTGCAAATAGACGAATTCTATCCGCTAAACCCATCCCAGGAAAACAGTTTTGCTTATTACATCAATAAGTTCTATTTTAAAGATTTCGGCCTGGACCCGAAAAAGGCAATCCTTATTGATACCTGGATAAACGGATCGCCTGAAGGAAAAAATCTGGGTTTTGTCTTTTCCAATAACAAAGTAGATCTTTCTCTAAGATTCAGACAACCCATAAGCGAAGCTGACCGACTCCAGTACAATGCCATCACAGCTGCGGACCAGTTCTCCATGGAATACGAAGAAAAAATAGCAAAAGCCGGAGGTATCGGCTTCTTCCTCGGAGGTATAGGTCCGGACGGACATATCGGGTTTAACATCAGAGGCTCGGACCACTTTTCTACGACTAGATTAATACCGATTAATTATGAAACAGCGGCTACGGCGGCAACTGACCTGGGCGGTATAGAAATATCACGCCAGAAAGTAGTTATCACCATAGGACTTAAAACTATTACCGCAAATCCGTCTGCGACTGCGATAATCATCGCGGCAGGCGAGTCAAAAGCAAAAGTCGTAAAAGACGCAGTCGAAAATGTACCTTCCGTGCTTTATCCTGCAACCTCTCTTCATAACTTAAAAGGCGCTGCTTTTTATATCACACACGGCGCAGCTACCCGCTTAACAGAAAGGCGTTTGGAGAACCTAAAAGCTTATGAAAATAATATACCAAAGGAAGCCAAAGAGAAGATATTAATAGATATCGCGTATAAAAACAAAAAACGTCTGATCGAACTGGAAACGGAAGATCTGTCCGGTGATAAACTCGGAAATCATCTCTTAAAGAAAGAAAAGACCATCTTAGATTCCGCTTCGAAAACGGCAGAAGATATAAAGAAAAAGATGGAAAAGGGTTCGGAAAACCTTACGGAACAGGTTATTCTTCATACCGCCCCCCATCATGACGATATTATGCTTGGTTATCTCCCTTATATTCTCCATCTGGTAAGAAGCCCTAAAAACGAGCATTATTTTGCGACTTTGACCAGCGGTTTTACTTCGGTAACAAGCTCTTACGTCCTGGGTATAATCAACAATTTAGAGAAAAAACTCATTAATAAAGAGTTTGACCAGCTCCTTACTAAAGGATATTTTGCAAAAGATAACCAGGCGAGCCGCAACAGGGATATTTACCAGTATTTGGACGGAGTTGCCGCCAACAGCAAAGAAATGCAGATAGAAGGCGAAACCAGGCGCTTACTCAGGAATCTGATGGAACTGACAGCGAAATCCTCCGCCGCGGATATTTTAAAAGAGATAAAAAAACTCCATGATTACTTCTCGGGTAGTTACCCCGGAAAAAAAGACAGTCCGCTTGTACAAAAACTAAAAGGGACGGTCCGTGAATGGGAAGAAGAACTTACCTGGGGTCATCTCGGGTTCAGCTGTGACCAAATCTTTCATCTCCGTCTCGGTTTTTACACGGGTGATATTTTCACTCAAAACCCAGAGGTCGAGAGGGATGTTCAACCCGTACTCGAACTCCTAAGGAAAACAAAACCCACGGTAGTTACCGTTGCCTTTGACCCGGAAGCCAGCGGTCCGGATACGCATTACAAAATACTGCAAACAATCGCGGAAGCTCTAAAGATATATCTGGAAGAAGATAAATCCAGGAAAGTAACGGTCTGGGGCTATAGGAATGTCTGGTTCAGGTTCCATCCTTCCGAAGCGGACATTTTTGTGCCTGTTTCCATGA
>MFGS01000010.1:4789-9166 GCA_001778355.1 Candidatus Firestonebacteria bacterium RIFOXYA2_FULL_40_8
GTTTTCGGATCTGGCGCAAAAGATAATGGTGGAACAGTATTCGGTCATTAAAGCCTGTCTTGGAAGGGATTACTTTTTGTCACATCCGGCACCCAGAATACGCGCAACCCGCGGAATGGTCTTCTTAAAATCCATGACCCCAGCGGAATTTTTCACCCACGCGCAGTCATTGAAAAAGTTAACGGAATAAGCAGAGAAAGCAAGTAAAGCAAAAACAGCAAGAACAGAAGGTGAAGGAAAAGAAGTAAGTGCAGTAAGAGAAGTTGAGAAAAGTCTACATATCAAACCTTAATGCTTTTCGAAATCCACCTAGGCGGACAAGCACAGAAAACGAAGAATCGATTTTGTGTCTTATTTCTTTTTGGTACCGAAGAACAGGTCGCTGGCGGATACGGTGATAAAGAGTATTCTCTCGTCGATTTTTAAACCTTCAAGATTTCTGGAGGGTCTTTGCCTTGTTGTATAATTTACATCCAGGTTCAGCTTAACCAGGAACTCAAACGGCAGCGTAAGACCGATTGTATACCCGCCCCCTGTTGATTTCACACCGAGAAGGTCCATATATGTAAACTCATACCCGGCCCTGAGAGAAAAAGTGTTAAAAAACCATTGTTCCGCCGCAGGTGTGAGATTACCGATGTAATAACTGACATCACTGTACAAATAATTATTTTGTTTTAACACCAGAAAGGTCTGTTTTTCATTTAAAGAGAAACTCAGTGTATTCTCCAGAACCGAAGCAACATTATAACTGCTAAAATCATCCAGAGCATACGAATACTTATAGAGTTTTTCATTAGTCGCCGCATAAAATGAATCAAAGATTACTGAATTTGAGTTATCCTTAAGAACAATACCTATCTCATAAGCAAACGCTGACGTTACTCTTTTGCTGTATTCGGGAGAATTTTCGTCAAACGGAGGCAGTGAGGGTTTATTTATAAGATAGAAGCTTCTTGACTGAGTATATATACTGGTCCCGAATCCGAGAGAGATATTATTATTAATCTTAAGCCCTGCAGTAAGAGCAACTCCCGAATCGGTAATATTATTATTAGCAAGAACAGTGTAGTAAGGCTTCCCTCCTGACTGAGGAGAGCCGACACTGTTATACTTTCCGTTTATAGTGTCTTCTATACTGAAGGTGAAATATTCAATACCCGCTCCAAGGCCGGGAAGAACCGGCAGATAATAAGCCGTAAGACCTTTGGTCGCACCTTCAGAGACTCCCTTTTCTGCTCCCGGTGTTGCATCAATAAGTGTCGGATCATTTACAGGATTAATACCGCTGTTTGAATAAAAGAAAGTATCCGAATCAAGCAAGCTTAAAAACGCCGGGTTCTGATAGGAAACGTACAACTCGGGCATGACTTTAAACTTGGTTGTGTTTTTAAAGAGTTTATTTATATAGTATTTAACCGCATCGTTGGTTGGGTCAAGTTTTTTTGCTTCAGCCAGGTCTTTTTTTGCAGAATCATAATCCTTCTTATCGTACGAATTAACAGCTTTTGAAAAGTTAACCGCTACGTCAACCGGCTTGGTTTGCACGTTTGCAACTTTTAACTCTGTATCGGCAGGAACTTTCGCCGAGAAGTTAACCAGCACTGACTTTGCTATGAAAGCCGAGATGTAGTCGTATTTCCCCGGGTCTTCCTCCATCTTTCCGTCAAATATTACGAGTCCCGTTTCAGTATCCACCACCCTGTAAGTAATTACTATTTTGCCCATAATATCAATTATTTTTCCGGTGATAAGATAGCTGGCCGCCAGCATCTTTCCGATCTCAATACTGTCCTTCTGCTCAACCAGTCCCGTTAAAGTAAATTTCTGTTCCTGTATTATCTCACGTCTTTTTTCTCTCTCAATTAAAGCAACATCCCTGGATTTAGACATCTCCACGCTGATAAACTCCGCAAAACCCTTACCGAAAAACACATACTGAGGATTACTTGATTGAAGTTCGAAATCCATAACGGAAAGCTTCACGGGTTTTACATAGACCTTAGGAGTTTCTTTATTTACTGCACCCTCATCTTTAACTACTTCTTTAACCAGCTCTTTCAAAAAAGTAATCTCTCCGAGTGCTTCGGTCTTAACCGTATATTTTGTCTCACTTTCATTTACAATTTTACCCAGAACAACAGTCCCGTCCTTAAGTATGTATTTTTCTGCAGAAACAGAAGAAGGAAGCAAGAAAAGCAAAAACAGCAGAGAAAGCAAAGAAAGATAGAGGTTTTTTTTCATTTTTATCCTTTTAAAAGTATTTAAAGGTTTTCTTTCTATTTATTATAGTTTAACCGGATACTGTTTACAAGTTGATTTTACCTAAATCCATTGTAAATTTATTTAACTTTCTAACATAAACGGGAAATACAGTCACCGATCTTCTGTTTCAAATCCAGCATTTGACGGTTGTTACGGGAAAACTTTGTTAAACTGCCCGCAAAGGAACCCCTTACCGTTTCCAGAAGAAGCTTACCGTCTTTAATTGCACGTGCCTTTTTACTTCCGGGTTTTGCGCTTAGATTCAAAAGCAGCTTATCCAGCAAACTGAGCATCTCATAATCCTGCAGACCGGCACGGAGAGCTTCGTAACGTAATGATCCCATAGGTCCGTGGTCTTCCCACCAGCGGGGATGAGGATATACTATGCACGCGTCTCCTGCGGCCCATTGATCCGGCTGTTCACGGTAAGGATTTACGAGTGTATGGTCCGCATAAAGAGTGATACCGGGCACACCTGATTCCTGCTGGTTTGTTCTATGCCAGAAGTTGTAACCCCAGTGAAGATAACCTGATACATTAAAGACATATGACTGCCAGAAGAGCATACGCCCGTTTATAAGCGGCATACTGAGAAAACGGTTGGCGTAACGGCCTGTAGGCCCGCAGCAGGTGTACCACCATACCGGTTTTACTCCCTGCGTCGCCCGCTTTTTGTAATATCCGTCATCATCTTCAAGGTGCGTTGTAAGAGGTACGGGAATATCAATATCCGCTTTAAATCCGGTAATAATATCGCTCTTGCTGATAGCGTCCAGATGTTTTATTCCGGGCGCCAGAGTTCTAAACATTAAAGACATTTTCGCGTAATGCGCCCAGAAGTCGGGTTTTGGTTCATCAAACACATGCATAAGAAAACGGCCGGTCAGATCACGCGCTGAAAGCCACTTTGATAACTCCGGAAGGAACGCAGTCATAAGATTAACATACTCTTTACTTGTTGAAGGTAGTTTTGAATACCATATATTTTTCTTCTTTTTCTCGTCATATAAACCAAAAGGAGGCGCATATTTCCCATCTGCCTGTGAGAGGAAATGCCACATTTCAAAATATTTAAATCCGTATTTATCGAAAAGTTTTACCCAGCGGTCCAATCTTGATATATCAAACCGATAAGTATTATCTTTTTTCCTGACAATATCCACAAGGGTCATCGGATCCGAGTTATGAAAATTCCCCATCAGAACCGGCGTGGTAATAACATTAATCCTGTGTTCAGCCATATCCTTTGCATATTCTTCAAGGAGCCGCCAGTAACGCGCCGACCAGGGCGCACAGCGATGCCATTTCGAAACGCAATCAGGATGGAACCAGTTAGTCACGGAAAAATCAGATTTTTTAGGAATGGAAAACGGCCAGACCCTTAGCGTTACAGGTATTTTTATTTTACTTTTCTTTTGGACGCAAACGGACAGATTTCCTTTATATGTCCCGGGTCTTGCGTTTTGAGGAATACGTATTACGACAAATACTGATGCCGAACGTGAAGGTTCGCTGTCTTTCCAGGGCGCCTTTTCCAGCAAAGGATCAGGATACCATCCCGGGGTATAATTCGGTCTTTCCGCGCCGGCAGGATTAAAGAGATCAGAAGCAACGGGTACCAGTCCGACCCACTTTACATCAAAACACTTTTCGCCTATCTTGTCTTTCCCTTTTTTAAGCGGAGCCGCTGTTACTTCAACATCCAAAAGCCTAATATCAGTATGAATGCCCACTTGAAAACTGCAATATTCCCCTTTCGCCCCGCACATAGACCAGGAAGCATTTGACTTTTTCTCGGGAGGTTTATCCATAGGAAATATTCTAGTTAAATTATCACAAGCCCAAACAATAAGTTTTGAATTCCTCATATTCCTCCTAAATTGAATAACTAAGATCTAAATTCTAAATCCTAAACAATTACTAATAACTAAATTATAATGACTAACCGAAATCTTTGTACTTATATTATTTAACTTCCTTATTTTTTTAGTGCTTAGTGCTTATTTCTTAGTCATTGCTTCATCTTTATGTTATCGTCACATCCAGGCATTTTCTTACATTTGAATATTTCTTTTCGAGTTCAGCTATGGCGTAGGATACAGCTTCGCTGAC
>MFGS01000010.1:9176-14352 GCA_001778355.1 Candidatus Firestonebacteria bacterium RIFOXYA2_FULL_40_8
CCCAGCACTTCAACATTCTTATCGCCTTTCTTTGCCAGGCACTCCATAAACTCCGCAGCTCTTAAACCCGCCTCTTCTTCCGTCTTCCCGGATACGACTATCTCTCCCAGCCGGTAAAACGGAGGATATTTCAGCGCTTCACGCATATTGAGTTCTTCATCCTTAAACTTCTCAACTTCATTTTTTTGTAACGCTTCCGCAATCCTGTTCTCTTTTTTCATTGTCTGAACCAGAACATGTACGTCAGGTCTTGCCGCATCCAGAAGAGAAAGCACCAGTTCCAGCGCTTTCTCCGTGGAATCAAACGCAGGCAGGTTCACCACATAATCAAAGCCAAGAAGTCCTACCACGCCTTTCTTCATTTCCCTGATATAAGGTAAAGCCAGAGGCGTCCCCACTATTAGCTCGGTTTTCCCGTCTATAAATCTTTTAAACGCCGCTTTCTTTTCAGAACCCTTAGTAAGAAGTTCCGAATCCACCCGCTCCATCGGCACGTATTTTAAGGTCTTTTTTATTTCCTGCGCGGCTTTTTCAACACCGAGCCCTGCCGCATACAGTAAAACACCTTTGCAGGCCGGGCAATTATCCGGAACTTTAATTTTCTTCCCGCAATAACGGCACCTGAGTGTATTATCTTCTTTATGAATTGCCATTCCCACGCCGCATTTTTCGCACTTTACCGTTTCTCCGCACTCATTGCACCTGAGAGACGTGGAAAAACCTTTCCGGGTGGCAATCAACACACCCCTGCCGCCGTTCTTCAACGCTTCTTTAAAAGCATTATCGAGTTTGAAAGATATAACTTTGTTTTTATCATAAAAATCGACAATTTGCAGGCGTGAATAATCAGGGGCTTTCTTCAATAACAACGGATAATTATGCCGGGCAGAAAGCGAAAGTGAGTATGAGCCCAGAAGGACTTTCAACCCCTCAAGTTTGCCTCTTTGCAATACGGCAGAAACCGTAGAAAATCTCGGAGTTTCATCACTTTCATACGCCGAATTGTTCTCCTCCTCCACTATGATGGAGGAAAGTCCGTTTATGGGAAGAAATGCCGCTTGTCTGGTCGCGACAATAACCTTAGGCGAAGGAGATAGCATACCTTTAAGCGCTTCAAAAGCAGCCCCGTGGCTCAGTCTTGAGCTAAAACGGATAACGGTCGTCTTGCAACGCTCTTCAATCTGTTTTGCGAAGGTTTCAATGAACGCAACTTCCGGAACCAGAAGTAAAACGGTTTCTTTCTCTTCAAGGCAATTTTCAATTTCTTTTAAATAAAAATCCGTTCTTTCGGCAAGAGGGGCTTCTACTCCGGCAGCTTCATATTTTCCGTTACGGACAGCAAACGTTCCTTCCGGCTGCCACTCTTTCTTCCTGGTCGGAAAATATTTTAATTTTTCCGGATACATTGCGTGGAGAGTAAGACCGAGAGAAGCAGAATATTCTTTTGAAATCCAGGAAGCAAGAGAAGATAACGGCTGGGTAATGACAGGAAAGGGATCAAAAAGCCCGGTGATCTCTTTCAAACCTTTTATCGAACTTTCTTTCGGGAAAGATACGACAAAACCGACTGTTTTACGAAAACCTAAGGGAATAAGTACTCTTTGAAATAGGGTAAGTTTTTCTACCAGTGCTTCCGGAACTATATAATGAAAAGTTTTCCCCGAAGGGGCATTAATTGCTACTTCCGCATAGACGGTCATATTCTTTCCTTAGGAATTTTACATCTTTCCATACGTCCACTTTATAAGCAGGATTCCTAAGACAGGCCGACGGGTGAAAGGTCGCAACCACTTCTATTCCGTTCCAATCGAGCGCCCTGCCGCGAAGCTTTGTAATTCCTTCTTTGGTGTTAAGTAAGGTCTGGGTGGAAGGATTCCCCAGCGTACAGATGATTTTTGGTTTAATTATTTCCAGTTGTTTGTAAAGATACGGGATGCAAACTTCCACTTCTTCCGGTTCCGGCGCTCTGTTGTTCGGCGGCCGGCATTTCAGGATATTGATTATAAATACGTCTTCCCGTTTAAAACCTATGGACTCTATTATTTTGGTAAGGAGCTGACCGGAACGCCCCACAAACGGCCTTCCCTGTTCGTCTTCATCCGCGCCGGGTGCTTCTCCGATAAATACCAGCTTGGCGCCGGGATTACCTTCCCCGAAAACGAAATTAGTACGGGTCTTTCCGAGGGAACATTTTTGACAGTTCTTTATCTCTTCTTTATAAGCTTGAAGGGCTTTTTCGTTGTCTTTGCCTTCTTTAGAAATAACAACGGGGCAGACAACCGCTACCCCGCTTTTGATTTTCCTTGTAGGCACAATTACCGTTCCCTTGGTTTTAGTCTTTAAATCTTCCTTAAAGTAAATAAACCCGTCTTCCAGAGACTGCTTGGCCTCCGCCTGAAGTGCTTTTATCACTTCAGAAAAGCTGTTACTTGGATTTCTTTTTTGATTCAACATACTTGACTTTATTGTTCAGTACTTCTTCAAGTGCCTGCATCGCGACTTTCGCATAGGACTTCTTATCGTCATTTTCCTTTTCATTTATTACCCGGGCCCGAAGCGCAGAAACCACCGAGATCCTGAACTTATTTGTTTCCTTATCAAGCAATTTCTCCAGATAAAATGTACTCATGCAAACCTCCGATAAAAGATAATTTCTGATAACTAATAACTGATTACTAAAAATATATAATTTTTCTTAAATACGGCGGGCGCTTTATCCCGCCTTCATTAAATTGTCAATTGTCATTCGTCAATTGTAAATTCTTGTTTTGAAGGGTTATTATACCAGATAAAGCCCTTCCCTTCTACCTTATTTTAGCTGCAGACACGATGTCTTTCGGCAAGTATTATGCTTTCTATGGTCTTTACCGTCTCTTCCAGCCTGTCATTTACCACCAGATAATCATATTTTTTTAGATATTTCAGTTCTTTCACAGCGCTATTCAGGCGCACTTTTATCTGAGCTGCTGTTTCGGTGCCTCTTTTCTCCAAACGCTTTTTCATTATTTCAAGAGAGGGAGGAAGTAAAAATATCAGCACCGAATTTTCAAATTTTTTTCTTATAGTGGCCCCGCCTTTAACATCTATCGTCAGTATTATCGCCTTGTCCTTAGACACCTCTTGTTCTACATATTTTTTCGGCGTACCGTAATAGCTCTCGTGAACCTGTTCCCACTCTAAGAAATAATTTTTTTTAATTAATTCCGGAAACTTCCTGCCGACAAAGAAATAATCATTCCCCTCTCTCTCCCCTTTTCTCGGAACCCGGGAGGTTGCAGATATAGAATTTACGATCAACCCCTTACCCCGCCTTACCAGTTCTTTGCAAACCGTAGTTTTACCAACGGCGGTGGGGGACGAGATTACGACTAATAAACCCGTTGCCTTGAAGGAATTTTTTATAACAGAATTAAAAACTTTGCTATTCAACATTTTGGACCTGCTCCCTGATCTTTTCCAGCTCTTCTTTAAAAGCAACGACCGCATGCGAAACCGTACTATTACTGCATTTACTCCCTATGGTATTTATCTCTCTTAAGAACTCCTGTACAAGAAAATCAAGTTTGCGGCCTTTGGTGCCGTTCGAATCAATTATATGATAGAACTCGTTAATATGGCTTCTGAGCCTGGTTATCTCCTCTGTAATATCACTTTTTTCGACCATCAGCGAAACTTCGGTATAGACCCTGCCCTGATCCATTTTTACGTCTTTATAATTATTTTTTACTTTCTCCTCGATACGTTTTTTATTGTCGCCTTTGGATTTATGGTTAGTCTTCTCAATACCTTCAAGAAGTTTTTTCAGTGTACTGATCCTGGTGATAAAATCTTTTTTTATCCTGCCGCCCTCGCGTTCTCTGGATTTAACGAAGATGGAAAGGGCATTTTCGAGGGCTTCTTTTATCTGTTCCCACCCCGCCTGTTTTTCTTCGTAAACCCGGAATATATCGGGCAAGCGGATTATATCTGCAATAGTAATCTCACCCTTAATATGCAGGTTCTTTTTCAAATCATTTACCGACCGCATATATTCCTTTGCCAGGTGATGATTAATAGCCACCCTCTGATTCTTGTACCCCTCGAGGACAAACACCGCCAAATCCACGCGCCCCCGGTCTATCTCCTTCTTTAACACTTCCTTTATCCTCTCCTGAAATTGAAAAAGCTGAGAGGACATCCTGTAATTAACGTCAAAATATTTATGATTTACGGAACTTATCTCCACGGCATATTTAATACTACCGCCCTCGTTCTTCCCCCTGCCAAAACCGGTCATGCTATTCATTTTGATTCTCCCAAGTAGATCCAGCTATTGCAACGTTCCCGGATTTTACTGATACAACTACTAGACAATCGTCTAAAAGTCCATAAGGTCCATAAAGTCTATAACGTCTTACATTAATGTGGTATTATTATATTTAACAATTCATTAGCGTAAAACTTTGTACTTTGTACATCGTACTTCGTACTTTCTTTTGCTAAGCCTCCAACCATCCAAGCATCTCTTCCAAAGATCCGCCTACATAATTGGCGGACAAGCATCAGTTGTCGGCTATTTCACTATCGACAACACCAGTGCTAGCACTGCCACTCCCGACGTCACTATCCCTAAGTATTCCCAGGCCATGATGCCTTCCGCAGGTTTGCCGCTTTCTTTTGCTTTTAGTTCGTTAACAAGTTTTTTTAATTCTATAGTATCGGTAGTATTAGAATTAATATTTGACCTCATTATGGACATTGCGTCCTTAAGCGCTTTTATCTCGTCGGACCGCACTTTAATATCATCCTGCGCTATATCAAGCTTTACTTTGAACGACTCCGACTGGGTTTTCAGCCCTGTCAGGATAACTTTGTCCGTCTCAACTTTTTTATTTATGGCTGCAATTTCTTCGTTAACCTCATCCAGCCTTACCTTTAGGCTTTCTATACTTTTATCCTCAGCTGAAAGTTTTTCCGTGTAAAGTTTCATTCCGGTCTCTAAACTCTTAAGCGAACCAAGTATTTCGGAGTTTGATTTTATCAGCGCATCAAATTTAACGCTTAATTCTTTATAAGCGTTCTCAAGCTTCGCTTCTGCGGCTTTTATTTTATCTATCTCTTTACCCTGCGCCTCCAGCTCCGGCTTTAGATCAGGCAGGACCGGTGTAACTGCCGGCACCGTAACATTAGTAATGCC
>MFGS01000010.1:14368-25703 GCA_001778355.1 Candidatus Firestonebacteria bacterium RIFOXYA2_FULL_40_8
GTGCTTTTGGAACTTTGAGCAAAAATACACCCTGTAAAAAATATTAAAGCAAGCAGCAGTTTAAAGTGCATGAAAGGGTCCTATGAGCAGTTTAACTGTCCGGACCGCAAGGATCAGGAATTGTTCCGGCAGGATACAAATACAAAGTATCATAAATAACGAGCTGTAAATTATAATACTTAGAGGCACTGATAATTTCAGCGGCTCCGTTATCTTAGCTTCTTTGGCAAAATACATATAGTAAGCGATCCTGGCGTAAAAATAAAGGGCAATAACGCTGTTAAGTACGCCTATTACCGCAAGCCAGATATAATGCGCATCCAGAGCAGCGTACAGCACCATTAGTTTTCCAAAAAAACCGGCTGTAGGCGGAACACCCGCCAAGGAAAGAAGAAAAATGAAAAACACAAAAGCAAGCGCGGGACTGGCTACCGAAAGTCCGGCATAATCCCTGATATCATCGCTTCCTGTTTTATTATATATAGCAACCGCGAAAGCAAACGCGCCCATATTCGTAAAGAGATAAGCCAGGGTGTAGATCAGAACCGACTCAACGCCGAGAATGCCGTAAGCAACAAACCCCATCATTATATAGCCGACATGAGCGATACCCGAGTAAGCCAGAAGACGTTTTACATTGTTTTGCGTGATCGCAACGAGGTTGCCTACCGTCATCGTGAGGGCGGCAAGTATAGCCAGTATCAGATTTACATTAGCGTTTTCAGGGAGAATTGCGATAAAGGTACGGACCAGAACTGCAACTCCCGCGGTCTTTGAGGCCACGGAAAGAAAAGCCGTCACCGGAGTAGGCGCGCCTTCATAAGCATCCGGAGCCCACATATGAAAAGGCACCATAGCTATTTTAAAGCCAAAACCCACAAGCATTATAATAAGTCCTGTAATAAAAAGCGGTCCGGCACCGTTAATAACCAGATATTTTTGAATGGAAGGAAATGTGCTTGCGCCTGTAATACCGACCAGGAAAGAAGCCCCGTAAACAAAGACGGCCGAAGAAAAAGCGCCAAGCAGAAAATACTTCACTGCGCCTTCCCCGCTCTTCATATCTTTACGGAGAAAACCCACAAGAACAAAGAAAGTGATACTTACAAATTCAATGCTCAAAAAGAGCATTAGGAGGTCTGAAGCTCCGGCCATCAGCATCATGCCGAGTGTAACAAGCACCACTAAAGAAGTGTACTCACCTATTTTATTATCTTCCAGCGGTTTGTAATCCCTGCTCATCATGAGCATAAAGACGGCGGAAATGAGTATTATTATTTTAAAGAATCCCGCGAAAGGATCCACGATTATTGCGTTGTAAAAATAATACGCGCCCTGCTGATAAAAGTTCCCGTAGGTTAAAAGCATTGCAAAAACCAGTCCCAAGGCCGCGATATCAAGGATACGCCTCTTGGACTTTAAAGGAAGAATGATATCTGCCGCGATCACCAGGAACGCGAGGCATAAGACAAACACTTCAGGGGCCAGAGCATAAAGACCCTGCAGCATTTCAATAGGTAAAAATCCCTGCATCATATTTTCACTCCAAGAAGCATAACAAGAGCATCCACACTCTTAACAGATATACCTGAAGCTATTACCGGCAGGATTCCAAGGAGGACCATAAGAACTATCAAAGGAACTATCGACACATACTCTCTTGCCGTCATATCGGGCAGGTCTTTCCATTTCGGATTTAACGGGCCCATAAATACTTTCTGGATCATAATAAGGAAGTAAGCCGCGGTAATAACCAGACCGGCAATGGAAAGCCCGGTGAAGATGCGGAATACGTTGGTATTGATCGTGGAGCTGAACGCGCCTGAGAAACACATAAATTCAGAAACAAAACCGGCAAGGCCCGGAAGACCGAGAGAGCCGAGACAGGTAAGTATCATAATGGCAGAATATACAGGCATCTTATTCATAAGCCCGCCAAAGCCTTCTATATCACGGGTGTGCGCGCGGTCGTAAATAACGCCGACCAGAAAGAAGAGTGCTCCGGTTATAATACCGTGCGTGACCATCTGCAGAATAGCGCCGTTTAAACCTACGGTCGACATTGCCGCAATACCAAGCAAACAGTACCCCATGTGATTTACCGAGGAATAGGCGATCATCTTCTTCAGGTCTTTCTGCGCCATGGCGACAAAAGCACCGTAAACTATATTTATGAACGCAAGTATTAAAAGCGGTATGGCAAAATACTTTGCCGCTTCGGGAAGGATTGTGTAACTGATACGGAGCAAGCCGTACGTTCCCATCTTCAGCAGTACACCCGCAAGTATTACGGAGACCGCAGTCGGAGCTTCCACGTGCGCGTCAGGTAACCATGTATGGAACGGAAAAATCGGGACTTTGACCGCAAAACCCAGAAAAAGCGCGGCGTAAACAAGGTATTGATGCCAGCCGGGCATAAGACCGTGACTTTTTGATAACTCAATAATGTCAAACGTATGCGTTGGATTGGCTGCGGTTATCGGACTTGTAAGATAAAGCGCCAGTATTCCAAGAAGCATTACTACAGAACCGAATAACGTATAAAGGAAGAACTTGATAGCGGCATACTCTTTTCTCGGACCGCCCCAGATACCGATAAGAAAATACATCGGAACCAGAGTGAGTTCCCAGAATATATAGAACAGGAAAAAATCCAGCGCGACAAAAACACCTATCATCCCCGCTTCAAGAAGAAGGAAGAAGAAGAAATACTCTTTCACCCTTTCTTTTATATTAAAGGAATACACCGCGGCAAGGAACGAGAGAAACGGCGTAAGTACCAGCATCGCCATCGATAAGCCGTCCAGACCCATAAAATAAGAAATACCAAAAGAAGGTATCCACGCAGCTCTTTCCACGAACTGGAGGTCAGCCGTGTTTCTATTAAAGGTAAAGAACACATAGAACCCGAGCACCATGGTCAGGAACGTAACCACAGCTGAGGTCCAGCGGACCAGATTATCCTTTCCCTTAGGCGCAAATAATATTAATATAGCGCCCAGGAGCGGCAAGAATGTAATTAACGTTAAAATCGGCATACTTTACTACCTCCATTAAAGCAAATTACTAATTACTAATAGCTAATGACTAATTATTATTATATTATCTGAATATTATCCGGATCAATACAATAATGAAGAGTCCTGAGACAGCAATTAGTATATAATTTTGAACAAGTCCGGTCTGCAATTGTTTTAAAAGTTCGCCGCCCTTATTTGCTATCCAGCCGGCACCGTTAACCGCGCCGTCGACTATTACCTTATCAAAAAGATTCTGCAGTTTACTCATAAGTACCGTCATAAAGCCGGAGCCGTTGACCGCTCCATCCACAACTTTCTGGTCAAATTTGAAGAGGAAATTACCCAACCCCTTCGCGGGTTTAATAAATATTATTTCGTAAAGCTCATCAATATAATATCTGTTGCTCAGAAGTTTATGCACCGGCGCCAGCTTAAGAGCCAGATATTCCGGAGATACCTTCTTCAGGTAATACATGAAGAACGCAAGTGTGATACCGAGAACGGCAGCCGTAATGGACATGTTCCTTACAAAATGAGAACCCGCTTCCGCTCCGCCCTCACCCGCTCCCTCTGCGCCGAAATACACAAGCTTTTCAAAAGAATGACCCATCACAAACAATCCGCCGGCGACAATAGAAAGCACAGCGAGAACCATCAGTGGCACCGTCATTGTTTTTGGTGATTCGTGCGCATGAATCTCAGTGCGCGGCTTTCCTGTAAAAGTCATGAAGAATAACCTGAACATATAAAATGCCGTCATAAAGGCAGTAACCGTGCCTATCCAGTATATAAACAAATTTCCGCTGTTGTACGCCGCTGAAAGAACTTCTTCTTTTGAGAAATATCCCGAGAAACCCGGGACCCCTGATATAGACAAACAAGCAATCAGGAAAGTCACCATAGTTATCTTCATCTTTTTCCCGAGTCCGCCCATCTCTCTTATATCCTGTGTGCCTGAACCGTGAATTACCGAACCGGCACCGAGGAACAAAAGGGCTTTAAAGAAAGCATGCGTCGTGAGGTGGAACATTCCCGCGGTATAACCTCCGACACCAAGCGCCATTACCATGTACCCGAGCTGGCTTACGGTCGAGAAGGCAAGAACTCTTTTAATATCATACGCAACCAGCGCCATTGAAGCGGCAAAGATCGCGGTAAATGCACCGGTATAAGCAACAACGCTCATTGCAATAGGCGCTTCGACATAAATGAAGAAAGTCCTCGCCACCAGATATACACCGGCGGCAACCATGGTAGCGGCGTGGATTAAAGCTGAAACGGGTGTCGGACCTTCCATCGCATCGGGAAGCCAGACGTGCAAAGGAAATTGGGCCGATTTACCGACCGCACCGCAGAATATCAGAATCCCGATGAGGTTAAGCATACCGACAGACACGCTACCGGAAGCAAGACGCGCTATTACGAGCTGCCCCAGTTCTGTAAAATTAAACGTGCCGAAAACGGTGAACAGAAGCAGGAGACCGGCGAAGAAACCGAGATCACCGACCTTTGTCGTAATAAAAGCCTTTTTACCCGCATCGGAAGCGCTCTTCTTTTCGTACCAGAATCCTATCAAGAGATACGAGAAGAGACCTACAAGTTCCCAACTGATAAATAGGAGAAGAAAGTTATTCGCAAGTACCAGGCCGAGCATAGCAACGGTGAACATTGATAGGTACGCGTAAAACCTTGAGTACCTCGGATCCCCGTGCATGTAGCCGATGGAGTAGAGTTTTACCAGAAGACTTACAGTGGTAACAACCACAAGCATTACGGCAGTCAGTCCGTCCAGCATTATACCAAGCTTTACGCCGGTACTTCCGAAATTAAGCCATTCAAAAGTATATTCCACTGTTTTTTCGACGCCCGCTATCAGACCAAAGAAGAGATACAAAGATATGACGAAAGATACCGAAATAGCCGTGAGGGAAACATAAGCGGCTTTGGTCCCGATTTTTTTTCCGAAGAAAATATTTATTACAAACGCCAAAAGCGGCAGGAGCGGAATAAGTATTAATAAGGGAAGCTTCATATTCTCTACCATTTTAGCAGGTCCATTTTTTCAACGTACACCGACTTAAGCTTTCTATAAATAGAAAGTATAAGCGCAAGTCCCACGGCCGTCTCTGCCGCAGCAAGAGTGATAATAAATATCGGGAAAATTATTCCGATAGAAGCTTCCAGGTGCAGGAATTTATTGAACGCAACCAGATTGATATTTGCGGAGTTGAACATTATCTCTATTGACATAAGAATACCGATGGCATTCCTTCTGGTTAAAACACCGTAAATGCCGATGAGAAAAAGAACCAGGCTGACTATTAGTATTGTGTAGAAATATAAGTTATTCATCTTTTTTACCTACGATCGCCATGGCTCCTATTAAAGCGGCAAGCAAAACTACTGACGCTACTTCAAACGGAAGCACATAAACCGTTAGGAGTAGCCGTCCCACATCACGGGTAACGCCCCCCTGTAGAACTGATTTTTCAAAACCTTGTAGTCCGGAGGTTAAAATAACGTAGGAAAGCATTATAAATAAGAGACCGCATACGAACATCGCCATAAATTTCTGTTCGTTTGTCTGCTGTAAAAGGTGGCTTTGCACTCTGGCAGTAAGCATTACCGCAAAGAGAATAAGAACAATAACTCCGCCTACATATAGAAGTATCTGGACAATCCCGAGGAAATCCGCATCAAAGATGAAGAACATTGCGGCGACAGAAAGCAGGAAAACCGCTAAAAATAACGCAGCATGCATTACACTTTTGACCGATACGACTAAGAACGCGGCAGCAATTGCAATTACCGCAAATACCAGGAATATCAAATATGTCACCGGAACCTTGCTGATAATAGACAACAAATCCATGCTTACTCCTTAAAAAAACAAGAAACGGCTTCAAAAAGCAAACCGCCGTTATTCAAAGAATTATATCATTTTTAGAGGTATTTTTTCAAGGGAATATTAAACGGAAAACTATTGCTTTATATGACGTTATCAGGGATTCTGCCGATTTTTTTCAGTTCTAGAAGCCCACAGTCAGAGACGGGTAATGTAAAAGTCCAAAAGAAGAAAAGATAACAGAATAATCAATTTTCAGATTATCAACAACGTACCCGAGGCCTAAAGACACATTCATGTCAGTCCCTTTGAGGGCAACACCCGCGCGGGCATTCAAATCTTCCATTATCAAATAATCCGCGCCAAACGCGCCTGAAAAGTCCCCTGCCAGAGGTTTTTCCACATCTAATGCCAGGATAAGATCTTTACCCTGAAATCTACCGCCGCTCTTGCCTTTTGTCTGATTTTTTCCGGAGGATTTTTTAAAGTTTTTCGGCGCATTGCCGACAGCTTTTGCTTTAGATTTTTCGGGTTGATTTACCGTGAGAAGATAAGCCAGCCCCGCTCTAATCGTCATCGGAGCAGGATCACTTACTTCATTTAAAACCGCGCCAAAATTCTTTGCAACTATACCAAAGCTGAGATCCTTATCAAACAGGTAAAGTATCCCGAGATCAAAAACAACCGCGCTTTGAAAAAAATCATCCAGAGAAAGGTACGTATACTTTGCATTTACACCGACGGAAAGTTCCGGCATGCCCTTAGGCAAAGGAGTAAGCGCGAAGGAGAAAGTTGTAGCCGAAGAGTAAACAAGAATACTGCCGAGCGGATATCTGACACTGTCCATCTTGTCAAAAGTATTCCATAAAAACACCGTATTAACACCAAGGACCATATTTTTAACCGGCAGAGCCGCAGCCACATACTCGCAGCGCGTATCGATAATATATTCAGAGTGCATAAGTGAAAGCTCCATCGCTTCCACCTGTACCAGTCCCGCGGGATTGTAATAAATTGCGTCCACATTATTTGCAAGACCGGTAAAAGCTCCGCCCATACCTATAGGTCTGGCTCCGACATCTACTCTTAAAACTTCATTCCCGGAACTACCCGCACCGGCATAAACAAACGCAGTAAAAGCAAGGAGCAGAAGTATTTTAATATTTTGTTTTCTCATTTTTTCTTCACCAGTAATTTACCCTTGGCAGATTTTGTTCCTGAAGTAGCAACAACAAAATACATACCGGTGGCCACTTCTTCCCCTGCAGTATTTTTCCCGTCCCAGGTAGCAAACCCGGTTTCTGTATCAATTTCCGTCCCGAGTTGAGAAAGCGTCTTAATTTTTTCACCTGCGGTATTATAAATAGCTACCGTAAAAGACTGATTCACTGCCCCTGTGGCAATTTTCAACCTAGAACCAGGGTCTCTCGGATTAAACGGGGTAGGGTAACATACGGCAGAATTAACCGAAGTTAACAGATCAAGAGTCCCAACAGTAGTAGATATTGTAGTACTAAGCCCCATTGATTCCATGAACCTGATATCAAGAGTATGCGTAGAAGCTTCGTGTTCCGCAGTCGGGTAGAAAGAATAAGGCTCATAAGCGCTGTTAAATACACCGTCTTTTGCAGTAGCCGGTACCCAATCTCCCCCGTCTACACTGTACGCAACGGAGGAAATATCTTTTATGGTAAAGGTCATATTTGGTCCTCTGGTAGAAGATGCACAAACAGGTGTTCCCGCCATTGCTACTCCTGTTAATATTTTGCTCCCTAAAGTTACACTTCCCGAAGGTTTTACTTCAAGCAAATCCATAATACCATTTGCATTTGCATCAACCCAACCCAATTGCTGTCTTGTATAAGTACAAAAAGTTGTCCCGCTTCCAGTAATCATTATACAGTTTGGCTCACCACCTGCGCCTAAATAATTAGTATTTGGTGTTGCATAGTAGCCGCTGGTATAAAGAGCACTATTAGTTCCTGTATTGTACTCATCCTGTCCGTAATATATATGAACAGCCTCATGGGCACCTGCCATATGATTATAGTTAAACGTAAAACGCCCAAAATAAGCAAAAGACCTTCCACCCCCCGAAGAACTTCCCGCAGTACTTATCTCAATGTCCATATATGCCCAATCTGTCTTATAACTAGCCCTCAAAATATTACTATATTCATTTGGTCCCCCGAAATAATCTGTCGAAACCCCTAGCGATGTCAATACTTGGGGAAACCATTTGTTAATTCCTGCAATTTCGATATCTATATCATTACTCCCATAATTTGCCGGCTCCCAATCAACAGAGATTGTTTTAATTTCATAGATAAAAGAAATATGAGCATTGGGTTCCGCAGTAGCAAATTTATTCATCTCGTTTTTATAGGTATTTGTATATGTAGTTATTTCACTCTCCGTCCAGGTATGAACCGTAGCCTCCTTGGAGCCGTTGCATTGCGGAAAGACAAGACATATTGCAGTACTCCCGATAAGATAACCGGTAGTCAAAGAAGTTGGAGGCTCAGGAAGAACCTTGCCAAGAAAGGCCGGGCTTCTATAATTCTGAAGTGTATCGCCCGGCGCAAAAAGACAATCGCTCCCGTCAAAATAATAGGAAGGAAGAGGTACCGGTGCTACTGGAGCCTTTCTTGAAATTTCCAGACCTTCATTCCAGGCCAAAACGCCGTATTTTGCGGAACCGGTAAGTGAGCTGATCACTGAGCTTTCGACTTTACCGGTATAAATCCCTGTTATTCCTCTTACGGGCTGTATTCCCTCTGTGTTTTTTTCGTCTACTATCATGACTGACGGTGGATAGATATGTTTTACCCAGATACCGTTTGATTCTAAGTATTTTTTTGTATAGGTAAGACCTTCGTAAGTTGTTGAATTAACCAAAATGAGTTTTTCCGAAGCAAAAAGGCAGGCCGTCATAAAAAAAACCGCCGAAATAAGTACCAATTTTTTAAACATTTTCCAGCCTCCATATCATATACTTATTTAAGTATAACAAAAATATGTAAATATATCACTGAGATTTTCCTTACATATTATAATAGCCGGATATTCAAGGCTTTAGGGCTTAGAAATCATGCTTTCAGCAAGAGCTTTTATTCTTCCATAAGCGTATTTATATAACAGTTTGTAAGCTTCACAGAAATAATCTGGCGTTGAGTAAGGTGACTGTCCTGCTTTTCCTGGGAGTGTCACACTGTAGACTTCACGGTATTTCGGACACCCGCCTTTGCATATGAACTTCCACTCGCAGACAAGGCATTTTTCGGAAAGTGTGTTCTTGAGGAGAGAAAATTCCATACCTGCCTTTTCAAAAAGCTCTTCAAAACCGCAGTCTTTGACATTTCCGAGTAACCACTTTTTTTGTACGAAAAAATCACAGGGATAAACATCCCCATTCGCTTCCACAACCAGATAATGATTGCATTTATCCTTAAAACCGCAATAACCCGGAGAAAGCCCCGCTGCAAGTTCCAGAAGATTATCAAAAATACGGACTGAAATTTCCGGTTCACCGTTTTTATACCAGAGATCGAAGAACTCACACAAGAATTTGCCGTATTCTTCCGGTGTTACAGAAGGAGTGCTGAGTTGCCCTCCCGGTTCTACTTCTGCGCAGGGAATAAGCTGTACATACCTCAGATCATTTCCTATATAAAAATCATACAACTCCTGCGGTTTTTTAACATTATTTGAGTTTATAACAGTCAGAATATTAAATTCGACCCCGCTTTCTTTAAGCATTTTTACCGCCCGCATGGCGCCGTTAAAACTTCCTTTCCTGAAACACTCCTGCATCTCCCGGTCCCCGTCTATGCTTACTCCCAAAAAATTTTTATACTCCTTGAAAAGTTGAAGCCATTTTTCATCCAGAAGCAACCCGTTAGTCTGGACACTGTTCCCTACCTTTTGTCCCGCTCTCCCGTATTTTTTTTGCAATTCAATTATTTTTTTAAAAAACTCCAACCCCGAAAGCAAAGGTTCTCCCCCCTGCCACGAAAAAACCGCCGAACCGCCTGAGGAATATTTAAGTGCCTTAGAAATGAGGATCTCCAGAGTAAGAAGGTCCATTCTTGGTTTTTCTTTCGGGTAAAGTTCCTTGACCGGCTTATAAAAGCAGTAACTGCAATTTAAATTACAGTCATAAGAGGTCGGCTTTATTAAAAGTTCAATGTTTTTCACAATCCTGCCATTTAATATTCAAATAATCCTGAGCCGGGAGGATTTCAGGTACACTTTCTCCCGCTTCACTCATTCGTTTTTTCAAAATACCTGAAAGAGTTTGCCGAACATCAATATAGGCGGGATCCTTCGTCAGGTTTTTCTTTTCGAAAGGATCTTTCTCCAGATCATACAAATACTGTTCTACATAAACATCACTATTGCTGTCTAAATATCCGTTTTTATGAGGAGCATAGACAGAATATTTCCACTTTTTCGTCCGTATAGCCCTTCCCACCTGGCTTTCACTTATCTGAATAAAAACTTCTTCCGGCCAATCTTTTGAAACACCATTTACAATCTCCTGTACTGCGTGTCCTCTCATTCCTTCCGGTTTTTCAACACCGGCAACGGCAAGTATTGAAGGAGGTATATCAATCAAGCTTACCAGCTCTTTTACTGTTTTTCCGCCTTTGAAACCCGGACCGTGAATTACCAGCGGAATTCTGATAGCACCTTCATGGCACGTCCTTTTGTACTCGCTGTTTCTTGTCCTGAAATGCGAGCCGTGATCGGTTGAAAATATTATCACCGTATTATCATATATGCCCTGTCTTTTCAACTCTTCTATTATCCTGCCCAGGTTTTTATCCAAACTCGCGCAGCACCCTAAATAATCAGGATAATTTTCACGCCAATCTCCCTCGGTTCCCGCGAGATCCCCCGGCACTTCAAAATTCTTAAATCTTTCTTTTGAACCTTCCGGTCCTTCATAACGCTTGCGGTCATTTTGATGATGCGGCTCCAGGTAGGAGATCATAAAGAAAAACGGTTTATCTGTCTTTCTGTTCTTGAGATAATCCAGGGCAAAATCCGTTTCAGAGTCAACACGGTATCCTTTAAATTCTATTTTATTCATACCAGCATCGAACATGTATCCGCCTTCACTATGCGAAGTATGCTCCAAAGCATCCGCGGCCAGCCAGAAATCCTTATAACCGCCGCGTTTTGCGGGAGGGACAGGTTTTATTTCCAGATCATTTTTTCCGTTTGAGGCGAGATGCCACTTCCCCAGATACCCGACCTCATATCCTTTTTCAGAAAGGCATTTGGCAATTGTTCTTTCATTTTCAGGCAGAGCTTTCGCGTTTACAAAACAACCTGTCTCGGTTGCATACTGGCCTGACTGGATACACGCGCGCGCAGGTCCGCATACGGGCTGGCAGGTAAAAGTATACTCAAATTTAACGCCGTCTTCAGCCAATTTATCAAGATTAGGAGTAACGGCGTCCTT
>MFGS01000011.1:0-1833 GCA_001778355.1 Candidatus Firestonebacteria bacterium RIFOXYA2_FULL_40_8
GATTTACATTCAGGAGGACATGGACCGGGAGGCAAAATTTGAATTACTTGGTATTGCAGAGCTCTATCTTAACCAAAACAACATACCCGAAGCCGAGGAGTATGCAAAAAAAGCCGTGGAATACAAGAGTTTAGAAGCGCATTATGTTCTGGGCGCCGCTTACTATAAACGCGGCCTTTTAACAGAAGCTGCCGAAGAAATGAGAACGCTTTTAAAGATAAAACCGCAGCATTTAAAAGCCCTGGAATGACTTTTTCATTTCCATATGGATTCAAAAGATTATAAACCTGCGCTTTCAACTTACGAAAAAATCATGGCTATAGAATCAAAGCCCGTAGAGGCAATAAAGACAGGAAAGAAAGAAAGCTTTGCCTCCGAAGGTATGCGGTTTTTAATGCAGGAGGTGGATGCCCTCACTCAAAGGAAACTTGTGCCGGAAGCGGTGCAGCTCACGCAGATCATTATAGATAAACTGCCGGCAAATATCGAAGCCAAAGCAAAAATGGCCGCTCTTCTGGAAATAAAGGGACTAAACAAAGAAGCCGCCCAGAGTTACAGAAAAGTAAGCGGATTATATTTTGAGAAAGGACAGCGAGACGATGCTGAAAAATACAGTGCTTTAGCCGCCAAGCTCGACCCGCAGAAAGATGATCCCAAAACCGCCATACCGGAGAAGAAAACAAGAAAAGACGTAGTATCTTTTCTATGAAAACGGCGTTATTCTAACTCATATTTCTCTTTATATGTTCTGTAAATCATTTCCCTGAATTCCCGCTCATCTCTTTTTAACACCTTTAGCTTATACTCTTCCGCCATATTTATGTAACCCAGCGCTGCAAGTTTTTCATATATTCTGAGTTCTTCTTTCCAGGCCTCAACTTCATTTTCAACAGTCCTTCCGCCTCTTTTTTCTTTATACTGCTGCCTGTGCTTAACCTCGTGCGCGATCTGACAAGCAGAAGAAGTGATATCGTTTGCGGTAATCTTAACAACATCATCTTTTTCATTATAAATGGAAGATGACTTTTTGCTGTCAAGCACCTGCCACCTGGCGATCCTGACATCACTCAAATAGAATTTGTAAGAAGGATCCATTTCCATAAGAAGGGATTTGGTATTTTCAATGAGAACTCCGGATTTCTTTGCAGGGAAGAGATCTAATTCAAAGTAATGCATTACAAGTACGGTAACACCGCCGAAGAGAGCTCCAAAAGTTACAAATAAAACAACCATCCTTTTAAATGCGTACCACCTGTATTTCAGCGGCAACAGGTTTTTTGAGTTAGCATACCTGAACGCCCCTTTTCTGAAAAGAAATCTCATTATCAGATGGTAAACAAGCAGCAGTCCCGTAATAACAAGTATTGCCCCGACAATTACGTTCAAATCCAAAGCCGCCTCCTTTTCATTTTAAGAAAGGAAATCCTTGAAATGCTTTCAAAACCGCTTTCCCGGGACAATAACTATTAAAGATACCGGGAGCCGGGTGAAGCAGGACTTCTTCGGTGGTCGGGTTGTTAAGGGCAAAACTTATAAAAGGAATATTTACGGTAGCTGTTTTCATACCTGCAGCCATCCTTAAGGTATCACCATAATCCCGTTTTATCCTGTAAACCACTTCGATCCGCATGCTTCTTGCCGTTTTCATGGTGCTGTAATCATAAACACCGGCCGAGACCTCCGGAATGCCATCCTGATCATAAGGTACGAATTTAATACTTTGCAGGAGGAATCCTTTTCCTGTTTCCTGCTCAAGGAGTTCCTCTTCCGAACCTGATTCTACAAGCGCCTTGCCCGTCGACGAATCCCGCATATCATCGGGATACCCTTTGG
>MFGS01000011.1:1841-4792 GCA_001778355.1 Candidatus Firestonebacteria bacterium RIFOXYA2_FULL_40_8
GAATCACCTGACATTTTTGTGGAATATAATACGGTATTCCCTTCGACCTTCTTATCATTCGAACTGCTGTCAACCTCCAAGACATTCCTGTTAAATATTTCGAACTCAAAATTACCATTATCCCCCTCCAGGTAATTCAAACGGTTAACGAACTGCAGGTCCTCCGAGATTTTAGAGAACAGCGTCCGGACATACACCTGCTGCTGGATCATATCCAAGCCCACATAAAAGAAGGTCTGACAAAGAAAATACGCGTAATACAGCACCAACATCAGAAGAAAAGATATACCCATAGAGATGACAAGCTCGATGAGAGTGAAACCTGATTTCTTCTTACCATTTTTTCTCGTTTTCATAGCAACCCCCTATAGTCAACCGTTAGAACGTTACACGTTATCACGTTACTCACGGTCTAACTTAATGTGGTATTATTTATTAACAAGCTACTTATTGCCCGGGTACAGTACCAAAAGAAGGACAGTCCCCTCTCTTTTCTTACTGCCTTTGCTTCTTTTACTTCTCCTTCTTCCATTTCTTCTCCTTCCTCCCTTCCTTCCTCCGCTTCTCTTGCTGCTATTATATTGAGTTGTCAAACGGGTAAAACCTTCATTTATTTTTTTGAAAAAGATTTCTCAAATTGCAAAACTACAGGATTGCACACGCCTCAGGCGGGCCACTGATATGGTTATCATGAAAAGAGTTTTTCGTATGGCAGGGATACATTTTCAGAAGAAAACGAATAGAGCGAAAAAGCTTTTATTTGTCAATCATTTTCCTGATTATCTCTTCTATTACTTTCATATTTTCTTCGGTATCTTGAACGTAAACAGAGTCGCCTAACGGCATAACCTTTACGCTTCCCTTTTTCGAAAGAAGTGCTTTAACGTTTTCCTTCAATTCTTCTGCCAATTGTGCTTTATTTTTAGCGTTTTTTGGCATGAAGAATATCTTGTTCGCAAGTTCTAATTCTGATTTTTTCTTAATCACAACCCATCTCTTAGAAACCTCATATTCCCAGGAAAAACCTATGGGTATAAGAATTTTGTCCAAAACCATATCCAGCGGCTCTTCAGTCTTAATGGAAAAACCTATTTTGATATTTTCATTGTCCAATAAAGCATAATTTAAATTTACTCCTTTAAACAGCTTTTCGATAATATTTTCCAGTTTTTCATTTTCCACAGAAAAAGGCTTAACCATTGCCTGTTGAACTCTGGTTTTTCTGACACGACCGCTTACCTTTGTAATGAAATACTCCTTGCCGGATCCGGAGACCAGAAAACCCTCCTTTTCAATCTTTACAAGTTTAAGATCCTCATATCCAGGGATGGCCTTTCCATCTTTTGCTGCTAGACGCCCCCCCTCTTTTCCATAAAAAAGTTGATCGGTATTATCCTCAAATATAAAAACTACTACTTTCCCTGTCATCATAAAGTAGCTGACCGGTAATTCTTTTTTGTTGATCTCCGCCGCGGCTAAAGGCAGAAGCAATACTACCCCGAGAATAACTAATATTTGCTTTATCATACGACACCCTCTCTTGACATGCAAAGAAGACGATAATTATCTTTTTTCTTCTTAAGCACCATATTAACTACTCCGTCGCCTTTTATCAGAACACTAACATAAAGGCACTCCGCCTTTGAACGGGGATTGTAACCGGCAAGCTTTTCTGCTTTTAAAGAAACATATTCGATTGAAAGCCCCAGATACATCCTCTCTTTGTCAGCTATTTCTCTGGGATCACTGCTGACAAAAATTGCGAACGACTCAACATTTTTTGGAAGTTTTTTTCTGAACTCTCTTATAAATTCTTTTTCTCCCATAAGATTATCGTTTGCCACCAAAAAGGAAGCCTCACTCAATCGGGTCGAGTTCTCACCGTCTTTTATAAGTGAACTCATTATATTTGCGGCAAGCATCGTTGCGGAATCATCACCTGACGTCAAATGAGCTGCTTTAGGCAGATAGAAAAGACCCGCTATCAAAATGAGGTTTATTCCGATAATAGCGCCGGCTAAAGCTGATTTGAAGGCAAGTTGCTTACGCCCACTTCCCCAAACAGTAGTAAGTATCCTGTTTTTCATCCCCGCGGGTTCTTTTATGGCCTCGCCTGCTTCTTTTTTCGCACCGGCAAGTATTTTGTCCATGTTATACGCTTTTTTCTTCATTTTACCTCGCTTAAGGTTTATATACTTTTCTCTAATCTAAATCCGTTAGAACGTTACACGTTATCACGTTACTCACGTTTCACATTATTGTGTTTTTATTTATTACAAGCTACTTATTGCCCGGGTACAGTCCCAAAAGAAGGACAGTCCCCTATCTTTTCTTGCTGCCTTTGATTCCCTTTTCCCACTGTTTTTGCTTTCCTTGCTTTCTTTGCTGTACTTGCTTCTCTATATTGAGTCCTCTACCAGCTAAAACCTTCATTTTATTCAACACCCATCTAAGAATTCTTTCATTTTCTTCTTGGCAACGGAAAGTCTGGAATATATTGTGCCAACAGGGCATTTCATTATCGCGGCAATTTCTTCCTGTTTTAGGCCGTCAATATAGGCGTAATAAACGGTCTTTTTATGTATGGGATCCAGTGTTTCCATCGCTTTGGCGACCAGATAAAGGTTTTCGTTTTTGTCCTTCCACTTCTCAACTATTTCTTTCTGAAGAAATACATTCTCCGCGTTCATTTTTGCGGTGAGTTCGTACCATTTGTACTTATTCCGAAGCACTTTTTTTGAAGCGTTGGAAAGAATATGATTCAGCCAGGTGTAAAGCGTGCTTTCGAACCGGAACGTCTTAATATATTTATGAGCGGCTATGAAGGTTTCCTGCACGGCATCTTCGGCATCCTGCTTGTTGCCCGTAAAAAAGAGCGCGGCACGGAACAATCTTTCAGAATAAATATTAACAAGCTCGGCAAACGCCTGTTCGTCTTTCTTTACTATCCT
>MFGS01000011.1:4824-4966 GCA_001778355.1 Candidatus Firestonebacteria bacterium RIFOXYA2_FULL_40_8
TGATTATGATGAGGTAACATTAGGCAATGAAGATATTCATAAGTTTGCGCTTTTAGATAATGTAGAATTTCATGGGCGAAAAGCGCAGGCTTTAAAAATTAATTTACCCAAAGCCAAACGAACTACCAAAATTGCAGAACCT
>MFGS01000012.1:0-15096 GCA_001778355.1 Candidatus Firestonebacteria bacterium RIFOXYA2_FULL_40_8
AAATAAATAGATTAGTGGTAATATTTTCTTAATGTTTTTTCCTTTAGGAGGGATAAAATAATGGCAATATTAATAAGAGAAGCTGATAGGGCGGCGGAAGTAAAGGAGTTTATTGACTTTCCTTTTGAACTCTACAAAGACAATCCTTACTGGATACCTAACTTAAAAAGCGAATACCGGAAGATGTTGGACGTAAATATCTATCCATTCTGGCAGCATGCTAAAAGAAAACTTTTCCTTGCCTACAAAGACAATAAACTTGCAGGGCGTATTGCGGCGATTACCGATGATATGCATAATAAAATACATGAAGAAAAAGCAGGTTTCTTCGGGTATTTTGAATGTATAAACGACCAGGAAGTTGCAAATGCGCTTTTTGATGCTGCGAAAGCGTGGCTGAAAGAACAGGGAGCTTCCTATATGAGAGGTCCTGCCTCACCTTCGTCAAATGATGAGTATGGATTCCTTTTAGAAGGATTTAAGTTCGAACCCGTTATCATGATGCCTTACAATCCTAAATATTACCTTAAACTCTCTGAAAATTATGGCATGAAGAAAGCAAAAGATCTTTATGCTCTTCTTAAAAGCAAATACACCGGTGTTCCGGAAAGAATCGAGAAGATGATGGAAAGGGTAAAGAAAACCTCGCAGTTCAACCTCCGCCCGTTCGATCTTAAGCATAAAGAACGTGATGTTCAGATCATAAAAGACGTTTATAACCAGGCGTGGGAGAAGAACTGGGGATTTGTGCCGATGACCGATGCCGAGATGGATTGCGCGGCTGAAGGCATGCTGCAGTTCATGGACCCTGAAGTTGTCATCATTGCGGAAACCAAAGACGGAAATAAACCGGCAGGTATCGCGATAACGCTTCCTAACTTAAATGAAACCTTGAAGCATCTCAAAGGTGCAGATGGAATAATGGGCATGGGTATCTGGGGTCTTATGAAGTTCTTATGGTATAAACCTAAAATCAAAGGTTGCCGCGCACTTATCGGCGGTTGTTTGAAAGAATACAGAAAGACCGGCCTTATTGCTGAGATCTTCTACGAAACCGCCGTCCGCGCCAACGGAAGATACGAATGGTGCGAGATGAGCTGGAACCTGGAAGACAATGACATGGTAAATAAATTCGACACCGACATAGGCGGGTTTTTGTACAAGAAGTATAGGCTTTATCAGATAGAGATATAGAAGATACGTCCATAAAGGTCTGTAAAAGTCCATAAGGTCCATAAAAGAATTTTTCTCGATAGGAAGGATATATAAATGTCAACCGATGTTGACAAAGCGAGAAAAATCAAAAAAAATATCTTAAGAGTATGTTTTACAGGTTTAATCTCTTTTTCAGTGTTTAACAAATATTATCAAGATTTTAGACCTTTATGGACTTTTAAAGACTTTTACGGACCTTATGGACGGCTTATTAGCTGGTACCAGTTTCATACTAAAGTATAACTATTTTGTGGAGGACTAATATGGCAAAACTAAGGGTGCTCGTTTGGAATGAATTCAGGCATGAAAAGAAGAATCCTAAAGTAAAGAAAGTTTATCCTAAGGGGATGCACGATGTTATTGCGAAGGCGCTTAATAAGGATAAAGGAATTAAGGCGACTTTAGCGGCGCTGGATGATTTTGAACACGGATTAACTGAGGAAGTTCTCAAAAATACGGATGTTCTTATCTGGTGGGCGCATGGGGCGCATAAAGAAGTAAAAGACGAGATAGTTGACCGGGTTCAGAAATATGTTTTGCAGGGAATGGGTTTGATAGTATTACACTCCGGACATTTCTCAAAGATATTCCGGAAGATGATGGGAACGTCCTGTATATTGACCTGGCGGGAAGCCGGAGAAAAAGAAAGATTATGGGTGACACAGCCGGGCCATCCTATCGCAGAGGGTTTACCCGAGTATTTTGAATTAAAACACGAAGAGATGTACGGCGAGTTCTTTGATGTTCCGCATCCTGAAGCATTAGTGTTCACCAGCTGGTTCAAAGGCGGAGAAGTTTTCAGAAGCGGCCTCTGCTACACCCGGGGAAAAGGAAAAATATTCTATTTCCGTCCCGGCCACGAAACACATCCGACGTATTACGATAAAAATATTCAGCAAGTCCTAAAAAACGCCGTAAAATGGGCCGCCCCGGTGAAAAATTCCGCGAAGATACCGGAAGGAGTTTCGGTGAAGCCGATAGAAAAAATATAAAAGATAGTTTGTAAAGTTTGTAAAGTTGAATGTGGGCGGGAAAAAACACCCCGCCTTCATTGTTTAAATGTAGCGTCGGAATTTATTCCGACGGCGTCGGGTTAAAACCCAACGCTACAGAAAAGGTGAAAAATGTTCTATAAAGACCGGCCAAGGATTAAAATACCTTATTCGAAGAAGCATAAGATTATTGATATGTTCTCCTTAATTGGAATAGTTTTGCTGGGCGTATCAGGGTATATTGCTTCTCTATATATGCCTGAGACGGTGCCTGTGCATTTTAATATCGTAGGTAATCCGGACGGTTACGGGTCTCCCGATTATTTCTTTTTTTGGACTTGTATTTTGGCAGGTATTTTATTATTCATCTGCGTGCTGTTATCTTTATTAAGGCTCTTCCCTAATTACTTTAATTATCCTGTGGAGATAACAACAGAAAATGCTGTTACACAATATCAGATCGGGGTTGATTTAATTTATGTTATGAAGATAGGTATTGTTCTGACATTCCTTTTTATACAAATAATGATAATTTACTCCTCTTTTAACGGAAAAATTGGTTATACATTTCTGTTAGTGTTTTTACCTATCATTTTGATGTTTTATTACATCGGATCATTCACCCGAAAATCACTTAAAAACAAGTAATTTTCCTACTATTGTAATATCCTTCAAAGATTTTTGACCTTACGGACTTTAGAGACTTTATGGACCTTATAGACATCTTTTACGTGAGCAACGTGAGTAACGTGGAACGTGCAACGAATTTTTACCTCTTATTATATGATATGAATTCCGGCACCGTCTTAATTGGATGGTAGTGTAATTTGTTCGCCCTCAGCGTTTCAATCCCCTCATCCCCCATAGTATTAAAATACTTATATTTTGAAAACTCACCGGCCATTTTCATGAAGATGTATTGACTGGCGCCTTTTATGTTGTGGTCGGAGACTTCGAACATTACACAGAAGGTGTCTTTGCCGAGAGGGGTGCCGAAAGTGTAGGCGGCGACTTTGTTGTTTACCAGAAGGACTTTGCCTTCCAGGCCTAATGCTTGAGGTTCGAGGAGGGCGCGCTTGTGGGCTTTGTCTATATTTTTGAGTAAGAACTGTTCATTATCGTTTACGGCTTTTTTTCTTTTTTCTTCCAGCCATTTGAAAAGAAGATCGGCGCAGCCGTTCAGATATTTTGTGGAATAATCTTCAAAAGTGAAATCATTTTCTTTTTCGAAAGTATTAATAAGCCACCGGATGTGTTTGTATTTGTCCCCGCTCAGCAGTTCAAGTTTTTTTCGTTCGTAAATATACTCCTCGTCTTTTTTTGCTATCCGAAAACCTGCTTTTTCAAGCTCTCCGGCTGTTTCTTTGGGGATGTTCTCTATTCTTGACTCGGTCTTGCCTTTGTTTTGAATATCCATAAGTTCAAAGCATCTTTCAAACACTGCGGGCTTTACTTTTTTATCGGAAAGCGGGGGGACGGGCATAAAAGTATTATCAATATCCCTGGCGAAAACACAAAGCGCTCCGTCTATTATTTTCCAGGAGAATTTGAAGAAATCCTCCCAGGTGAAATGATAAGCAAAGGAAAATGCTGACAGATTTGAGGTTTTTGGTATGTAGGAGTTGAAAAAAAGAAGGTCTGAGACCCGCATTGGGTTTAAAATATCTGTATTTGCTCCTGTTTTTTTGAGGAACTTAAGCGGAACAAACGTTTCTTCCCATTCTATTGGATTCCGTGTCTTTATATTTGTATTTAGTATTTGCTTGTTTGTGTCCAGTTCTTTAGCCGCAGGACAAAGATCGTCCAGTATCAGCATGATACTTTCTTTGTCTATGCTTTTTGCCATGGCAAAAGGATATATTTTACAATCGAGTGGACGTTTTGAGTACTTCAAGCATTTTCCCGTATTTAAGTCAAACGCCTCGCAGACAAACATTTCACCGTGCTTTTTTAGCTTGAACCCGGTCGGTTTTAAATTAGGTTTTTCATCGGGGAAACGGCAGCATATATCACACTTAGCGCAGAGTTCCTGCTTCGTGAGCTTTATTAATTTTTCCATATACTATATTTATCATATTGAGAGAGTATATTCAACGTGATATAATCTGGTGAGAACAGCAAGAAAAGCAAGTAAAGCAAGTAAAGCAGGGAAAGCAAGAACAGAAAAAGAAGAAAGTGACAAAAATATACAATAGCATTTATGATATATTTTTGTCATCCTGAGTCTGCTTTTGACGAAGGATCTCAGTACTATTTTGAGTTTACGAAAAATAGAGATGTTTCGCCAGAAAAAACTGGCTCAACATGACAATAATGTAAATAGATTAAATCGTTTGTTCACTGAAATTATTGTGAACATTATACTGGAGAGAAAAATAAAATGACCAAAGAAAAACTTGCAGTCGGGGCTTACGGGTATTTTGACGGGGAGAACAGGGAATATGTGATTACTCGCCCGGACACGCCGAGACCCTGGTATAACTATTTAATGAATGATACGATGGTTTCGATGATATCCAATACTGCGGGCGGGGTTTGTTATGATAAGGACCCGACTACCATGCGGCTTCTCAGGTATCGCTACCAGAATATCCCTTATGACCGGCCGGGGAGATATATTTATGTAAGGGATAACGAGAAAAATAAATACTGGTCTGCCTGCTGGGCGCCTGTGCATACGGATGTAAAAAAATGCAAGTATGAGTGCCGGGTTGGCGCGGGTTATAACATTATTACTTTTATTCAGGATAATATTAAAACAGAAGTGACGTATTTTGTCCCGATGGATAAAGCGCTTGAGATTTGGGATTTGAAAATTACCAACCTCGGGAAGAAAGCGAGAAACCTCTCCACCTACAGCTACGCGGAGTTTGCATTCTGGGGAGCGCTTCGAGACCTTATGAACATTGATAACTGTCCGAATATCTCCAGACAGCATTACAAGAACGGAACTATTATTCATCACTCCTATAATGATATCGGAACAGGCCTTCATGATATGCACTTCGTCATGCTTTATGGGTTCCATACTTCAAACGTAAAACATTCAGGGTACAACGGAGACAGAGACAAATTCCTCGGCAGGTACAGGGATGAAAAGAATCCTATTGTAGTGGAACAAGGCGTCTCTACAAATTATTGTAAAACTAGCGGTTATCCGATAGGTTGTTTTGAACACAAATTTACACTTCAGCCCGGAAAAACCAAACGGATAGTTTATCAGACCGGTGTGGCGAAGAATGAAAAAGACGTTTTCGTGGTTTCGAAAAAGTATAAGAGCTTCAGTAATGTCGATAAGGCGTTCGAAGATGCGAAGAACTACTGGAAAGAGAAGTTTGACCTCTTTAAAGTTACGACTCCCGATAAAGAGTTCGACGCTATGGTAAACGGGTTTATTCAGTATCAGGCGGCGATGACTTTGCGGCTTTCCAGAAGTATCTCCAGTTATGAATGGGGAATTGCCCGTGCCGGGTATGGTTACCGCGACAGCTGTCAGGATCAGCTTGGAATGATGCACTCCCTCCCTGAAAAATCAAAGATAGTAATAGATCACCTTATGAAAGCTGTATATTTCGACGGCGGCGTTGCGCATAGCATGCACCCGGCGAAGAAAGTTTACGGTGTCAGCTCGTTCTACGATTGCAATAACTGGCTGGCGCTCACAATCTCGCAATACGTAAGAGAAACGGGAGATACTTCTTTCCTTAACTCCAAATGCGGGTACATTGACAGTAAAAAAGAAGATAAAGTAATTGAACATCTTCTCAAAGTTAATGATTTCACGTGGAGATTAAGGGGTAAGAACGGTTTGATACAAACGGGTTCGGCGGACTGGAATGATTCTTTGAATCCCGGCAATATGAAAGCCGAAAGTCTTTTTAACTCTACGATATATTGTGCTTCGACAAGAGAGCTAATCAAGCTTCTGGATTTCGCAGGTAATAAAAAACTTAAGGCCGTATTGCAGAAAAGATATGATGCAATTAAAAAACTCATCAACACTGTCGGCTGGGATGGGGAGTGGCTCAAGAGAATAATATTTGTAGACGGCACAGCTCTCGGTGCGAAAAAGAATAAAACGCTTCCGAAGATATTCCTGGAACCGCACCCGTGGGCAATAATGGGCGGCAGTGTGGAAGGTGAAAGAGCTTTCAAAATGCTTGATGCGGTGGAAAAATACCTCGGCTGTGAAGACGGGCATAAGATAATGGAACATGGTTTTGAAACCTACGATACAAAAATAGGTTCAGCAGGAATTTTCCCCGCAGGTATAAAAGAGAACGGCGCGGTTTTTAACCACGCTTCCAGCTGGATGATAGTTGCCGAAGCGATTCTCGGCCGCGGTGAAAAATCCATGAAGTACTTCAAGCGTATGTGCTCTGCGACGAAAAACAGAAAAGCAGAAATACATGAATCCGAACCGTATGTCGCTTGTCAGTTTGTAAGTCAGAAACCCTTCCATATAATAGGGAGGGGAAGGAACGGCTGGTTGACCGGTACTGCGTCCTGGATGGCAACTGCAACGATGCAATACATCATCGGCTGCAGACCTGACTTCAAGGGACTTTGCATAGACCCGTGTATTCCCGCAGAGTGGAAAGAGTTTAACCTCCAGCGTGTTTTCAGGGGAACAAAGTATATGATAACCGTGAAGAACCCTCACAAAGTAAACAAGGGAGTTCTCTTCCTCATCGTTGACGGAAAAGTTATACAAGGAAATGTTATACCGTATAAGAAGAGTAAAGCACCGGTTAAAGTAACTGCAATTATGGGGAAGTAAGAAAAGTTGAGGATAGCGGTTGAGCAAAGTCTAAATATCAGACCATATCACTTTGCGAAATCCACCTAGGTGGATGATTGGAAGGTAGAAAAAAGGTAAGTTTATAGTTTACTGTTTATGGTTTACAGTAAGAGCGTTATGTTTTGGAGGAAATGAATGGATTTTCAGCCGGGGACGGTGAACAGAAGCGGGAAGTTGATGAAAAAGAATGCGAAAACGCTTAAATTCCCGAAGGGGTTTCTTTGGGGGGCGGCTTGTTCATCTTATCAGTCCGAAGGGGCATGGAAAGCGGACGGGAAGAGCGAATCCAGCTGGGATGTCTTTGCAAAAAAACCCGGTATTGTAAAGGGCGGCTCTGATGCGACCGTTGCTATAGACCATTACCACCGGTATAAATCTGATATTAAGATCATGGCGGAGCTGGGGCTTAAAGTTTTCCGGTTTTCCACCTCCTGGCCGAGAATAATTCCGAATGGTACCGGGAAAGTAAACCAAAAAGGCCTGGATTTTTATGACAGGTATGTTGATGAGCTTTTAAAGTACGGCATCAAGCCGTTCATAACCCTTTACCACTGGGATATGCCGAACGTTCAGGAGCTAAAGGGCGGGTTCAGGGAAAAAGCAACTTCCTACGCCTTCGCGGAGTATACTACTGCGGTTGTAAAAAGATTAGGCGACCGGGTTAAAGACTGGACAACGTTCAACGAGATAAAACACATCTGGGAAGGCTGCTACAACAGTGATTGGCAAGCCCCGGGGCTTCACCTCTCCGAAAAAATAAATAATCAAGCGCTTCACAATGTTCACCTTGCTCATGGATTGGCAACAAACGTTATAAGAGCATATTCAACAAGCTGTACCGAAGTAGGAGTTGTTCATGCGATGTGGATAAGGATGCCCCGTGACCCGAAGAACAAAAAAGATGTTTGGGCCGCGGAAAAATGCTTTATAAATAAAAACAGCCGGCTTTTGGACCCTCTTTACAAAGGCGAGTACCCCGCTCATATGTGGAGCAAAGGCTCTGTTCCTGAGATAACCAAAGAAGAGATGAAGATAATCTCAACGCCTCTCGACTTTTTCGGTCTCAATGTTTACGGCGGCTGCGATGTAAAATACAACCCGAAGGAAAAGTCAGGGTGGGAAGAGATTCTCTACGATCCGACAGTTCCTGTCACCACGATGAACTGGGGAGTCACACCGAACGCAATGTACTGGGCAGTTAAGCACATCCAGGACAATTACGATATCAAAAAAATGTACATCACTGAAAACGGCGCCGCGTATCTTGATGTCATCACCCACGACGGAAAAATCCACGACACCGACAGGATAAACTTCCTGAATCAATACCTCTCGGAGTTGCACCGCGCCATGAAAGCCGGATACAAAGTCGACGGCTACTTTCTCTGGTCCCTCTTCGACAATTTCGAATGGGCCTCCGGCTACACCCAGCGCCTAGGCTGCGTCTACGTAGATTACCCCACCCAGAAAAGAATATTGAAAGACAGTGCGTATTGGTATAAGTCAGTAATTAAGGGGAATGGCATTAAAATATAACATATATAATGAATCAAGGGGTGTGCTTATGAGTTTTATAAGAAATAAAACAGTGATAGGGTTAATGTTATTTTCATTTGTTTTGATTGGAGTGGGAATAAGTACTTTGTGTTCTGCTGAAAATTCTCTTTCGGATGATAAGAGACATGAAAATTACAAGATAAGGCAAGAAAAAGAGAACGAATTATGGAAAGAATTAAAATTAAATAAAGATGAAAACAGTTTGGTAGTTCTTTGGAAAAAAACTAAAGATCCGAGAATATTAAAATATTTTGAGGATTGTTTAGGCATCAACAATGGAGATAGTTTTGAAGCAATAGATATGGCGCGTGCACTTATCGAAATGATGAATACAAAAGAGTCAAAAGATGTTTTGAAACGGGGTATGAAAAAATATAAAGCTATTAGGGGGTATGGAGCTGTATTATTATCATTAAATGGAGAAGCAGAAAAATATGGTCCAGTAATAGTAGAAGAGAAAGCATATAAATACTGTCGAGATTATAATGAACTTATTCCATATTTAGCACAAGGATTGAAAGATGAAGACCCTGATATAAGAAGTGGAATAGTAAATATGCTATCAGGTGCTGAAGGTTACAATAATAATGGAGACGATAATAAAGGAACACTTAAAAAAGTAAGTTTGGAGTTGTTGAAAAGTAATAGTCCAAAAGCAAGATACTTTTCGGCTAAATATCTCCATAGGGTTATGAAAAAAGAAGCAATTCCATATTTGAAAGATGCTCTTAAAGATTATCCGTTGTCTAGTAAAATAAAAGACGAATCGTACTCGCTGGATAGTTTTCAACAATTAATTAAATCAATAGAAGAAAACGAGGGAAAAGATGGAGCAAAATAAACTGTCATCCTGAGAGGCGTTATGCGAAGGATCTCTGTTCTATAAATCGAGCAAAGCGAAGATACTTCGCCAAGAGCGGCTCCCTCCAACAAGAATGGCGAGCAAAAAGGCAGTATGACAAAAAGGCGAAAAGTGTGACAGTCACACTTTTTGTTTTTACAAGGCTTTTTGATATCGCAATTTGCGATATCAAGATTTCGCTATATTCTTCCTTGCATAATAGAAGAAATTGGGGACAGACACCGAGTTTTCACTTTTCGGTGTCTGTCCCCAATCTAAAAACAGGCGTATTTGCTGGATTCTATTGTTTTTAACTTAAATTTTATTTTCTTTCCGTTGACGGAGATGATTTTTGGGGACCAAGCTTTGTAAAGTAAAATCCGGAAGGTGACTTTTTTGCCGGAGCCGGTGTAGTTTAAGGTTATTTCTTTCTTCGCCGGGTTTACTTTCATCTGATAGGCGAAGTAGGAGTTGTTGGCGGCGTAGCGGACGATGGCTTTGACGGATTTTTCGTTGGTGACGGCCCAGCGTGGGGAAACGGTTACTGTTTCCAGTTGAGTGCCGGTGTCTTTTATTCCGGCGATGCCTTCTATTAAGACTTGAAGCCATTGGGCCATGCCCCATCCGGTGTAGGGGACTTCATTTGTTGTTCTAAAACCGGGCTTTCCGTTTGTCCAGTACCAGACGTGAACTTTATTTCCTGTTTTTCTCAGATGTTCAATGTACTGCTTGTATAATTTTAGGCCGTACGACTCCATGCCGTTTTCAAAACTTCCAAAACTTAACTCGCCGCCTACAAAGGGCATTAAACCGCCATTTGCATATCCGCCCTGCTTGCAGTAGGCATTTTTGAAGTATTT
Source organism: Candidatus Firestonebacteria bacterium RIFOXYA2_FULL_40_8 (assembly GCA_001778355.1). Taxonomy (GTDB): domain Bacteria; phylum Oederibacteriota; class D2-FULL-39-29; order D2-FULL-39-29; family D2-FULL-39-29; genus D2-FULL-39-29. The sequence continues at coordinate 10,267 of MFGS01000012.1, forward strand.
TAACTCATCAGGATACCCGGGTTGTAAACTCCACCAGGGGAAGGCGTCGCCTGTTTCTTTCTGTCTTTTTGCGTACTCCTGAATAATTGAGACCGCCTGTTTTTGATTTGCCAGAGTTCTTGTGATGGCCCAGACATTACCCATCGCAAGTTGTTTGCTCTCGTCAAAGCCCGGATGTTTTATATCTGTCAGATGGAAATGGTGCCTGTATTTAATTCCGTCCCATAATAATTTATTAGCGCGGGTTCTATATTTTCCGGCAAGCTTTGAGTAATATCCTGCGCGGGCTTTATTGTTAAGCACCGCGTACATCTTGCTTACCATTTGATACCCGAGATAATAACCGGATTGGTCGCAAGTCGCCACAACAAACCGTTTCCCGACGAAATCTGAGGTTTCACCTATCTCAAAATCCCACGTGTCGCAAGTATGCCCGCGTTTTACCAGATCATGTTCTTTATCCCAGCGGAACTTATCTTTTTGAATATATTTAAGCGCCTTCTCAACTTTAGGGAGCGCGTTCTTCATCCATTTATTATCCCCGGTCACCTGCCATGTGTAAAATACTCCGAAAATAATAATGTATTCAATATCAGACTCCACGGACATACGCCAGGTGGAACCGTCACGTCTTATTCCGTCTGGGAGGGAGCCGTTTGTGTTTTGTTTTTCCAGAAACCTGTCCAATCCACACGTCATTTCTTTTTCCCAATACTTGTAAGCACAGCACTGGTAAATCCAGTCCCGTAACCATATCCCATTAATCTGCCACGTATCGCCTGAAATATACCCCGCAAACTTACCTTCTTTGACTAAAAATTCACGCCTGCCGAGTTGTAAGTTTTCTTTTGTAATTGAATAAAGATTGTCGTAAAGGGAGTTCCCGGTCTCAATTTTTGTTTCGGCGTCAAGAACGAAGTTTAAATAACGGGAGTGATGTTTTGACCCCGGGTAGTAAAGATAGATCCAGTGTACCCCGAGAGCCCCCGCCGCCGTAAAATTAAAAACCGCCTTATTCTTAATTAATTTTGCCTCAGCTTCGTGGTACAACTTCAAATTCCCGTCATACACCCGGATAAGGCATTTTGAATGTTTAACAATACTCCCGGTGATCTTAACACTGACTTTATCAAGAGGTGAGTAGGTGTGGGCGTCCGTCGAAATATCCCCGTAAGCTTCCATAGTAGCTTCTTCAGGAATGCCTTGTTTAATCTTTGATATTTTCATTTCATGATTATTGCACCCTTGTCGCATTTAAGTCAAGGATAAATATTGTACAGGGAAAGTAATTCTATTGCGAAAACAACGTAAATACAATATTTAACCCTTTTTAATATTTGAACTAATTCTCGTGGAAAAAACTGCTTATTATGCTATAATTATTTAGAAATATCAGATTGGCTTTGTGATTATCCAGAGATTTATCAGGGGGCAAATGATAAATAAAACATACATATATATTTTTGCGGTTTTTTTATTTTGCTTCTCTTTATTTGCAGAAGAAAAGTGCTATATTAAACTACCTGCACCTATAGATGTTTCCTCGTATCGTGACCTGATGGACCCGAATTGGCATATCACCTGGACGAATCCTAAAGGAACCATATCCTGGATTACTAATGAGTGCCTTAATGGGACATCAATTAACAGCAGGTGGGGAAAACCTGATGAGATGATTAGTTCGTCCGTCAATTTCACTATTGGTGGTTTTGATGTCCAGATACCGGCCGATAGAAATATGGATTATCTCAAGTATATGTTTTTAATCCCTACGGCGTCGCCTGATTTAAATACGACTCCGTTTGTCGGCTACTATCAGTCATGGAGTAGTTATACTTCTTATACTATTGATAGAGTAAATAAGAAATTTAAATTTCAGTATCCCCTGGAATGGATGGGTTTTCAATTTAAATTTCCTCCCGGATTCTGGGGTGCACCCACTAACGGTTTTTGGAGAGGTCGTAGAATTGATTGGTCAAAAATTGGGAATAGTAATGGAACATTAGACCAGCAGTTTAATCTTAATCCTGGTTCTCCTTTATTAGTTAATGAATCAGGAACGCATGCTGTTAGGATTTTGATTGGAGATCCGGGTGTTGAATGGCAAATAGCACCGGACAACGATCTTACTTCTACGTCTATAACAATTCCCGGAAATTATTTTCAAGTTGACTATGCATTAGGGAAAATAAGTTTTGGAGATGGAGCGAAAGGTAACATTCCTGCAAACGGGGCAGTGGTAAAGGCTATCTGGAGTTATGATTTTGATGTGTCTTTAGGTGTTAGAGCATATATTCAAAAGAAGGTTAAGGTCGTAAAAATAGATTTAAGTCAGATTGACAGCAGTAACTGTCCCCGCGATCCCCGCGACCCTCATAATCCGAATAAATACGGTGTAATATTTTCCGAAGTACCGATAGTCGTAATGGGTGTACCTAAAGTTCCGGTCACAATTGTTTGCCCAAGCGATGTGTATGTTGGCCCTATTAATTCCACTTCTTCGGGTTCTAATGTGGATGATTGGTCTCATCCCAAAAATGTGATTGGTTCGGCTATTGATGATTATGCCGGGTTTAACCCCGTTGGGATCATAAGCGGTGGAACGATATGGTTCGATTTTACTTTTGCCACAAGCTATCCAAATGCGGTAATAAATAATTCTTTTTGTGGTAATTCCAGTGCGGGAAAAAATCTTAAGCTAAACAAAGTAGCTTTATATTCAGCTTTTAACAATAATAATCCAACCGGTATCTATATACCGGATTTAACGCCTTATATTACAACAGAAAAAAAGGGTGAAAGAGAACTTGGAATGCTGGGAACCGGCGGGGTTGGACTTTCTTTCGGTGTAGATACAGGTACAGGATATTGGTCTTATAATAATGCTAATATTATTGGAGCTGTATTTTATTATGACGGCTCTGTTGTTGCTTCCATATATAGGGACCCAGGGATAATGTATCCGCTATATTTTGATTACGGCGGAGTAAGAAAATATGCCAATAGTTTTGACACCTGTCCGCCGCCGTTTATGCCTTTTTCTACCAAAACAACGATAGTATCAACTGATGCCGGCGGGGAGGTGTGTTTCAATCTTGATCCTGCTACTAAAATAACCATTCCACCCGGAGCATTGCTGAATAATGAACAAGTTAGTATTGAACCAATAGCCATGCCGGAAAACCAGGGGTTTGGTTTTGAGTTTAAGCCGAGTTACAAACTTAATATTCCTGTGACCATTGTTCTGCATTATAATGTGATAGGCAGTTATATCGCAAATACTCAAATAATTCCGGCTGAGGCGAAGGATATGCTGGCCGTTTTTTACCACAATGGAGTAAAGTGGGTTAAAATTGGCGGGACCGTAGATACCACAAATCAGACTATCACCGTTAAAGTGGAACAGCTTTGCAAATACGCTATTATGCCTGCAAGTAATTCGGCTGCTTTTAATTATATCGAAACTTCCCCAAATCCTTTTACGCCGAATAATGACAATAAAAATGACCGGGTATATTTTTATTACGAACCGAATGACAGTGATGCGACTATTAAAATATACAGCCAGTTGAACAGTTTGGTTAAAGAAATAACCGTAACAAAAGGTCTTACGCCTTACTGGGATGGGACAAATAATAACGGGATGTTGGTTGAAGGCGGATTGTATATTTATCAGATTAAGTCAGGGGATAAAATAAAAAATGGAACGGTTGTACTTGCAAAGTAAATATATTCTCGGTTTAACCTTGCTCCTACTGCTTACGGTTCAAATGGAAGCAGCTTTTGAAAGTTTAAATGTTAGCGCCAGACCTATAGGGATGGGAGGCGCTTTTGTAGCCGTGAGCGATGATGCTAATGCAATTCTTTGGAATCCTGCCGGCTTAAGTCAGTTGAAAAAAATTGAAATAACAGCTTTGTACTCCAAGATTTACTGGAACCTTCAGGATAATGATATTAATCGGAATTTTATTGGTTGCGTACTTCCTTTTGGCAAAAATATCGGTACTGCAGGGTTGGGCTGGGAAAGTTTTAACTCTTCTTTATATTCTGAAAATGTTATTCTCCTTTCTTTTAGCAGGAGTATTTTTGAAGGATTTTCTTTGGGGTTCAATGCGAAGGCCATGATAAAAACCTATGTATCAAACGATTATACCGCAATAGATCCTGTGTTTGCCGGAGGAAATTCAGCATACGGAGTAAGTTTTGATCTTGGAATGCTCTATAAAATGACAAAGGATCTTTCTGTCGGGGTCACAGTAGATAATGTTAACCGTCCGGATATACATCTTCAAGATACCGATACGGTCCGGGCGTTAGTTAAGGGTGGTTGTTCCTTAAACCTGGGTTCGCTGTTGTTTTTTAAAAATATGTTTGCAACAGTAGAATTGGATTATTACAGAAATGCAAATCATGACTATAAAGTTGCCGGAGGATTGGAAGGCTGGTTGTTTGATAAAACCTTTGCAGTCAGAGCGGGCGGCGGAATTGGAAATAATAGTTTTGCAGAAATTGACGCAGGAATGAGTTGGATAGTATTAAAAGTTTCTTTACTTTTACAGATTGATTATGCATTTAAATATTCCTTGAATGGTTCAATGGACGGAACAATAGGCAGCCATTTCATAGCAACAACCGTAAAGTTTTAACAATAAAACCCTTCTGAATCGTCTATAAAGCAAATGAAATCTAATCCACTAATCCTAATCTATTCTATTGCGAATACCTTATTGTTTTGTTATCATTTACTAATTGGGGACAGACACCGAAAAGAGAAAATACGGCAATGTCTTCCGGGAGAAAAAGTCATGAAAAAAAGAGAGCATACGATAT
>MFGS01000012.1:15117-16453 GCA_001778355.1 Candidatus Firestonebacteria bacterium RIFOXYA2_FULL_40_8
CAGGGGTACTGTTTCATGTCGCTGAAGTATTTGCGAAAGAGAAGATTAACATTAAAAGTCTTTCTGCGGGGGAAACGGAAAACGAGAAAATATCAAGAATGACGATAGTTGTCTACGACAATGAGGATAAGATAGAGCTGGCAGAAGAAGAAATAGGCAAGATAAAGGATGTTATATCCGTGGATGACCTGACCCGGGAGGATTTTATTGACCGGGAGCTGGCGTTGATAAAAGTAAGCAGTGCGAAGGATAATATTCCCCAGATCATGCAGATACTGGAAGTTTACAAAGCCAGTGTAGTGGGTGTCGGTAACACGACTCTCACTGTGGAGATAACCGGAGAGGGCGGGAAAATAGCAGGGCTGATAAAACTGCTGACCCCCTTCGGGATAAAAAGTGTTTCTAGAACAGGCAAGATTGCGTTAAGAAGGGGCGATGACCTCTAGAATATTTGATCTGTTAAAACCTGTCGTTACCGGCTTTAAAACAGCGAAAAAATTAGCTGTGATAATGCCTTATGAGGACTCTATTTTAAAAGCTCTGGAGCTGGCTTGCAAGAATATAATTATAAAACCGGTACTGATCGGAGACCAAAGCAAGATTGAAAGCTTGCTCAAAAAGTACAAATTTAAGTGCGAGCTGGTGAATGAACCTGACCCGGGTAAAGGCGTCGAGTTTGTCAGGAATAATAACTGCGATATATTAATGAAAGGCGCTCTTAATACGGATGTTCTGCTCCATGCCATTCTGGATAAAGAAAAAGGACTGGAAAGACACTCTATATTTTCCCACAGCGCACTTTTTGATATACCTGCGCATGATAAACTTGTAATTGTCACGGATGCCGGCGTAAATATCAGCCCGGACCTCACCAGAAAAATTGCGATCATAGAAAATTCTTTAAAAGTAGCCCGGGCTGTCGGCGTTGAAAATCCCAAAGTTGCGGTTTTGGCGGCAGTTGAAAAAGTGATCTTTCCCGCTATGCCCGCGACTCAGGACGCCAGCTTGCTAAAACAAATGTCCGAGCAGGGAAGATTTCCCGGTGCGGTTGTAGACGGTCCTTTTGCCCTGGATAATGCGATCTCTTCGGAATCTGCCAAAACAAAAGGAATTAAAAGTATTGTTGCCGGAAAAGCGGATATTCTTCTGGTTCCGAATATCGAAGCCGGAAATATCCTGTACAAGTCCTTAACCTGTTTTGCGGGTGCAAAAGCCGCCAGCCTGGTTGTAGGCGCGAATATTCCGCTGGTTGTGACTTCACGAACGGATGATACGGAGACAAAGTTCCTGTCCATAATGCTTGCAGCCGCCTACTCGGAGAAACATGAAAAATAAA
>MFGS01000012.1:16589-21758 GCA_001778355.1 Candidatus Firestonebacteria bacterium RIFOXYA2_FULL_40_8
TATTGGAAGAGGCGGACTCCTCAAGCCGTTAAGAGGCGGTGTTTACAGGATAAATAAAGATATGCTTAAGGACCTTTCTTCTGCCAGATACGGCGAGCATGCCTGCAATCTGGGGGCGATTCTGGCTTCTAAGTTCGCAGAAAAATATAAAATTCCGGCTTTTATATCGGATCCGGTGACCGTAGATGAGCTGGCGCCGGAAGCAAGGATTGCAGGTTCAGCCCTGTTTAAAAAAACCAGTATTTTCCATGCTTTGAACCAGAAAGCTATAGCGAAAAGATTTGCGGAAGAAACAGGCAAGTTTTATAAAAACATTAATTTGATAGTTGTGCATCTGGGCGGAGGGATATCTATCGGCGTTCACAAAAAAGGAAAGGTTGTAGACGTAAACAATGCTTTAGAAGAGGGGCCTTTCACGCCTGAACGAAGCGGTTTTTTGCCTATGGGTCAGCTGGTAAAACTCTGTTTTTCAGGTAAGTACACCGAAAAAGAAGTTTCGAAAATACTCGTCGGAAAAGGCGGGCTGGTTTCGCATCTCGGAACCAGTGATTGCAGAATAATAGAAAAACGCATTTTAAACGGGGATAAAAAAGCAGAGTTGATCTATAAAGCCATGGGGTACAGCATTGCGAAATATATTGGAGCGGCTGCGACGGTCTTGAATGGAAAAGTGACGGCGATACTTCTGACCGGCGGCGGCGCCAAAAGCCGTATTCTGGTGAAAAACATTAAACAAAAAATCAATTTCATCGCGCCTGTTAAGGTTTATCCCGGAGAAAACGAGATGAGCTCTCTCGCTTCGGGGGCATTAAGAGCCCTAAAAGGCAAAGAAAAAATACTTACGTATAGATAAGCTTAAATATCAACAGGAAAAAAGCGCTTAATTAACTGACTATTTACAAAGCAAAAATACTGTGGTAAAATCAGGTAGTAGTCAACGGAGGTATTTAAAATGAATAGAGCGCATGGAGCAACGATAACATTAGACGGGTTAAATAAAGAATTAGAAAATCTAAAGAAAAAAGTATTTACTTATGAAACGCTTAATGCCGAAAAAGATATTAAGGATAAGCGTGTTAGCGGCTCTTTCAAAAGCGGTAAAGAAGTAATAAATCACATAAAAAACTGATGTATAAATTATATACTACAAAGACTTTTGATAAGAAGCTAAAAAGATTTCTTAAAAAACATCCTGAGTTGGAAGCAGAAATAGTAAAGACTTTGGATTTGCTGGCGAAAAACCCCTTTGAGTCACATCTTAAGATGCATAAGCTATCCGGACTTCTAAAAAACGAAAGAGCTGTATCTTTAAGCTATGAACATAGAATTCTTTTTGTTTGGGAGAATGATAATATATTCCTGACGAATATTGGCACACACGACGAAGTCTATTAGAAAAATATTGTGTTTAATTTGTTTGTATTTATCAGTGTCATCAACAGATGGAATGGAACTTTTATCGGATACATCTGTCTAAATCTGTAGGACGGGGAGTATGACTTGGTTTTCGAGCAGGATTCTGTCCTTTTAAAGGGCTTAAAAGCGGGTAAACAGCATTATTTCAACCAGCTTGTCTTAAAGTATAAGGACAAAATCTATAATACTGCCTACAGGTTTCTTGCCGACTATCAGGAAGCCCAGGATATTACACAGGAGTGTTTCGTTTCCGTCCATAAGAACATCAGAAAATTCAGGGAAGAAAGTTCATTATCCACCTGGATATTTACGATAACCATCAACCTTTGCAGGAATAAATTAAAGAGCGCAGAACATAAGAGGCAGGAACGTACACTGTCCATAATTGAAAAAGCGCTTGATGTGAAGGATGACCGGGGAAATCCCGCCGCTTTTGTGGAAAAGAAAGAGTTCGAGGCGAGAATTCAGGCGGAGATAGAAAAACTCCCTGAAGATATGAAGGAAGTGGTAATTCTAAGGGATATCGAACAGCTTTCATATGAAGAAATCTCAGCAATATTAAATGTTGATCTTGGTACTATAAAAAGCCGGCTGCATAGAGCCAGGCTTCAGTTGCGGGATGCTCTAAAAGGGGTAATTTAGTGGAAAAGAAAGTTTGCACCGACATAAGAGAAAAATTCTCCGACTACATAGACGAGCTTTTGCCTGAAAGTGAGATGGCAGATCTTGAAATGCATATGAAGAAATGCCCTGCGTGCAGGAAAGAGCTGGAATCTTTTAATAAAACCGTTCAAGCCCTCCGGAATCTTCCCCGTTATACCGCGCATCCGAATATTGTTTTAAGGATAAATGACCGTATAGCAAAAAGTAAAAGGTGGTGGCAGGTCAATCCTAAAGTTCTCAAAGGAACGCTCGGAACTATTACAGCCGTGATCTTGTGTATCTTTGGAATCCAAATTTATACAGGTGAGAATGTTATTGATATAATGAAAGTGAGGTCTTCAGCAAAGGAAGCACAAGAAGCAAGGAAAGCACAGACAGCAAGTACAGCGAAAACAGAAAAAGAAGCAAGGAAAGCACAAACAGCAAGTACAGCAAAAACAGTAAAAGAAGCACAAGAAGCAAAGAAAGCACCGGAAGCGAAGAAAGCAAGGACAGTAAATGCAGAAAGAGCAGGGAAAGCTGAAGAAATGGTGTTGCTAGATAAAGAGCAGATGTCAAAGACAGTTGCTGTTTTAAAAATGGAGGCAGCAAAAGAGCTTAGGCAGGAAACCCTTCCTAATGAAAAAGAGTTGAAACTTAAAGATACTGATAAAGTTATGCAGAATGCGATAGTCAGGAAAAGCGATGATGCATCGGCAGGTTATGCTGTTGCTGTTGCTTCCGCGCCTTCTTCTCCTGTTGTTGGTTCGTCTAATGCAGGTACTTATGAACAGAAAGGGCTTTATTGTCAGAATAACACTGCAGAAAACATTGTAATTAAAGATGAAAAAGCGCTTGAGAAATTATGGGCGAAATGTTTCCCCGAGCTTGCAAAACCCGCTATTGATTTTAAAAAAGAAATGGTTGTCGCTATCTTCCTGGGAGAGCAGACCGCAAATCCCAAAGATATCTCCCTGAAGGAAATTTTATACGAAAAAGACAAGGTAAAGGTCAAATACGGTCTTACTGCAATATTTAATACCGACACCTCCGGAAGAAAGCTTTCCCCGTATTGCGTGAAAGCCCTGAAGAAATCCCCCCTTCCGGTAGAGTTCATTTTGGAAAAAGAATAAATTAGGGACAGCGACCAATTTCCCTAGTGATAATAAATCTACAGGAGGAAATATTATGAGATGGGAAGAACTTACTTCGCTGGAGTTTAAAAAGGCGGTAAAGAATCCCGGTGTTTGTATTTTGCCTATGGGGATCATTGAGAGACACGGGAGTCATTTGCCTGTGGGGACGGATATGATAAATGTTATTGCCACCTGCAACAGGGCGGCAGAGCTTGAACCGGCGGTTGTTTTTCCTCCTTTTTATTTCGGACAGATATATGAAGCGAAACACCATCCGGGAACGATCATGCTTCAACCTGAGCTTCTTATACCTCTTTTACTGAATGTGATTGATGAGATAGGCAGAAACGGTTTTAAAAAGATAATCATCGTTAACGGACACGGAGGGAATCATGCTCTTATACCTTTTATCTCTCAATCCATGCTTTCAAGAGAAAGGGAATATACGCTTTATCATTATGATTATTACAATGAACCTGAATTTAAACCCTATATGAAAGAAATTGCGGATTCTAAAACCTTTGACGGACACGGCGGGGAGATGGAAACCAGTCACACTATGGCAAATGAGCCGTCCTGGGTAAAAATGAAATATGAAGGCGATGTAAAACGGAGTCAAATACGTCTGGGCCGCTGGAAAAAGATTCCCAAGGAAACAAGTTCTCCAATCTGGTGGTACGCGTACGCTCCCGAGCATTATGAAGGGCTGCAAACCCGTAAAGCTACCGCGGAAAAAGGAAGAAAGTTCCAGGAATGGTGCGCAAAAAAAACCGCTACTTTTATTAAAGCGGTTAAAAAAGATAAAATAGCTCCAAAGTTGACCAAAGAGTTTTATAAAAGATGTAAGAGCAAAAACTAGGAGTTCATGCATATAAAAGTTTTTCGCGTTAATGCATTTACGCACAAGCTTTTAAAAGGCAATCCTGCCGGCGTTTGCATTTTGGAAAATCCTTTAAGTAAAGAGTTGATGCAGGTGATCGCGAAAAAAATGGGTCTTTCCGAAACGGCCTTCATCCTTAAACACAAAGATGGTTTTAATTTAAGATGGTTCACACCCTTGGTTGAGGTAGACCTGTGCGGTCATGCCACTTTGGCCTCGGCCCATATTTTATGGGAACGGGGAATATTAAAAAGCACTCTGGAAGCGCGGTTTTATACTAAAAGCGGTGTTTTAACTGCAAAGTTAAAAGACAATTGGATAGAATTGAATTTCCCGCCGGAAAAAGAAAGAAAAGCTGCCCCTCCGTGTGAAATAATGTCAATACTCGGCGCGCCAATTAAATATTTCGGAGAAAGTAAATCATTTTACGTTGCCGAAGTCGGTTCCGAAGCCATTGTTAGAAGATTAAAACCTGATCTGCAATTGATGAACAAAATATTAAAAAAAGGCGTAATTGTGACAAGTAAGTCAGCTTCAAAAAAGTATGATTTTGTATCCCGGTTCTTTGATCCTATGGAAGGAATTGACGAAGATCCCGTAACCGGCTCAGCTCATTGTCTTCTCGGGCCGTTCTGGCAGAAACGTATTCATAAAAATATTTTCACGGCTTATCAATCTTCGAAAAGAGGAGGACTATTAAAAGTGAAAGTCGGAAAGAAACGGATATTTTTAAACGGACAAGCGGTAACGACTAAAGAATAGTCCGCAAAGTCTAATAACATTTAGGTAATATTTGAAAAAGTATATAAATTCCCATGCAGTTTGTGTTCTTTAGATAAAATTATTGAACCTTCATTTCATGGCGGGGGTCTAAGTAATGAAAACCGTAAAATACGTTGAAAACAAAGAGTAAAATTAGAATTTTAAAAAGGTGGCGATGCTTCTTTTTTTTGCAAATAAAATTATAATGGAGGAATAAAATGAAAAAAAATGTTTTTGTTTTGCTTTTGGTACTTGTGGCAGCTCCTGTTTTCGCAGGGGACAGATTTGATGGTTTAACTTATTCAAACGCTCTTGAGGGTATTATTATTGACC
>MFGS01000012.1:21765-23135 GCA_001778355.1 Candidatus Firestonebacteria bacterium RIFOXYA2_FULL_40_8
GAATGGGGTGGATCCCTTGAGGAACCCTGCGTATCTGTATTTTACCACAAAAGGAAAGATTTCGATAGATTCAGCGGCTTACGGAACCGGGGCGGGTTCGCCTTTTAAATTTAATGTCGCGCTTCCCCTGACCTCGGGAATGGTTCTTGGTGGGTCGGTAAGATATGGGAACCAAGTAAACTGGGACGTATGGCGGGGTATACTTCCTGTAAATCTTGCGGCCAATCTGGCTTTAACCGGAAACACGGGTTTTTCCGATTCAAATACTACACAGACAGAAACGCTCCTTACCACAACTACAAATGACGACTGGACGAAAAAAACTGTTTACAGCGGTACCAGTAATTTTGTGGTCGCAAATGGCGGAAGAATGGATGTATTGGGTTCGCTTGCGATGAAAATGGGCGATGGTATGACAATAGGAATAAAAGCGGGTCTTGAACTTAACAGTGACGGAAATTTGAAAGATATTTCGACCTATGCCAAGACCTTTACCGAAGCGGTGCCTTTGAATGTAAAAGCGGCAGCTAACGAAAGTTTTACAGGCACCAGGGATATTCTCATTGAACAGAAAACTGCGGTTGATCCGTCAGCAATAAAGGTTGTAGGGGGCGCGCTGCTCAAAATTGCGGGGATGGAGCTCGATATCTCCGCTAACGCGAGATTAAAAAGCGGAGAAATTTCCACGGTCTGCGGTGCAAGCGAAGCCATAGACCTTGACCCTGATGCGGATAACACGATCAATTCAACGGAAGACTGGATCACTCTGGATAATTATGTCGGTGACGGCAGAAAATCCGGTTCTAAGAGTATTGCAAGAAATTATAAAGGTAATATAGGCGGTATGGATTTGGGTGCAACCGGAGTACTTCGTATGGGGCTGAATTCAACGACGACCCTTGCTATCCCTGTCTCATTTTCTTCCACTCCTTACAGTTATTCGCAAAACAGGACGGATACCACAGAGGTAACAGCTGTTTCAAGCACTCTTGTGGGAGGTACTGCGAATAATACGCATACCTACAAACAGATAACCAGCAACCTTTACACCTACGATGTGTCGACAAGTTCTCTGGCTCTGGGCGCCGGGCTTAATCATAAGGCCGAAGGCTATAATATAGGTATAGGTGTAAAGATAATAGTCGGCGGGAGCGAGGTCACGATAGGTGACGGAGCTGATAGTGTCGTAACAACAAGTACCAACTCTGTAACAAACAACGCATCAGCAGGTTTGACAGATTATGCAACCGAGTCAGTGACCGTGACGAGTAACACCTCGGATGTTAAAACAATATCAAGATCAAGCAGTTCATATTTGTTTATTCCTGTAGGCATCGAAGGGAAAGTTACAGACAGGCTCACGGTCAGAG
>MFGS01000013.1:0-2318 GCA_001778355.1 Candidatus Firestonebacteria bacterium RIFOXYA2_FULL_40_8
ACTGTGCTGGAATCTGTTTATATTATGACCGAAGCGGCAATCAGAAAATATCCCTGGGTTAAAGCCGATGATCTTGTCAGAACAGGGCTCTTTAAAGTCGGAAATTACAAGATAAGAACGGATAGTTTATTTGTTAATGAAGATGCCTCTCCGTACCGTATCGCCGGTCCGGAATTTAATAAAAGCAAGATGGAAATCTGGACGGAGGCTTACTGGAGTCCGGAACAAAAAAGCTGGATGATCTCCTATTTTATTCCGCTGTATGTCGACGGTGTTTATAAGGGCGTACTGGGCGCGGATATTTCCCTTCAAAAACTTCTGGAGAAATTAATAGGAAAAGACCAGGCAAAGAAATTCACTTATGCCGACACATTTCCGGCTGTGATTACAAAAAACGGTGTGCTTGTGGCTTCTTCAATTTACGGTTATGAAATGCTGAAAGTGGAAGGCGCGGGTACGGCAGGGACGGACCTGAAAGGTTTCGGCAATGAAAGTTTTAAAGTATCTCTTTCCCGCGTCCTTGACGGCAAGTTCTGGGATAACGCAACGAAGGACGAAGAACTCGGAGGTATAGAGTCGGTCACGGCAAACAAAAAAGATTATTACCTGGCACATTTCCCGGTCCGGACCGGAGGTCTTACTCTGGCCCTTTTTATTCCGGCGGTCAATCTTGAGAAATCCGCAGCAGTCTCGGTTACAACTTCCAAATCAAAAGGCGGCGGGGTTAACAGCTTTGCTCTTGTTGCGGGCCTTTTTGCGATAGGGCTTGCTGTCGTGCTGATGCTTCTTCTTTCCGGGTATGTTTCCAAAAACGGCGGCTTTTCCGGGGACGATGCGGTTCTTGCCGAAGCGGAAGAAATGTCGCATAAATTATTTGAAGAAAAGAAGAAAAGTTTCGACGAAAAGATCTGGGAGTTTGGCGAAAGAAACACGGACCTTACAAATCAACTGGAAAAAGCCAGGGCGGAGCTGAAAGAAGCATTGGCTAAAGGCGGCAGCGGGGCGGCGCCGGATCTTTCTCAGTATATTCCCGTTAATGAATTTAATGCAAAACTCGAAGCGGAAAGAAAAGGTCTGCTTCAAAAGATAAACGAACTTGAAAAGACCAGGAATGAATTCGAGCGCAAGCTGGCAGAAAAAACAGCCGAATATAGAAAGCTAATTATGCAGCCGGGACAGCAGAACGCGGAACCGGATCCTGCCAGGTATCTTACGGTGGAAGATTATAATTCTAAACTGGAAGCCGAAAGAAAGAATTTCATAAGCAAAATTAACGAACTTGAAAAGTCCGAAGCAGAACTGGGTTCCCGGCTTAAGGAATCGAAGCTGGACAGCGTCAGACTGGCAGAACAGCTTGCAGAGTTAAGAAAAAACGCGGGAAGCGGCAATGATCAGGGTATGGTTCAGCGCCTGGGTGCCGTACAGAAGGCAAATGACGGCTTCAGGGAAAATTTTGAACAGCTGAAGAAAGATAATGAAGTTCTTGTTAATAAAGTAAGATCCCTGGAAGATGAAGGCCGTAATCTTGCCGAGATGCTGGTCTCAAAGTTTGAAGTTGAAAAAAAGAATTACGAAAATAAAGTTGAAGAACTGAATAAACAGGTTAATGTCGGCGCTTCACGGGTTGTTGAACTTGAGAACAAGATAAAGACCGACTCGGTAAAGATGGCGCAGATGGATCCTTCAAAGTTTGTCCCTCTTGCGGAAGTTAACACCAGAATAGAATCTGACAGGAAGAATTTTGTGCTAAAGATCCAGGAACTGGAAAATCGCCTTAAAGCTGCGGTTGAAAAGCCCGATCCTTCACTGTTTGTTTCTCTGGAGAAGGTAAAAGAAGAACGGGCGCTTTTGGAAAAGGAAAATAAAGGAAAAGTGGCGGCGCTGGAAGGCAAACTTGCGGAAGCTGCAGGCGTTCTTGCCGGCCTTAAACAGGCTGAAGAAAAAAACCGGGAACTTGAAATGAAGCTTTCGGAAACCACCGGAACTCTTTTTGGTCTGAAGCAGGTTGAAGAGAAAAACCGTGAACTTGAAACGAAGCTGGCGGAAGCCGCGCTGGCTTTGTCTGCGGCGAAACAGCTGGAAGAGAAGGATAAAGAGCTGGAAGTAAAACTTGCGGAAGTGTCTCAAGTTGCCGCCGGAGCAAAACAGCTTGAACAAAAAGATAAAGAACTTGAAGCCAGGCAGAATGAGATGACTAAAAAGCTGGCGGAAAGCGAGAAAGCATTTGCAGAACTGCAGACGGAAAAAGCAGGAGAAATCGAGGCGAAGCAAAAAGAGCAGGCGGCTTTGCAGGCAAAACTGCAGGAAACCGAAAAACA
>MFGS01000013.1:2333-6422 GCA_001778355.1 Candidatus Firestonebacteria bacterium RIFOXYA2_FULL_40_8
CAGCTTGAGAGTGTTGGCTGCTTCTAAAGACAGAGAGTTACAGGATAAACAAAGACAGCTTTCGGAACTGGAAGCTAAGAGCGGTGCTGCTTTAAAAGAGAAGGAAGAACAGTTAAGTGCGAAAATCAGCGAACTCGAAAAGAAGGTTAAAGCTGCCGAGGAAAAACCGGTGGATCCCTCGGAGTTCATGCCTGTTGAAAAAGTGGCGGACCTGGTAGCCGAGCGGCTTGAAGCGCAGGATCAGAAGTACGCAGGCAGGATAAAAGAACTCGAGCAGGCGCTGAAAGCAGAGAAAGAAAAACCCGCTCTGGATCTTTCTGCTTATATACCGCGCGCTGAACTGGATTCCAGAATAGCAGAGGAAAAGAAAGCGGGCGCTGACAGGCTGAATCAACTGGAAATAGCGGTAAAAGCGCTTAATCAGGAAAAAACGGGTCTTGCGGCGCAGCTGGCAGAAGTTGCTTCTTCCAAAGATGCGGCGCAGAAAGTAATGGCAGCCGTAGGTGAAGCAACCAGAAGAATGGAAGAGGATAAAGAAAGGGCTGCGGTAAAAGTACGGGAGCTTGAGACGATAAAAACCGATCTGGAGCAAAAATATATGCTCTTGATGAATGAAAATAAAAAAATGATGGAAGCTCTTAATGTTGTTGAAGGCAGAAAAAAAGAAACAGATAAACAGGCGCAATCCTTGATACTTAAGGTGGGCGAGGATCAGCAGGCGCTTAAAGAACACATAAAGGAGCTTGAGGAGCAGAACGGAAAACTCACGGCGGAGCGGGATGCTGCCAGAAAACATTATGATATTATTAGAAAAGAACTTGAGCAGGAACAGGCAAAGCCTGCGCCGGCTGCGGCTGTAAAAAAAGAAATTGACACGGTAGTGGAAGAAAAACCGAAGAAAAAACTCGAAATTATTATAGAGAAAGCTCCTGCTGTTAAACCGGAATCGGAAGTTGAAGAGTCTATAATTGAAAAGCCGGTTGAAAAACCAGTTAAGAAAGCAGAAGAAGCTGATAATACTCCCAAACCCTCTGTCGGGAATTTTGGTGCTTTGACGGCGGAAGCTCCTGCGCCGGTTACCCCGGCTTCATCACCCGAGCATTCGGATGAAGAGGAAAATAACCTTCTGGTCGTTGATGACCAGGGTGAAATAATCAAGATCTTCGGAGATTCGCTTTATAATATGGGCTATAGTGTTTACATAGCCAGGAATATTAAACTGGCGAAGCAAAAGCTTACTATGGGTAATTACAGAAACGTAATACTCAGCGTAAATCTTACGGACGGGAGTTATAAAGAACTTTTCGAGTCAATTAAAAAAGGTGATTCCAAGTTCGCGGAAAGAATAGTGTTTTATAGTAATGACGCTGCCAAAGATAAAGATTTTCTGGCAGGTAAAAAAATAATGACATCAGGAAGCACAGAAGTTGATATAAAGAAGATGATGAGCTGAAGAAGCAAGGAAAGCAGGGAAAGCAAAGACAGCAAGAACAGAAAGCGAAGCAGAAGAAGTGAAGTAAGGAAGTTGAGTAAAGGTGAAATATATAATATTACCTTAATGTGGCATCCGCCCAGGCGGATGAAGTAAGGGCAATAAGCAAAGCGAGTAAGGTGTCTTTGTGTAAATAAATAATGCCACCTTAATGCAGCACTCGTAACTCGTCACCCGCTACTCGTTACGTTTTTTCAAAAAAGGAACCAAAATGCCGATATATGAATATAAGTGTGCGAAGTGCGGAAATTTATTTGAAGTACTGCAAAATAAGAATATAAAATCTGAAAAATGCGAAAAATGCGGGACAAAAGCGTTAAGAGTTCCTGCTTCTCGGGTGGGTTTTGTATTTAAAGGGTCCGGGTTTTATGTGAATGACTATGGCAAAAAGACCGAGACCAGAGGTCAGAAGTCAGAGGGCGGAGGAACAGGAAAAACGGAGGACCAAGGACAGAAGACAGTAGCCGGTGCGGGAAAAACCGAAGGCGGAAAGAAAGACGGAGGAACAGAGGCCCGGAAGGACAGAAGTACGGAAAGTACTAAGACAGAGAAGAAAACTGAAAGTAAGTCAGAAAAAAAAGAATCAAAAGGTTAGTAATAAGTGTCCAATTGCAAAGAATTGCTCTTTAATCAGTGGAATCCTGTAGATCCGCAATCAGTGGAATCGTTCTCAAAAAAGGAGTCAAAAAGTGCTAAGTGAAACGTTAGATAAAAAATGGCAGGCTTACTGGGAAAGTAAGGAGCTTTTTAAAGCGGAAGATTTTTCGGAAAAGCAGAAATATTATGTTCTTATGATGTTTCCTTATCCTTCCGGCAGCCGCCTGCATATGGGGCATTGCAAAAATTATGTGATAGGTGATGTGGTTTCCAGGTATAAGAAAATGCAGGGTTATAATGTCCTCCACCCCATGGGGTGGGATGCTTTTGGTTTGCCTGCTGAAAATGCCGCAATAAAGAATAATGTACATCCGAAAGAATGGACTTATAAAAATGTAGAAGTAATGAAGGAACAGCTGAAAAAAATAGGTATCTGTTATGACTGGAGCCGGGAGATTGCCACCTGTGCTCCCGATTATTACAAATGGACGCAGTGGCTCTTTTTAAAATTCTATGAAAAAGGGCTTGCTTATAAAAAGAAAAAAGAAGCTAACTGGTGTCCCAAGTGTATGACCGTTATGGCAAATGAAGAGGTTGTTGACGGAGTTTGCTGGCGCTGCAAGACGGAAGTGACAAAAAAAGAACTCGATCAATGGTTCTACAAGATCACCGATTACGCCGACAGATTACTTGAGGATATAAAAAAACTTAAGGGCTGGCCGGAAAAAGTAAGGATCATGCAGGAGAACTGGATAGGCAAGTCGTTTGGCGTGGAAGTGGATTTTAAAATAGACGGCTCGGAAGATAAGATTTCTATTTATACGACCAGAGTTGACACTATCTTTGGTGTTACATATCTGGTGATAGCTCCCGAGCATCCTCTTACACTAAAACTCGTTAAGGGTACCAAGTATGAACCTCTCGTGAAAGAGTTTGCCGACAAACTGAGAAAACAAACCGAGATAGCCCGAACTTCGGATCTTACCGAAAAAGAGGGGCTTTTTATTGGCGCCTATGCTGTCAATCCCTTTAATGGGGATAAAGTTCCTGTATATGCGGTTAATTATGTCATTATGGAGTACGGTACGGGCGCAGTGATGGCGGTTCCGGCGCATGACCAGCGTGATTTTGATTTTGCAAAAAAATATCAATTGCCTGTTAAAGTCGTGATCCAGCCGGAAGGCGGTAATTTATCGGGTGAAACGCTAACGGAAGCTTATGTTAACGACGGCCTGCAGATAAACTCCGGGGAATTTAACGGAAAGAAAAATACTGAAGCCATAGAGCTGATGGCCGATTTTGTAGAAAAGAAAAAGATTGGTACGAAAACCATAAAATTTAAACTACGTGACTGGCTCATCTCCAGACAGCGTTACTGGGGCGCCCCTATTCCGGTAATTTATTGCGATAAGTGCGGAATTGTTCCGGTACCCGAGAAAGACCTTCCGGTGGAACTTCCGTTTGTTGTTGATTTTAAACCTAAAGGAGGGGCTTCTCCTCTGGCTTCCGTTAAAGAATTTGTGGAAACTAAATGCCCGAAGTGCGGCGGAGAAGGAAGACGGGAGACTGATACGATGAACACCTTTATATGCTCCTCCTGGTATTTTCTCCGTTACTGCGATCCGAAGAATTCCAGCGCGGCTTTTGATCTTGAAAAAGCAAAATACTGGATGCCTGTCGACCAGTATGTCGGCGGGGTGGAACACGCTATACTTCATCTTCTTTATTCCAGGTTCTTTACAAAATTTCTTTACGACCTGAAGCTGGTTAATTTTGACGAACCGTTCACTAATTTATTCACCCAGGGTATGGTGCTTAAAGACGGACAGGTAATGAGTAAATCAAAAGGAAACACCGTAGAAGCTGATCCGCTTATTGAAAAATACGGCGCTGATGTAGTCAGGGGCTTCATTCTTTTTGCTGCCCCTCCCGAGAAAGAACTTGAGTGGAATGATAAAGGAATAGAAGGAATTCACAGGTTTTTAGGGCGCGTCGAAAGA
>MFGS01000013.1:6435-10927 GCA_001778355.1 Candidatus Firestonebacteria bacterium RIFOXYA2_FULL_40_8
CTGTATTTATTAAAAGCTCCGGCGGGCGATGAAAAAGCTTACGCCTCACTTTTAAAATTGGCGGTTGAAAACCTTGTGCTTTTGCTGGCTCCATTTACGCCGCATATTGCCGAGGAACTCTGGGAGAAGCTTGGCTATACGGAAAGTATATTTCTGCATGCACTGCCAAAGTACGACAAAGAGTATTTAAGCGAAGAAGAAGCGGTAATTGTGCTTCAGGTCAACGGAAAATTACGCAGCCGTCTTACCCTTCCGTTAAATACGGATGAGGAAAAAGTTAAAGAAATCGCGTTAAAAGACGAAAAAATCATTGCTTTCCTTGCGGGGAAAAGCATTAAAAAAGTAGTAGTGGTGAAAAATAAACTTGTAAATATAGTGGCGCTATGAATAAAAAAGAGCTTAAGCAATTTAAATACAATTTCCTGAATCTCAGGTGGCTTATTGTCATTGCGGCTGCCTATATGGCGATATTCTCCGCGGCTAATACCGGACTTATGCTTTTCAATTATGTCAATTTGCTTGTTTTATTTTTCATCTCTTCAAATATTGCTCTTTATTTCGTATCATTGGAGTATTTTAAAGAAAACAATTTCAGATATGTTGTTTTTATCGGTGATATAATTCTTGTTTCCCTTGGTATATATTTTACAAAAAGCGCAGGTACGGATTTCTTCCTGCTTTATTTCCTGGTGATTGTCATTACGGCTCTCGGTAAAGATATTAAAGCGAGTGTGATAGCGACAATAGTAGCTTCTCTTCTCTATTCTTGGCTTCTCATTAAAAAGGAGGTGGATATATACGATGTTAATATTTACATGAGGATACCATTTCTTTTTGTAGTCGGTCTTTTTACCGGTTTTCTTTCTGAAACTGTAAAAAAAGAGGAAACACATGTAAAGGATCTCCAGCTTGTTCTGGCTATTACAGAAATAATGAACGAAAATATAGATTATGATATTATGGTTCAGCTTTTAGATCCGTTGTTTGAAAAGATAGAGGTGATTTCGGATTGGGAAATAGCGGTTTATAACAATGGCGCAAAAAAATTCAAGTTTCTGCGCGAGGAAAATGAAATTCTGGCGAGCGGAATGGATCCTGAAATAGTGGATCTCTTGATCAATCAAGGAAAGATTTACAAGGGTAAGAGTTTTATCTATTTTCCCCAGGTTAAGGATAAAAAAGTTACGGGTTTCCTGAGGATTAAGCCGAGAAATATACAGGATTTTTCTGAACAGGACTATGACCTTTTTATGACTTTAGCCGGAGAGTTTGCACTTGTAATTGAGAGAAATAAGCTTTATGAGGAAATAAAGCACCTTGCAGATGTTGACCGTTTGACGGATCTGTACAATTACGGGTATTTTTTGGAGCAATCTGATAATAGAGTTAAAGGCAAAAAACATTTTGCAATTATAATGATAGATCTGGATAATTTTAAAAATTATAACGATACATATGGGCATGTCGCGGGTAATGCGTACTTACAAAAGGTAGCTGAATATTTTAAGATAGAACTAAAAGGCTGTGTTTTGGCCCGTTATGGCGGAGATGAATTTGTCGTATTGAAAGACGGCAAGAATGAGGATATAGATATCTTTCTTAAAAACTTCAAATGTGTTATGGATGCCAGATTTATTGAATATGAAAAAAGGATAAAAGTGACGATGAGTATCGGGTACGCCTTATTTCCTAAAGACGGGAATACGTCAGAAGAAGTTTTGTCTAAAGCCGATAAATGTTTGTACAAAGCAAAGCAATCAGGAAAGAACAGAATAGCCTATCTTTAAAGCAGAGAATAGAGCAATCGAAAATAAGCGAAGCTTTTCTCGAGAGGTAGGATATATAAATGCCAACTTTCGATGGCATCCGAGATAGAAAATAGATAATGTAGGCAGGAAAAGCCCTGCCAAAATAATTTACAGAGCAAGGTTTTGTATATCCGTGTCATCGCTTGGCTTATCTCTTCAAAAGATCCGCCCTATACCATTGGCGGATGTGTCATCAGCCCGGAGTTTCGGGAGGGGTTTTTGCTTGAGTTTTTATGTGAAACACAGTACAATTGAAAATAAGTACAACATGTTGAAATTTGTCATTTGTAATATATAATATATTTAACAGGGGGAGGAAATTATGAAAAATATATTGTGTTTAGTCGCAGGGTTGGTGCTTCTGTCTGGATGCGCGTCTATAAAGCCGAGTTTGGATCCGGAGATTAAAAAGATCTCCATTCCGGTGGTAATGAACGGTACGACCCAGTACGGGATAGATACGGAAATTACCGATTTTATTATAAAACAATTCCTGATTGACGGCCGCCTCCAAGTGGCTGCCAAAGCCCAGGCGGATGCTCTGCTTGAGGGCACTATACGTTTGTATCAGCTGCAGCCGATGGCTTATGATGTTAACAACGTTATTATCTCCTACAGGATTAAGATGATTTTGGACGTGAAGTTCACCAATCTAAAAACGGGTAAAGTTATGTGGGAACAAAAAGAGATTGGAGGAATAGGCGGAGGCTCTACAACTTTTATGGTTCAGGGGACTAACATAGAAACCGAAAGTATTGCCAGGCAGCGGATTTACAGGACTCTGGCGGAGGGGATTGTCAATAAGGTTATCTATGGCTGGGAAACTTATTAAACCCATAGCTCCGGTCTACTTTGTTGCCGGAAATGACGAGTACAATAAAGATAAAAAGGTTAAAGAAATATTAAAAAAAGCCTTGCCTCTTGAGAATAAAGATTTAAATTACATGGAAATAGAATGCAAGGGGAAAGCGGTTGAAGAAGAGGATGAACCCGGAGATACGGCTTCGGAAGGTGAAGAAGAAACCGGCCGGCCTAAGAATAATTTTACTTTTGATTTTAAATCAACGGTGGAAACCGCGCCCTTTCTGGCGGATAGACGCGTTATAGTACTTCGTGAATTTGAAAAACTCCGGAAAGACCTAAAAGACACCCTCCTTGAGTATATCAAAAATCCGCTGGCAACCACTGTTTTAATACTGGTAAGCAGGGATGTGAAGAAAAGTGATTTTGAAAAAGGTGCTGCTTATAAGAAAATATCTGCGGCTGCATCGGGAACTACATATGCGTACTATCAATTGTATCCCAATCAGATTGCCGCTGAGGTAAAGAGGAAATTGGCGGAACTCGGTAAAACCATTTCACAGGAAGCCGTTGACATACTTGTGGAAAGAGTCGGTAATAATCTGCGCGATCTGGACTCGGAAATAGAAAAAGTAATACTTTATATCGGAGAAAAAAAGAACATTGATGAAATTGACGTGGAGTTCTTAGTCAGCGGGTTGGACACTAAGAATATTTTTGATTTTGTCAACGCGCTGGCGGAAAGAAATCTAACCAAATCTTTGAAAATAATTGATGATATATTCTACGTTATGGACAAAAACAAAGCCGGACCGATGGTGGTGGGCGCTGCCTATGCCCATTTTAAAAAGCTTTGGACGGCAAAAGTCCTGCTCAAAGCAGGAGTCCCTGAAAACTCTATCGCGGGTAAGCTGGGCGTGCATCCTTACTTTGTTTCAGGTCTCCTGACCCAGGCCCGCGCTTATGATGAAAAACAATTAAAGGTAATATTTACCGAACTTGCAAAAACAGATAAAGAAACCAAGAGAAAATCCGGAAAAATGCCCTCACAGGTGATAGAAAGCTTGGTGTATAAATTATTGCTTAAGCAATAATTGGTGCTGGGCTCTAGGTTCTAGGGGCTGGGAAAAGCACGCAGGATGTTTAGAAGGTTGTCCTCCAATTATGTGTGGCGGATCTTTAGTCGAGATGGTTAGCAAAGTATCGAAGACGGAAGTCTGAGGTCAGAAGCCGGATAAAATAAATAACAGCACCCTAATGTAAAACTTCGTACTTTGTACCTTGTACTTCGTACTTGCAGTCACAGGACGTTGTCTGAAAATATAAAAGCCGCCGGCTATAAACCAGCGGCTTGGAATTACCGAGAAGTCTATTTTCCTTTTAAAGAATTTACGTATCTGGTGTATCTTGATACTTTCCTGGCTCCGGTATTCTTGGGGAGAATGTTCTTTAAAGTAGACCTTTGAATTTCAGGAAGCAGTTTTTTTAGTAATTTTGAAGCTTCTTCGTAGGTTTTTAAACTTAGAAGCTTTTTTTCTACCACTCTAAGTTTATGCTTGGCTGATTTGTTGATTAGGGTCATTTTCTTGGTCTTTCTTGCTGCTTCTATTGATGATTTAAGTAATGGCAACGTACACCTCCTGGGATTTACTGCGAGACGCAGTATAAATACTCAAGTAATATAACAAAAAAACAACGTAAAAGTCAAGATTAAACAAGATAAACAAAAATTGGACGATAAATGACCGAAAAGCTTAAAAAAATAGGCAGGAATGCCGCGGTGATGACCCTGGCAACAGGTTTAAGCCGGATCCTGGGTCTGGTTAGAGATCAGATAAATGCCGCTTTGTTTGGAGCAGGTCTGGTCTCCGACGCTTTTTATG
>MFGS01000013.1:10979-22690 GCA_001778355.1 Candidatus Firestonebacteria bacterium RIFOXYA2_FULL_40_8
AAGTTCGGCTTTTGTCCCGGCTTTTACCTCGTACATGCATAAAGGGGGAAAAGAAGCTGCCTATCGATTGGCTAATCTTGTTATCAGCGTTCTATGTATTTTATTTTCTCTGTTAATAATTCTTGCCTGGGTTTTTACACCTTTTTTAATAAAAGTAATTGCGCCGGGATTTGCTCTCGAGGGGATCAAGCTTGCTGTCTTACTAACGAGGATTTTATTCCCGTTTATTGCTTTCATGGGGTTTGCCACAGTTATTATGGGTATGCTTAATTCAGAGGAGCACTTTACCGTTCCTGCTCTGGCTCCGGCAATAGGAAATATTGTGATGATATTGACCGGACTTTTTGTCTGCCCGCTTTTTTCAAAAGCAGAGGAATCCCAGGTTATCGTCTGGTCATTTGGGGCGCTTTTTTCCGGACTGGTACAGGTTTTGATCCAGCTGCCGATAATATATAAAAAAGGATTTAAGCTGCGTTATGAACTGGACTTTAAGGATCCCGGAATAAGGCAGATGGGGCGCGTAATGGCGCCGGCGATATTTTCCAACTCCATCGGGCAGATAAATGTCGTCTTTGTTAATACTTTTCTTGCCTCTTTGCTCGGTTCAGGCGCGATAACGTATATTTACTACGGTTTCCGTTTGATGCAGCTGCCTATCGGGTTATTTGGCGTTGCCATCGCAACGGCGTCTTTTCCCATGTTCTCCTCTTTTGTAGCGCAGGGAAAAAAAGAGGAAGCGAAGGATACACTTTCTTCTTCCGCACGCCTTTCTTTGTTTGTTACGGTTCCTGCAACTCTCGGGCTGATAGTTTTAAGCCATGATATAACAGACCTTTTGTTCCGTCACGGTAAATTTACCTCAGAAGCCGCGGAAGCTACAGCAATTGTAACCATATACTATGCTTTGGGCCTCTCTCTTTTCTCTCTTAATAAGATACTGACTCCCGCTTTTTTTGCTCTTAAAAAATCGACAGTTCCTGTTGTCTGCGGTATTGTTGCCATACTTACAAACGGTTTGTTCAGTGTTATTTTAATGGAGGAGATGGGTTATGCGGCGCTTCCTCTGGCTAATACCATCTCAACACTTCTTAATTTTACCATGCTTTATTATTTTCTCAGGAAAGAAATGGGTCCGCTTGGCGGGAAAAGTATCATAAAAACATTTTGGAAAGTATTGCTTGCATCGTGTATAATGGCTTTAGCGGCTTTGTTTGCGGCAAAAGCGATGCATTTAAATCCGGGTTCTGGTTCTCCGGGGTTAATACAAAGGATAGTGATAGTTCTGGTGCCTATAACTCTGGCATTACCGGTTTATCTCGGATTGGCGCGCTTGTTGAAAATAGAAGAAGCAAAGATGCTTACAGAAGCAGTTTCAAGAAGAATATGGAAGCAAAAAAAGTAAGAAAAGTAAGAGAAGTAAGGGAAACAGGTACAGAAAGAGCGATAAGAATGAAAAGAACAGTCTGGTCGCCGGCTATAAGGCGAGCAGTCCGCCAACGCTTTGTGGCGGAAAGAGAAGAAAGAGAAGTAAAAAAATAATAAAGTTTTTATCAGTGGAATCCCGTAGTTCTGTAATCGGTGGAATCGCTTTTCACAGGATGGTAAACAAATGAAGCGGTATTTAAAAATAATATTATTGTTTGTGCTTGCCTGCGGCATTTTTTCTGCCCAGACGGAGATTTGTGATTTTGCGCTTTTAAACGGAAGGGTTATGGATCCGGAATCCGGAACCGATGAAGTTAGAAATATAGGAATACGCTGGGGCCATATTGTATACGTAGGGACCAAGGGTATAGAGGCGAAACGGTCGCTTGATGTCTCCGGTCTGGTGGTTTGCCCGGGTTTTATTGACTTTTTGTCTTACGATCAGAATAAAACCGGAGAATATTACAAGGCTGCGGACGGCGTTACGACCAATCTTTCCATGCACGGTGCATCCATGGCTAACTTCAGGAAACTCTGGCTCCGGACACAGGGTAATATGTATTTAAATCAGGGAGGGGCTGTAAGCCAGATACGCCTTCATTATTCCGTCGGTCTTATGGGTGCTTATGAAAAACCGACTTCAGAGCAGATAGCGGAGATGTGCCGGCTGACTGATGCCGCGCTGGCAAACGGCGCTCTCGGACTAAATTTTAGTTTTGAATACCTGCCGGGAACGACCACGGAAGAAGCTGTCGCGCTTGCCAGGGTTGTAAAAAAATACGGTGCGCTTTGCACTGCCCACATCAGGTATTCGACGATGTATGAAAAAAAGACGAACATTGACGCTATTTTCGAAGTTATAGATATAGTAAGAAAAACAGGGGTTTCTTTCCAGATAGATCATTTTAACAGTACCGGCGGGACTTTTTCCATGAATACCTCTTTAGAACTCATAAAAAAAGCAAATGACGAAGGTATGGATATTACCCTGGATATGTACCCGTATAATTCTTGGGCTACTTACCTTGCTTCCGCCCGTTTTGACGGTGACTGGCAAAAAAGGTTTAACATCACCTACAAGGACCTGCAGGTGGCAAATACGTCTGAGAGGTTGACCGAAGAAAAATTTAAAGCCATAAGAAAAATGAAAAGACCTGCGAATAATCCTCTGACCGTAGCTTATGCTATTCCGGAAAGCGATGTTGTAAACGCCTTGAAATTCCCCGGTATGATGATAGGAAGTGATACTATAACGGAAATGGAAAAGAACAATCATCCGCGCGGAGCCGGTTGTTACGCCCGTTTAATACAAAAATATGTAAGAGAAGATAAAGTTATTTCCTTGATGGATGCAATAAAGATGAGCTCCTACAATGTCGCAAAACGTCTGGAAAATATATCTTCGGCAATGAAAAATAAAGGCAGGATAAAAGCCGGAGCGGACGCGGACCTTATTGTTTTTGATCCGGAAAAGGTAATGGAAAAAGCTACGGTGGAAAATCCGGCGCAATACTCGGAAGGTTTTGATATTGTTATGGTAAACGGCGAGATTGTAAAAGACAAAGACGGAGTCAAAAAAGGAATATTTCCCGGAAAGCAGATAAAAAGGGATATCTATCCGGCAGTTCCAAAATCTGCGGTCATACTGCCGGTCATAACTGCGGAAAAAACTGCAGTGACTGCTGAAAAGCCCGCTCCTGCTATTGCAGAGCCAAAGTCAGATGTTACAAAATGAACACGCAGTAAAAGTCAAATACGGCTGGATAAAACTGACTTATTCAAAAAAAGGTGTTAGCCGCATCTCTTTCCCGGTAAAAAGAAAAATTGTTTTTGTAAATAAAAACATTCCACAATGTATAAAAAAACTTGAAAAAGATTTGCAAATATATTTTTCAGGAAAGAAAACAAAATTTTCCTGCGCTTTTGACTTTGGAATGTTTACGGATTTTCAAGTAAGGGTCTGGAAAGCGGCGAAGAACATTCCTTACGGCGAAACGCGTTCGTACTCCTATATAGCGAAAAAAATTGAAAAACCCGGCTCTGCCCGCGCAGTGGGAAATGCACTGGGGAAAAATCCTTGCCCGATTATCATACCGTGCCACCGTGTTATTAAAAACGACGGAACAATAGGCGGTTTTTCCGGGGGAAGGGGCTGGAAGAAAAAATTGCTGGAACTGGAACGCTCAAAATGAATGAAAAAAACACCGCAATAGGTTTGCTTCTCCTTGTTATCACAGTTTTTCTTGTACTTTTCTTTTTTGTACCAGGGGAAGGCGGAATTTACCCGCTCTGTCCGACCCATTATCTGACAACTCTTTCCTGTCCCGGGTGTGGTTCTTTAAGAGCTATGCATAACTTGCTTCATGGAAATATAAAAGAGGCCTTTTACTTTAATCCCTTGATGATACTGGCCCTGCCGATTTTGGCCGTCTGGTTCCTTCTATATATACTAAAGTCAGTTTTCGCGGTAAAACTACCGGAAGTTAAGTTAAAACCTGCTATTTGGTGGCTGTTAATTTCTGGTATAATACTATTTATGATACTAAGAAATTTACCTTTTTATACTTTAAATTTGTTCAAAAGTTAAGGATGGAGAATATTTTAATCAGTGGAATCCGGTAGTTTTGCAATCAGTGGAATCGAACTCTAAATTCTGCAGACGGCAAGATAAATTATGTAAGCGAGTTATAATTTTCTTCTAATTTCGGAGCGAGTTCAATGATAAAATGTAAAGCCTGCGGTAAAGAGAACGGCGATAACCTATGGAAATGCGAGGCATGTAACTTCCCTTTGCATGACGACGAACGAAGACCGCGGATAGAGAAGCCCAAACCAAAGAACTATATGATTGTTTCTATATTGCTTATTCTCTCTTGCATACCTACCGCAATCGTATCTTTCATTTACGGTCTGAAAGTCAACTCCAGTTTTCTTGAAGGAAAATATGACGAAGCCGAGACGTACACCCGAAAAGCAAAAACATGGGTCTGGATCTCCGTTGTTATCGGAATAATTATTACGATAATATTCATGATGTTCTTCTCCCAGTTTATAAGCAAATTAAACCCACTAAGAGATTACGGCGAAATTCAAAAATTACTAAAGAATGATTGATTAAACCATGTAATATTGTCATTCTGAACTCGAAAAAGGGAACAGTGTCCCTTTTTATTTATTTCTTATAGTCCCAATTGCCCATCTAGTAGCAATTAATGTGCTGATTGAACCTGCCTATTACCATTTTATCTAACAGAATCTATTGAAAAAGCTTGAAGAAAAGTATAAAATGAAAATAACAAGGGTGAAATTGTAAATTTAAACTATACTTCTCGCCTATTCGTTGTCATTTGTGGAGAGAAAGGGGTGCGCTCTAATGAAATATTATTTATATAGCGATGAGAGTGGTGAAATAAGTTTTTCTGAAAATACTACCTGTGATTATTTTGTAATATGCGTGTTAGCTATAGATGAAAATAAGATAAATAAAGTTAAAAATACATTGAAGAAGAAAAAGGCAAAGCTGTATAAGTTAGGCTGGCCAAAAGTTTTAGAAATAAAACCGAGTATATTGGTTGGGCTAAAGAACAGAGGTGATATTCCAAAATCAGTAAAACAATCTATTGATGGGGTTTCATTTATTCAAGACGTGTTGACAAGTATGAAAAACTCTTTTAATCCGGAGGTTAATTATATAGTTGTTAGAAAAGAAGGCATAACTGATGCCTCTTTTCGAAATGCAGCATATGGAATTGCATATAATTATTTTGCGGGTAAAATTCTAATTCCGGTAATAACAAAACATAAGGATTGCCTGCTTACTGTAGATAAGCGGAATAAGGAAACGCACCCACAAAAATACTTTGACGGATATCTGGAAACTAAGATAATAGAGGCGATATGTGAGAAAGGTGTCAATATTAGCCTTCAAATAAAACATGATGATTCTTTTGTAAATTTTGGTCTACAGGCTGTAGACTATTTTTCCTGGAGTATTTATAGAAAATACGCTAATAAAGATGAAAGATATTTTGTGATATTTGAAGACTTGGTAGATATTAAGAACGAATGGTGTTTTTGAAAAAAAAGAGAAGTGTTGCGAGTTAGGAAGACTGCGATACACGCAGTTTATGTCCAAAAGGGCACCGCCTAACCGACTTACGTCACCTCTCATAAGTAATTCTACATAATTACTGCTTCTTTGTCAAGTGCAGATATATCTTTCCCGTAGAGAACCTGTTGAAAAACACTGAATAAAAGTATAAAATGAAGCAAGTAAAATATCTACAAAGGATATGGGTATAATGCGAATATTGTATATGATTTTTGGATTACTGTCAGTTTTTGCGGGTTTTAGCATTGGAGTGTACACTCATGTTTCAGCTTTCGGTGAAATAGGATTCATTACAATATTTGCTTTTGCTGCTCTGGCAATTCTTATTCTGCTTGTTGGGCTAGACCTTATTTGGAGATTGAGAAGTAAGTCAGACAATGTCGATCGTCTTCAGTATTCTTCAGGAGTAGTATTAATATTTTTAAGTGGGTTATATACTGCAACTATAATATATCTATTATTTGTAGATTATGATTATAATATTCTCAGGATATTATGGATTGCGCTCCAGATAGTCTCAGTGCATTTTAGTGTAAAGGCTTCAATGTATCTGTTAAAAAAGAAAACAGAAATACTGTTTAATAGTTATGCTCAAATCAATATCAAAATTATCGCATGCTCAGTATTATCCGTGGTTTTATTGGCTTTTTTACTGCTAACTAAAAATTGGGGACTTTCTCGTGTTGAGTCTGTCAGTGATCTATTTGTAAGACCATTCGGCCTGATTGGTGCTGTTCTTATAGCATGTATAGTAGATATTGTAGCAAACATATTAGAAAAGAAGCAGAAGAACAAAAGTGTTTACAACCCTTAAAAAGTAATTGGTATAAAAATACTGGAAATAATGTTTTGAAAAGGACGTAAAAAATGAAAGTAATAGTTACCGGGGCGGCAGGGTTTATCGGGAGTTGTATTGTCCGCAAGTTAAATGATGAAGGGATCAATAATATTCTGGCGGTGGATCAGTCGGATAATCCTATGAAGTGGAAGAATCTGGAAGGAAAGAGGATTGATGACTATGCTGACAAGGATGAACTTGTTTCTATCCTGCCGAAATACAAGCCGGATGCGATAATCCATATGGGGGCTTGTTCGTCAACTATGCAGATGGATGCGGCGTTTCTTAGGAAAAACAATTTTGAGTACTCTAAAACGTTAGCGGAGTATTCCTTAAAAAACAAAGTATCTTTTCTGTATGCTTCATCGGCGGCAACTTACGGAGACGGAACTCGGGGATATAGCGATGAGGATAAAAGTACTTTGATCCAAAAACCTCTTAATCCATACGGGAATTCTAAACAACTGTTTGACCTTTGGCTTTTGAAGAATAAACTTCAAAATAAAGTGACGGGTTTTAAGTTCTTTAATGTCTTCGGGCCTAATGAGTACCATAAAGAAGAGATGATGAGCTTAATGTGCAAGGCTTTTGCCGGGGTTGCGGCCGGAAAACCCATGCGGCTCTTTAAATCCTACAAAAAAGGTTATGCCGACGGCGAACAGATGAGAGATTTTATCTACGTGAAGGATGCGGTTGATATCGTCTACTATTTTTTAACCCATCCCGGAAAAAGAGGTATCTTTAATGTCGGCACAGGCAAAGCCAGAAGCTGGAACGATGTGGCAAAGGCCTTGTTTACCGCTGCCGGAAAGAAACCCAAGATAGAATACATCGAAATGCCCGTTATAATAAGGGACAAATACCAATACTTCACCGAAGCCGACATGACTAAACTCCGCCGCGCAGGATGTAAACACGAATTCCTGAGTCTTGAGTCAGCTATCAAAGATTATGCGAAGTATTTGAAAAATAAGAGTTACTGGTAACAAAAGCAAGTACGAAGTACGATGTACAAAGTACAAAGTTTTACATTAACGAGTTTTTATAAATTAAATACCACATTAATGTAAGACCTTATGGACTTTTGGACGGCTTGCCTAGTCTGAGTTTGCGGGCAGATTTAAAAAAACATATATTGGAGGAACATAGCATGAA
This sequence comes from Candidatus Firestonebacteria bacterium RIFOXYA2_FULL_40_8, assembly GCA_001778355.1. GTDB lineage: Bacteria > Oederibacteriota > D2-FULL-39-29 > D2-FULL-39-29 > D2-FULL-39-29 > D2-FULL-39-29. The sequence continues at coordinate 18,509 of MFGS01000013.1, forward strand.
ATATCTCGTAACTGGCGGTTCCGGTTTTCTCGGCATCAACCTTATCAGGTTTTTACTTTCCAAGGGACATGAAGTTACCTCTATCGACTTTGCTGAGTTCACTTACCCGGATGTTAAGGACAAAATAAGAATAATTGACGGGGATATAAGGGATAAAGCGGCTGTTAAACGGGCTATGGAAGGCGCGCAAATAGTTGTTCATTGCGCGGCGGCGCTTCCTTTATATTCAAAAGAAGATATATTTACTACGGATGTTGACGGTACCAGAAATGTTATCGAAGCGGCAAAAGAAGTTAAGGCAGAAAGGTTTATTCATATATCTTCGACTGCAGTTTACGGTATTCCTGACCATCATCCTTTACTGGAAGATGATAAAAAGATCGGAGTCGGACCTTACGGGGAAGCCAAGATATTGGCAGAAGAAGTCTGTTTTGATTTTAGAAAACAGGGAATGTGTGTGCCGGTCATAAGGCCAAAATCTTTTATCGGTCCGGAGCGTCTCGGTGTATTTGCACTTTTCTATGACTGGGCAAAAGACGGCAAAGGTTTTCCGATGATAGGTAACGGAAAGAATAAATATCAGTTCCTGGATGTAGCTGACTTGTGTGAGGCGATTTACTTGACCGCCACTCTGGATAAACAGGTGGTCAACGACACTTTTAATATCGGCGCCAAAGAATTTACTACCATGGGCGAGGACTATCAGTCCGTTTTGGACTTTGCAGGTTTTGGAAAGAAGATTAAAGGTTTTCCCGCAGCCCCGGTAATTATGATGCTCCGGCTTCTTGAACTTCTAAAACTTTCCCCCTTATACAAATGGGTTTATGAAACTGCCTCCAAAGATTCCTTTGTCTCCATAGAAAAAGCCGAGCAAAAACTCGGGTACAAACCAAAGTTCTCCAATAAAGACGCCTTGCTTCGGAATTACAAATGGTATCTGGAGAACGTAGATAAGTTCGCGAAAAGTTCAGGTGTCTCCCACCGTGTCCCCTGGAAACAGGGAATACTGAAAGTAATAAAATTGTTTTTCTGAAAAACAAGGATATTGTTGTTGATGATGTAACTCAGGTATGCTTTTTTCTGGTTGAAATATTAGGCTTAATTTCATTTTTTTGACAAAAAGGAATACAGATTAAGGAGGAAGAAATGAAACTGACAGGAATAGCACTGGTGTTTATTTTTGCTGTGATGTTTTCTAGTTGTGCTTCAGGCGTAAAGACGGTAAAGAACGATGATTTTACTATGGAGAAGTACAAAAGGATAGCTGTTTTAGATTTTGAGGGAAACAACCAAGTAGCCGGAGCGGCTCTGGCTGAATCTATGGTGCCCGCTCTTATGGAAGCGGGTTTTGAAGTCATGGAAAGAAGCGCTCTGGAGAAACTGCTGAAAGAACAAAAATTGGGCTTAACCGGTGTTGTAGACTCTTCACAAATCTCCCGGATAGGCAATCTTGCGGGAGTAAACGCGCTTATTCTGGGGAATTTTCATGCCGAAAAGAAGGAAAAGAAAAGAATGATAGCTGTCAGAAAACGCAGAGGAATATTCCGTCCCAGAGTGGCCGTTTTGGGCCGCATCGAAACCGAAACAGTTTTTAATAATATCTCTATCAGGATAGTAGATGTGGAAACAGGTAAAGTTCTGCTCTCCAGTTCATCGAAAAATGAAATTGATGTTGAAGATGTTGACAACTATTTTGATGAAGTTTCGAAAGAAATTAGAAAAGCCGCGGAAAAATAATTGAGAGGTGAAACGGGCCGATTGGCCGCTACTTGATCGTGTTAGGAGGAAAACGATATTGTGAGAAAATATCTTATTATCAGCTTAATCTTAATTGTTCTGGCGGGTTATTTCGGCGGGGTAGAAGCAAAACCGATAAGAACATTCTATGTGGATGCTTCGAATGGGAATGATTCTAACAATGGGACGACTCCTGAGAGCGCCTGGAAATCCATTGAAAAAGTTAATGCTTTGCAATTTGATATAAAGAAGGATAAGATAGTCCGGGGAGAAAAATATACAAATTCTTTTTTTAAGCCGGGAGATGCGATATTATTTAAATGCGAAGAAAAATGGAAAGAACAGTTGTATATATTATCTTCAGGAACAAAAGATAATCCGGTTACATTTGGAACCTATGGAAGCGGTTCGAAACCAATAATCAGCGGTGCTGAATGTTTTACTTCTGCTTGCGGGGTAAATGCTGACTGGGAAAAGATAAAAGATAATATATATCGGTTGAAAACAGAAAATGATGTTGGTGTTGTAACAGAGGACGGACTTTCTTTGATCTTTGTGTCGTGGGAGCCAAAGAAAAATAATCTTGTAAAAATGGAGCAGGGCTCTTCTTTGTTTGATTATGAAAAAAAACTGTTGTATTTATGGACAACTAAAGGAGATAGTCCTGATGCTCACAGAATTGAAGGCGGGGTAAGAAAAAACGCAATAAGACCTTTAAATAGCGAGTATTTCATCGTGAAGGATGTTGAGATCACGCATACTTCTGAATGCGGTATTAAGACTGAGAATATAAAGCATGCTGTATTTGATAACCTGGATATTCATACATGCGGAGGACTCTGGAGCAAAGGGGGTGCTTTTTATCACGGTAATGGAATAACAATCACGTATGATTCTGAAGATGTTGTCATACAAAATAGCAGGATTCATGATGTTTATGACAGTGCCGTATCGCCGCAAGCTTTCTGGAAAAAAGGGCTGACAATAAAAGATATCATTATAAAAAACAATGAAATGTACAATGCTCCCCATTCTGTAGTTGAAATTACCAATTGGGCTGACAATTCCAGAATGAGTAATATTTTAGTTGAGAATAATAAAATATACAATGGGGGAAAGGGGTTTAGCAGCAAGCATCAATGGAATAAACCGTCGGGAGGCCCCGGGATATTAATAACAATAGGAAAGGATAGGAAGAGCACTATAGAAAATATCCTGATTAAGAATAATGAAATATTTGATTGTACTTTGGAAGGTGTCGCAGTTGGTCCTAATTCCGGACCGGTCGAAATAATAAATAATAACATACATGATAATAAAGGTGCGGGGGTTATTGTTTTTGATGACAAAAAGCCGACTATAACCAGGGCAATCATTGAAAAAAATAGAATTACGGATAATGGTGATGATATTCTTACCGGAGGGTATGCTGCTGCCGCTGAAAAAGAAAATATGACTGCGAGAAATGGAGATTTGGATTTTAAAAAGCAACTAAAAAAATATATTAAATAAGATTTTTATCAAAACAGGTAGTCTTGTTGAGACAGATAAAGATATTGCTAGACTGCAGTTGGAAATAAAAAATAGAAGTGTGGAATGATATTTAAAGGTAAAGCAGACTCACTGCAGATATATATCCTTATACTGGGAAGTTTAGCACTTTTGCCAGAAACCCATGGGCTTTAGCCCGTGGATGAATGGCGCCCGCAGCGTAGCGGAGGCTATTCTGGCATAATCGAAGATTATGCCGTTAGCATGAAGCCCCGGGTTTTAACCCGGGGAGAATCACTAATGCTCTGAATATGTAGGAGGAAATTATGTCTACAAAGAATATGCTTTTATTATTGAACAAAACCGTTGTGTGGATACTCTAAATAATAAATGTATTAGAGGAAAAAATTATGCCTGTAAAAATGCAATTTAAACTCATTCCTATTTTGTTGGCGATTGTAGCATTGTTTTTGAGTAAATCTGACGCTAAAGATACCAATATCTATAAAAGTGAAGCACGCACCTTTAAGCATAACGGAATAGACAGGACTTATTCTATTTTTGTCCCAAAGTCATGTTCAGGGACAACCCCACGGCCTCTTGTTATGGCGCTTCACGGGGGCGGGGGATCTGCAAAAGAATGGCCGGCTTATACGAATAACGGGTTTGAAGCCCTGGCAGAAAAAGAGCGCTTCATACTGTTTTACCCTAATGGGCTTGAAGGACAGTGGAATGATGGGAGGGAAGTTCAGAACTTTTACAGCCAGAAAAACAATATTGACGATGCCGGCTTTCTTGCCGGTCTGATTGATTTTTTAATTCAGAATTATCCGGTTGATAAACAAAAAGTATTTGTCATCGGGGCCTCAAATGGCGGTATGATGGCTCATGTATTTGCCGGAAAATATGCAAATAAAATTGCTGCTATCGCGGCGGTAATATCAACGATACCTC
>MFGS01000013.1:22730-22998 GCA_001778355.1 Candidatus Firestonebacteria bacterium RIFOXYA2_FULL_40_8
ACTGTGCAGTTCTGGGTTAAAAATAATAAATGTGCCTCTTCTCCGACAATAACTGATTTGCCGGATAAAGATCCTTCTGACGGGACCAATGTTAAACAAGCTATATATAGCGGCGGAACCTCAGGCACAGAAGTTATTCTTTGTACCGTTATTAATGGTGGGCATGCCTGGCCGGCTTATCAGGATAAAAGAGGCGGAATAATGAAAGGGCTTGTTGAAAACATGGTCGGTAAAAAAAGCAGGGATATAGATGCCTGTGAAACCATAT
>MFGS01000013.1:23127-24389 GCA_001778355.1 Candidatus Firestonebacteria bacterium RIFOXYA2_FULL_40_8
GGGAGCAACCTTTATAACGTCTATTTCTTTCCCTGCCCCAATGTCTGCAGCTGCAGTGCGTTAAATATCACGTCGAAGGCTTCCTGATCCGGGAAGAGGAGGAATTTCCCGAGTATCTGGTTGCTTGATTCTTTAAATACGGAATCTACCACCATCAGATATTTATAATCACCGTTTACCTCGTCAAAAAGGGATTTTACAATTGAATTAGCCCTGTCATAGGTGAAGTGAGGAATGGAGGGAAGCAGTGTCATGCTAAGCAGGTCTGCTATGGCATTCAGGCAGACGGCCGTCGAGATAGCTCCGAGTTCTTTTAACGCGGATTGTTCCATTTCTGCAAGTATCTTGGTTTCACCGGCTTTTCTTTTCAGCAAAACATCGGTGAGCAAGAGCGCGCTTTCTTTTTTAAACGTTAAAAGAACTTTTCCCGAGACTTTGCCGATAACCCTGAAGTAGATACCGACCATCAATTCTTCCGAAGCTTCTATCTCTTTCGGCAGGTCATCTATCGGCAGGATGTTAACCTGCGGTACGTCAATAAGCACTTTTTTATTTATCATTTTTGAAAGCGCTGTTGCCGCATGAGAGACGCCTATAGAGGCAATTTCTTTTAGAGAGTCCCTTTGTATTTCCGAAAGCACGGGTAGTTTCATTCGTTCACCTTGAATTTTGTCACCAGGTCAGTCAGTTCTTCTGACAATTTTTTCAGCTGGGACGAAGATTCTGTTATTTTTTTTGTTAATTCGGATTCTCTTTGAGTGAGTTTTAAGACGCCCTCCGTAGACAAGGCGTTCTCTTCCGATATAGAGGTAACGGTGGTTATGGCTTTTCTTACCTGTTCGAAACCGGAGGACTGCTCCAGTGTGTTTTTTGATATTTCCGTCGCCAGGTTACTGATATCCCAGACTGCCTTGGTGAGCTCTTCCAAAGCCGCGCCGGTCTTATTGACATAAGCAACGCCTTCTTCAACTTCAACGGCGCCAGTTTCCGTAGCAGTGATCACCTGGTTAGTTTCGCCTTGTATTTCCTTGAGTAATCTCACTATCTGATCCGCGGCTTTACCTGAGGCCTCAGCGAGCTTTCTGATTTCATCCGCGATGACCCTGAACTCTCTGGCGCCTTCGCCGGCTCTGGCTGCTTCTATGGCGGTGTTAATAGCCAGAAGATTTGTCTGCTCTGCTATCTTTGTAATTGCTTCCACTATAAAGCCGATCTGATTTGACCTTTCTTTTAAATGTTTTACCATGCTCGACGAGTTAGTC
>MFGS01000014.1:0-10008 GCA_001778355.1 Candidatus Firestonebacteria bacterium RIFOXYA2_FULL_40_8
AATGTGAATCAAAGTATTTTACACTTGGCATAATGTCCGCCTCCTATGAAAAAGATTCCACGGATTGCTTCGTCAAAAAAACTCCTCGCAATGACAACCCGGATATAAAAAAGGGACGCTTGTTCTGCGCCCCTTTGAAGAATCAAATATCTTGTATTTCAGCTTCAAATCTCATTCCTTAACTGTTCTTCTTAATGAATTTTATCAGCTCGCCCATATCAGCTGTAGCGAGTCCCACGACTGTGTCCGCGCATCCGTAATAAACGCTCAGTTGGTTTGTCTTTTTGTCGTGCAAAAGCGCGGTCGGAAATACTACATTAGGAACATCCCCCACCATTTCATAGGTTGTAGCAGGAGCAAGGAGATACTCTTTACAGCGGTAAAGCGTTTTCCACGGTTTATTCCCGTCAAGAATTGCACCGCCCATACAATATACATAACCGCTGCAGGTAATACGCACTCCGTGATAAATTAAAAGCCAACCCTCTTTGATCTTTATCGGAGCCGGTCCGGGACCTACTTTAGACCTCTGCCACCCGGAAGTCGCGCCAAAAACGAATTTATGGTTACCCCAGTGAATAAGGTCATCACTCTCGCAATAAAATACTTCCCCGAACGTTGTATGGAACGGATCCGAAGGCCTGTTCAAGCAGGCAAACTTCCCGTTTACTTTTGCGGGAAACAATACGGCATTCCTGTTATACGGCAGCATCATCTGGGTGATCTGGGTGAATTTTTTGAAATCTTTTGTTTTCGCAATACCGATATGGCAGGCAATCCCTGCAGGATAGTAACACCAGGTAACGTAATAAGTTCCGTCAATCTCTACAACTCGGGGGTCATAGCAGGAAGCCACTTTATAATTATCGGAAGTTTCCCCTTTCATATCTATCTGCTTTTCATTTATCTTCCAGTTAATCGCGTCATCACTAAAACCGGTGTGAAGCTCGCTGAACAACCTGGTCGTATCAACACGGAAAACCCCGGCATAACCCTTTCCAAACCTGACTACCGCACTGTTAAAAATACTGTTAGCCCCTGCTACATCCTCGGGCTTTATTATAGGATTTCCTTCATACCGCTTAAAAATTGTTTCATTCGCCATAAAACCGCTCCTTTTCTTACTTCGGAATTGTTATAACAGCTAAATTATATTAGGAATCAGTGTATCTGTCAAGTCAATATCACATTACCAAAACAATTCTTTTCTTTAATCCCGTAACCCGTAATCCGCCCTAAGGGCGAGATCTCTCCAAAGTATTGGAGGACCCGCTACCCGTACCCGTCCCGGGCACAAGTAACATTTTTATTTGTATAACGTCACTCCGGTCTTTAGCGGAACGGAGGGCAAAAACTCTTTGCTCACGCTAAGCCAGACAACTTTATTCTCGGAAGTAGATTTATACAATAACTCTTTATCGTTCAAATGTATCTGCGAAGAATGTAAGCCATACAGTTTTTTGCTTTTACACATCGAATCTATAAAAGTAGTTCCCCTGCCGCAAAAGTGAACACAACCGCCGAATTCATCAAGCAAAGACTGGTCATACGGTTTGACAAACTCCTCATACTGCTCAGGCGAGATCATAATAGGAGAATCATTTCTTAACATTATCCCGCCTTTCATGTAAAACCACCAGTGCGAGGTAAACTCATTGCCCTCCCCTGTGAATTTTTTCCATTTTCGCATATAAGCCCTGTAAGTTTCCGTCACAACTTGCATCATGTCGTGTATCATTTCCGGACAATCAAACATAGCGTACATCAAGTCATGACCCCAGATCAGATGAATTATATCAAAAGGCCCCTGCATATCAGGATGGTATATGTTCATTGCCTTGTTTAATTTTGGATAAGGCGCAAGCATTTTTTTATAATAGGCAGCTGTTTCAAAACAAGTTTTTCCAAGTCCCTGTTCCAAATCAGGAATACCTTTCTGTATCAACTTCTGCACATCTTCTCTGGTTTCAACATGATTAGACCAGGGCATACTTGCTTCCGTCAGTTTGTACGTCATCCCAAGCACCGACGGCATAATAACGGTACCGTAATTACACCTTATATTTAACGGATGATAATCCTTTGCCTGTACATGTCTAAAGATCCCGTTGAGCTCATTTAAAAGCATCTTTGCGGGATCCGCAAACGCATCATTATACCGGTAAGAAGGCCAGTCATTGTCTTTTATTTCCGATGTATCCGAAATCACATACGGAAGTTCGTCAACCGGCTGATACTCAAATACCTTTTTGTAAACTTCTTTGACCCTTTTGTCATGCTCGATATCAATTATCCCTTCAAGCTTATCCAGGTATTTTCTCACTACGTCATTCATATCCGGCATAACTTTCTCTCCTTATTTCATATTATTTTTATTCATCTGAAACCTGTAATTCGGCTTATGCAGCGGGTCTCTTAACTTTTTCTGCTTTTCCCAGCTTTCTTTTGCCATATTCATTATCTCATCCATCCAGCTTTTATTTTCAGCAACCAGACAAAGACGTCCTACCATTTCTTCTATTACATTTTCTATCTTTCTTTCTCCTGCCCTCTTAATATATATTTCCAGATGCTTTACAGCTATCTTTCTCCACGTCTCTCGGACAAACTTATCATTTTTCAGGAGTTTATCCAGGGTGGAATAATACTTCATTATTTTATTATATTCATCACCGATAAGCGGTTTAGGTCTCTGATCGGGCACCTCATTTATCCTGCAAGGTATACGTTCAAAGGATTTCACGCCTTTTTTCCCGACATTTATATTCAGAAGGAAGGAGTACGCCGTGTACGGTCCATTTGCTTTCATATAATTTGAAGTATGCGAGGGAAAAACAAAGTTACCGAGGGAGTAAGCTATCAAACATCCATTTACCGTCTCGATACCCTGCGGAACATGAGGATGATGCGCCAGAATGATATCAGCCCCGGCTCGGGCTATCTTTCTAAAATTATCCCGTCTCGGAACTGAAGGTACAGGCATGAATTCAAGGTCAGCGTGAACAGAAATTACCAAAATATCAACTTTTTTCTTGTTTTTCTTTACATCCTGAAGGATAGTTTCAACATCATAAAAAGCCGGACCGGCTTCGGTATGACCCAGAGAATAATTACTATCCTCACAGTAGCACAAAAATCCGAACGTTATCCCGTTTTTTTCTATTACTTTAAGTTTTCGAGCTTCTTTCTGGGAATGCCCTGTTCCCCCGGTTACAATGCCTGCTTTTTCCAAACACTTCTTTGTATAATCCATCCCCACACGGCCCGCATCCACAACATGATTTGCCGCCATATTCAAAAAATCAAACCCCGTTTGTTTTAAAAGAGCAGAAACTTTCTCCCCATCCAGAGTGGAGACCAACCCATGAGGGTCAAGCTTCCTTTTTGGATAACTTTTAGGAATCAAAACCGACTCCATATTTCCAAACAACAGATCAGAGTTCTTTAAAAACGGCAGCATCCTTTCAAACGGCCAGGAGAACCCCTTCGCCCTTACATCCTTCTCAATCTGCTCAAAAAACGCAATATCCCCCACCGCACTAAACAAAACATCAGACACTTTCGCACCCATCAATTAGCTCCTTCATTCCAAATATCACAAGGATTATTGTACAACATAGATGAAAGATTATCTAGAATGGATATCACGTGTTTTATATAGAGTTTTGAAGGTTATTCAGGGGACTGCACCGACTTTGGGGCTGTCCCCGATCTTTATTTATTAAGCTAATTTAATTGATCACTGCCTATTTGCCGGCCAGTCACTTTGGAGGGTCTCTAATTTATTTTTGCAAGCCTTTTTAATCCCCCATTTAATCCGCCATTACTGAATGTTTTTGGTCTGACAATAACTCAGAGTTTCTATAGCTCATTTCCATAAATCGCTGTTTTTCCAATTTAATGGGAAACCCATAACAGTTTTCGAAACATCAGGATATTCATTCAACAAATCAATCAATCTGGTCTTCCATTTGCTTTTTGGAGCAACTATCCTCATAAAATAATTTGAAATCGTAAGTATAACAAATATTCTATTGTCATTGATTGCAACAGGATCATACCACTCTGGATTATGCTTATGATCCGGAATTGCTGGTCTATCATAAAGCTCCTTATTCCATAATCTTGAATGATGTGCGCAAACATTCCTTATAAAATTTAAAGATTTCATCCAGGTTCTTAAAACGACATGTGATATACCGTAATGCCTGGCAACTTCCTTTTGAAGTGCAAAATCCATCCCGTCAAACATCATTAAGACACTTCCAAATGACATAATTTCTCCTGCCATCCAAAAAGGTAAAAAATCACCATCGTAATTTTTGAAAAAATGGCCGGCAAATTTTTCTCTCTTCTTGCTTCTTTCCGTTTCTATTTTTATATTTTTAAGCCATTCCTCATGGGTAACTTTTGACATTCTATTAAATGTCTCCGGTTCAAGATATCCAAAAGCTCCGCTTTTCTGAGAAAGAATATCTATTATTTGCGTCCTAACCGAAACTTCAACTCTCTCTATAGCATCTAAGACTATAAGCCTCAAGCGTCTATCAAATGTATAGTGTCGCCAGACTATATCGAGATTGGTACCAATTTTGAATGTGTCATCAGGATTTTTGAATGGATAAAGATAACCGCTTAACCTGTAATAGCTTACATTTTTCAAACACTCAATCAGTTGGAATTTATCAGCTACAAGCCCACGGTTTATTAATTGTTCAGCTTGCTGTTCAAATGTAATTGAAGGCTTATTATACTGCATAAAAGCCTCCCAAAAAGCAAAACCCACCGATTTGAGCATACCTTTCGGCAGAGGCTTGATGGGTCGATAATGTATTGTACACAAATATTCCTATTTTGTCAAGCAGCGTGTTTTTCACTGATATTACGATGTATTTCATTTTCAACATTTTCATATTCTCAACCCCTTGAGATTTTTTTACTTCTTTAACCCTCTGCAGTAATATAGCAAAGTGCTTATTGCTTGCAAAAATATCTGACAATAGTTGGTGAGCTATTCTGCTTTACAATATTATAGAATTTCCACTCTTTTTATTAATTTCAATGTCATCTTTTGGGCAATTACGACACAAATACAGCTGCACAAATTTATTATAAGTATAATTATTAATTTATTCCAATTAAATACAGCTTCTACTTTTGTGAGACTAAGAACACTCAACAGAAATACAAACACAGCAACAATTTTCGCACTAACATAAAACTTATTTTTTAATTTTTCGGTATAATTTCTATAATTCTGCAGTTTTCCATCATTATGCAGTTTTTTCAGGTTTAGGACAATTTTTTTCTTATTAAACGAAACATACAGAAGCATAACAATTGAAATTAATAACAGTATATTAGAAACAATCAACACAATAAACAGCAACAAATTTGTAATCTTCGGAAATATAAGAATAATACAAACCTCCTTTTTTCATCCCCACTTTATTGTTTTATTATACATCCGAAAACTGATTTGGGCAAGAAAATAATTAGCGTTTTCTATAATGAGGCAAGACAGTTCATATGGATTCCTGCCTGCGTAGGAATGACAAATAGGAGATTTTCTTTTATTTTATCTGTGATATCTCTTTTTAATCTGTGTCATCAGCTAAAACTTGCCAATAATATTAACATTTATATTTTAAGATGAAACCGGATATACTTGTAACCGAAATCCGACCTAGAAAAGTTTTAGCTCTTCCTTCCTTGTTCCGCTGCCTTCTACGGCTTCGCCTACAAGGCCGACGAGGCAGTAGGTGCTGCTTATTTCGTCGAAGTAGATGTTTTTCTGGAGACGGAAGTTTTTTATTTCGGAGGAGTTTTTTACGTGGATACGGGGGCCGGTGCAATGGTAGCTGAAGTCGCCCATTTGGATGTGGGATTCATCGAGGTAGTTTATATCGACACCTTTGTTGATTATATCTTTAACCTTGTTTTCCAGTTCGTCGAGCTTCAGATTCTCGGGTTTTTCTTCAAATTCTATTACGAAACCTCTTTTTACGTCACGGTGAAGTAAGGGATGTTTAAAACCGTAATCTTTTTCAAGGATAGAGCTCGTTAAGTCCTCGGCGGAATGTGCCATACGTCTGAAAACGGCGGTGCCTTCGATGAGTTTCCTTACATCTTCGGGGAGCGGTCCAAAAACATCAGGCCTGGTTACGATTATTTCTTCACCTATACCGATAAGAACCTCGGCATTTATCTTTAACGCGGGGTAAATAATATCAAAATGCTCTATGATGATTCTTTTTTCCTGTTTTAAGGCGGCTTTTATTGCTTCTGCAATTTCATACAATTGGACAAACGCCTGCTCAAACCTGATATCAATATGATATGTATGCGAAGTGAACTTGCCTTCGTTGTACATCCGAAGTAACGGCACCGGTCTTACATTTACTCCGTCGTCTTCGTTGGTCAGTTCCAAACCGGGAAACATTCCTCTGATGACAGAAGATTTTCCTGTACCTGCTTCACCGATTATTCCTATCAACTGGTCTTTAGGCGCTAGGTACCTTTGCTGGATTACGTTTCCGAGTTCGAGCAACCTCGGTTTTCCACGAGGGGCATGGTAAACCGCGTAACGTAAACACTCGTGTTGAATACTTTTTCTTGCCATATTATTTTCCCCAGTTTATCATGGCGTTAACTAAAGGCATATGCTGTTGAGCGCCGTATACGTCCGTCTCACCCACATCTCCTGAACCGATAGAGCGGGCTATCGTTATCTTAACCGCCTTTGCAGGTTCAAAGTAGCAGATGTTAAGTATCTTTTTGCCCGTGACGTTATATAGCCGTCTGACAAACGCTTTACTAATTATCTTTTTTTTCTTTATCTTCTCGTAAATCGCTCTGGTTTTGAAGATAATATCGAACGTGAGTTCGAAAGGCCCTGAATTTTTGCTTCGAATAACTTTTGCCAGCTTGATCATCTGTATTTTTTTCATTTTACCTCTCAGATTTTGATGTATTTTGTTTCAAATATTTTAACAGGGTCATCTACTTCTACAATGTGGTAGATGCTGAACTTATGCACTTTCCCCACAGATGCATCAGAAGGGCTGAAGGGGAATGCCAGGTTGCCCGCCGTTGATATCCTGTGTGGATAACCGTAATGGAGCATACTGCTTCTTGCAAAACCGCAGAGCGTATTCGCGTCATTTTGAGTTGCTGCTATTGCTTCGATAACAATCCCCAGTTCATGACTGGTTATCTTCTTTTGCGGTTCAAGGTCCGCCATCACGCCGTCTTTCCCGTAGATATGGAACCCGAGGTAATTGCCCTTCCCCGGGAACTGTTTCATAGTTTCTTTCTTTATCACGGCAAGTATCGAATCTATCTGTTTTTTCATTATGTCGTCTCTGACACCGCAGACACTTATCGTCCTGTAACCGATAAGAGCCGTACCTTCAATTTTTAACGTGTACTTTTTTGCATAAACAAATTTACTTCCGCTCACTTCCACTGAAGACGGGGTTATCTGAGTAAACTTTGTATTCAGAAGGTCCAGATACCCTCCTGGACCCGGCAAAGTGTACGGATCTGATTTTTCGTACAAAGTATGCGCGGCAACGGAGTCAACCGTAAACCTTCTTTTATTGCTCAGAACCTTTAAAACGAAGGAGTTTTCCTTGATTATACCGAGAACACAATCCTTTCCGCTTCCGGGAGTCGCAGCTATTGCGGCACATTCAACAATTTTGCCTAAATGCACGGCTAATCCGGGATCAAAACCATTCTTAATAGGCAGTGCGGCAAATACTGCCGGATCGTAACACCGTCCGCCAAGTACAATATCAATACCGTGGTCGAGGGCTTTAATTATAGGATCAACACCCATTTGAGCCACAATATTATTGGAGTTATCGATGACCTGCGAGGTTATCTTCGGAGCGCACGCTAAAGGTTTTATCGCCCCTTGTTTTAATTTCTTCTTAAGGAAAGTTTTATCCATATCCGCGTAAATTATCGCAATTTTTGGGTGTATTTTATGTTTTTTCGCAATTTCCTTTATTATCTCGAGGCACCACTCAACGTGAGCTTTTGCTCCGCTTCCCCCTGCCGTACCTATTATTACAGGGATTTTTCTTTTGAAAGCACGCGGGATTATTAGTTCTAGGTCGCGTTTAACGGCATTCCTCGGCACAAAAGGTTTTCCCTCTCCGAGGTAATAAGGCCCCGGGTCAGAACTCCCGGCGTCAAGGCCGATAACATCAGGGTTATTTTTAAATCCATTATTCAGGGATTCTTCAGGAAAACCGTAACCGAGTATCGCGGTGGGTGAAAGTATTTTCATTTCGCGCATTATTTTGACCTCTTTTTTGAATTTAAAAGAGAAAGCGTTCTTCTCATTTCATTATATACTATCATAAAACCCTCGTCAACTCCCATGCCCGGCTTGGCTAACATCTGGGAAGGACCGGTTGCGAGCGCTGCGTGGACACAAACCTGCGCAGACCTGTCCGTCTCGGCACAAGTACCACCGAGATACGCTCCTACTTTTTTCTTTTTGCAGTAAAGCACGGCTTCTATCGTGTTGTTTATCCCTCCGAGGTCCGGGGTTTTTATCTGAATAATATCTCCTGCGTTCTCATCCGCAAACAGTTTTATGTCCTCAAGCGTATTTGCCCATTCATCGGCAACTATTTTTACTTTTATTTTTTTTCTTTTCAACGCCCGGCACAACTCTTTCAGATAATAGCACTGAACTTCTCTGCCCCCCATATCCACAGGCCCTTCAATGTTTAGAGCAAACGGCTTCGCCGCTTTTTCAAGTGTGGAAAGATAACTGCAGATCTTATTTATATCGTGGTCAAAGATCAGACCTATGGTTCCGTAAACATCAATATGCAAGGCAGGGTTGTAACTTTTTGAACTTCTTAGTTTAAGTATCCTGTCACGAAGCCATTTAACATAAGCGAGCAGTTTCTCTCCTTTTTTTCCGAGTTTTTCCGATACATTATTAATAAGCGCATGAGGAAGGACATCTGACTGCTTTACTATCATCTTATCTGCGTTCAAATACCTGTCATCCCCGGATTGCGAAAATATCTTTATGGGCAGTTTGCTTACTTTTGTTTTATACTCTTTCGCAATCACTTCGCACATCAGAACCCCGTTACTTTTTGCCGCGGCATCCAAAAGCGCCATGCTTATACCGTATCTTATGGCAGTATGAACTCTTTTCCCGTTAACCTGAAGATTATCTATCTTTTCCGCCAGTTCTCTGAACTTCCCGCTGTTTTTCCCGCGAAGTAACGGCGCGATATGTTTATTAATGAACGGAATAAAATCCTTTGCCAGAAACACGGGATCCCTGCCTCCCACTCCCGAGTACTGGACCGCAGCGCAATCCCCGTATGCAATCTGCCCGTCGCTTAACACCAGCATCACAGAGATACTCTCTGACGCCTGCCTTATCGCTTTAAAACCCTTCGTCACAGGCTTTCCTTTATAGATCAACCCGTCATGCGCCGCCCCCTGTTTGATGGCCTTCTGGTCATCAAAAAAGAACCCGCCTTTGCCGGCGGAACAAATTACGTTTACTATCCTCATCTGACTCTCCTTATTAATAAACTTTATAATGGCTATCAACTAGTTACACGTTATGCAATAAAATGACTAAGGACTACTGACTAATGACAATTTAATGAAGGCGAAAAAAAGCCTTCGCCAATATAATGTTTTTATAAATACAGCGGAGTGTCTCTTCCCGCTTACAATAAATAGTCACTAGTCATTAGTCAATAGTAATTCTCTTTTACCGGCTTCCCACCAACTGTCCTTTACTTATCGCGTAGATATCATCGGTTATCATCTGGAACGAGACCGGTCTTCTTTCGGCTTTGGCGCGTTCTTCTAATCTTGCTTTATGGAACTCTTTAATATCTTCTGAGAACGGGATATTTCCGGTGTTAAAGAATCTTACGGCGCCGTTCACATCTCTGACCGGAAGGGCTTTTCCGAGAGTGAATTTACTAGGAGCGAAAGGAACATCCAGCACTC
>MFGS01000014.1:10018-21079 GCA_001778355.1 Candidatus Firestonebacteria bacterium RIFOXYA2_FULL_40_8
GAATCTCCCAGTTTAAGGACTGCATCAATAATACACGTTGTTTCTTTACTGATAAGCTCTTTTTCTTTATCAATGATATCCGACCGGAGCATCTGCTGGTGGCTCAACATATTTAGAATCTGCCTGGTGACTTTAAGCCCCTCTATATTTGCCTGCGGGGTCGGAATACCCATTGCTTCGTGCGGGGTTTTCGTTATTACTTTTGTCGCTTTGGCAAGGGAGGCGGTAGTTGCTCCCCAGGCGATTACGCCGAATGCCTTGGCTTCATCGGCAGGAAATCCGCCCATCCACTGATGAAACACCGTCGAGGTGCTCACCTTGGAAAAACCGCTTTTGTCAAAGTACTTTTTGCTGAGTTCCCTTAATGACGAGATTGCTGCTACATCCTGATAAACGTTCCCGCACTGCCCGTAACCGAGAGTAATATCCATGGCTCCTTGTGAAGCGGTCAGGAGGCCTTCAATTAAGGCTATAGAGTTAGATATGCAGGCAGGAACAAGCGTCCCCGTCAGAGGCCCAAACGGCTCCCGATTGATTATTATTCCGTTTTCAGCATATAATCCTATAAGCCGGTCAACGTACTGCCAGTACTTTATACTTTTCTCCAGGGACATCTCTTTCGCATAAGGAATATTATAAGAGATCCCGCCGCCTTCATAGGAAGTAAAACCTCCCGCCATCGTTATCTCAGCAAGGAGTCTTGCATCCGGAGTACCGTGCCTTACTTCTATCGGCTTATCAACGGACTCAGTGACCTCTCGACAGATTTTCACTCCATGATTTACCGCCGGAAAACCATTAAGCAGAGACCTTCCAGCTTCTTTACTTTCCTCTATACCTTTCTCCGCCTGTTCGTATCTATTATGTCTGGTATAGCTGTCAATTGTGGTCGGAAGAAGGTCGGCATCGCCTTCGTTCTGCAAAAGCTTGAGTAATCTGATATGCTCTTCCGGAAGCGCCACGCCGGCACGGGGCTGGATAAGTGTCGCGTTCTTTCCGTCAGCTTCTTTGAGTTTCAGACTAAAGCTTTTACTCTTGCTGATTTTCCTCTGATAAGAGAAGTTGCTCTCCAGGTCTTTGGCGTCTTCCCCTGTCTTCCATGTAGCCAGTACCTCTTTCCTCTCTTTCATGAACTCATCCATTTTTAGTTTTATATTTTTCAGTTCCATTTATAATCTCCTGAGGTTCATTTTCATTATTTTTAACGCCGCCAGCGGTTCAACTTCCGAAAGCAATCCAACCGCCCACATAATATATTTGCTGTCCAGAAAATACTCCGGATTTTTTGGTTTTAAAAATATCTCTCCCGGTTTTCTTTTAACCCCGAAAAGCATCTCTTTCGGATTCTTGCTGTTTACCAGGGGTCCTCCGCTTCCAATTACCGTTTTAACCTCTGTCAGATCCTTTCCTTCCTGAATTAAAACCTTTCCTTCCGGTGTAAACGCCTCTTCATACTTTCCGCAGTGTCTATTTACCGCGATTTCACAACCGGCCGCCGCTAAAGCTGTTTCAATCGCAACTTCATCTTTACTCTCAGCAGCACACGAGGCATCTTTCCCTGCCTTTTCCACCCAGCTTTGAATTTTTTCCACAGATATTTTGCTCTTTCCGATAAATTCTTTAAGATCCGCCTGTTCGTAAAGATATCTAAGCGTATGTCTCATTCCGATATCGGCTTCCACAGTCCTTTTATCAAATGGCTCGGGAAAACCTTTCATTATTACCCTCTCCGACTTTGGGGTTCCTTCCGCGAAAGAGTAAACATCAGTAGTAGCACCGCCCATATCAACAACCATAAGTTCACCTAGACCTTCTTCTTTTCCCTTTATTCCTGATGCCAGTAAAGCTGATGCGTTAAAAACCGCGTTCGGCGTTGGAAGCAGTATCTTTGCCTGTTTTTCTATCCCTGAAAGACCTTTTGCCTCAGTTATCCTCTCCAAAAACACTTTTCGAATAAGCTCTCTTACCGGATTTAAGTTAAGTTTTTTAAATTCTGGCATAACATTTTCGGAAAAGTATACGTTTTTTCTTTTTTCAAATATATTTTTTAGATCATCCTTTGCCGACCTGTTTCCCGCAACGATCAAAGGCACATCCTTCAGGTTATCCTTAATCTTTTTTGCATTTTTAAGAATATATCCCGTATCTCCTCCGTCAACTCCGCCCGTTAAAAGAATAATATCCGGCTCTAACGTCTTCAATTCCAAAATATCATCACCGGTCAGCACAAAGGAGTATGACTTTATTACTTTCGCTCCGGCACCGAGTGCCGCCTGACGGCCTGCTTCCATTGTTATCTCCGGAATAAGTCCGACCACCGCCATCTTTAATCCGCCTGCTGCGCTGCTGCAAACAAGTTTTTCCTTGATGTTCCCGCAAAACTTCTCTATTTTCTTACAGACCGCATTGAACCCGAGACAAACATCCGTTTCTATAGTGGTCGGGGATACCGCATGCGCAACCACTTCAGAGCTGTCCGTGGAAAGTACACACACTTTCGTATAGGTACTCCCTATGTCAGCAAGCAAATATTTACTCATTAACCTTCACGTTCTTTAAGATCTTTTTTTAGAAGCTTTACACCTTCAAGAGGATCCGTTCCGGGCGCAAAAACCCGGTCAAATCCCATTTTTTCAAATTTTTGTTTTGTCTCCGCAAAATCCGCTTTGCCTACGACTATATTCCCGCCCACGTATAAAATTATGTCCGTAAGTCCCGCTTCAACACATTTTTCTCTGAGCCCGCGGCAGTCTATCTCTCCGTGCCCGTATAAGGAAGACACAATAATAGCTTTTGCCGCGGTTTCAATGGCGGCGGCAACAAACTCTTCCTGTGAAACCATCACACCGAGATTCACAACATTAAACCCCGCCTCTTTAAAAACATAATCCAGTATTTTATTCCCCACCGCATGGCAATCAGCGCCGATGACGCCGAGGATGATGTTGGCTTGAGTTTTCATACTGTCTTTCTCCTTATAGAGCGACATCTGTTACACGTTGCACGTTACTCACGGTCCACATTATTGTGGTATTATTTTATTGCAACTCATTAATGCAAATCTAGGACCTAGAGCCCAGTCCTCCAAAGTTAAACTTTGGAGAGATCTCGCCTCGTGGCGGACGCCTAGAGCCTATTTTTGTATTTTTTTCAATTCTGCTATTTTTGTATCTATGATACTGCAGCTGCCTTTGTCTATTTCATAGTAGAAGACGATCATGTTTCTCGGGTCATCCATCTTCAGCTGGTTTCGTGCTGTTTTCTCATACAAAGTGGTCACAATGATATTATCGTATTTAGTCATGAACTCGCTGATATTTTCTTTTGGGCCGATAGAGGCAATGTTAGAGGTTGCAATCCCGGCTGTTTCCATAGTCTTTAAGAATATTTCAAAAAACCGTTTACCGGAACAGATAAGTCCTACTTTTTGATTTTTGGCAATATGCGCTATCTGAACGAGCGCTTCAAGGTTCGGAGCCGTAGCGATGGAAAGAATATTCTTCCCCCGAACTATACTCCTGACCTCCTCCTCGTGCCTGATAGTCGTGATGATAAGATCGGCATTTTTTACCAGAGTGGAATCCTTGACCTTCGGGAGTTCATCCAGCAGAACAGTATTTACGGAAACAAACGGGAATTTTACCATGTATTTAGAGAAGAACATTACCTGCTCTTCATTGCAATCAATCACGAGGATATTTACCTTATTGCTTTTCATACTGTACTCATAAACACTCGCGTTCACAAAAGTCATAAACTGCTCGGGGGTGAACCCGAGACGGGTAGATTTCTCTATCACGCTATAAATAGCTTCAAGCAGATCTTCTTTTCTGGATGATGTGGGAACCGGCAGGTCATCTTTTACAAATGTTCCCTTTCCCTGGAGAGAAACTATCACCCCGTCCTTTTCAAGCCGCTTGAACGCCTCGCTGATAGTATTTCTACTAACGTTGAGCGATTCGGAAAGCGACCTTTCGGTAGGCAGCTGCTCCCCCGGCATTATCTCTCTGTTTAGTATCCTTTTTAGAAGATACTCCTCAACCTGAACATAAGACGGTATTCCATTCTTTTTTATGATATCTTTCATAATTCCCCCTAAAAAGATTTCACAGATTGCAAAACTATATGATTCCACTGATAAAAACTACCCTGAAAAATATTCTCCGTCCGCCTGAGGCGAGTCGAGATCTCACCGTAGGTGGACACTGATAAAAACCTCATTCCATCTACATATTGGCTCAATGGATTAGTCCACTGCTCTTTTGGTATTTTACAATAGAAATAAGGAATTGTCAAGGGTTTTCATGGTTTTAGTGGTACATTTGGCACTATATGACCCGAATGAATTAGAAGGGTTTTTGAGGGTATCGCTACCTTAGCAAGCCTATTTTGCCTATTTTTTTATAGGTTCCGTAAGTTACTACATACATATACATTCCCCTGGGGACATCTTCCCCTGCGGTGTTTTTGCCGTCCCAGGAAACACGGCCGCTGTTTCCAAAATCAGCTGCGTTCTGCTTTCTAATAAGTTCCCCGTAAGAATTAAAGATCTCTACATCTGATCCGGGAGGAACACTGGTTATCTTGAATTTTTTATCAAAAACATTATTTATATTGCACGGGTTCGGAAACCCCTTTACATTTGCCAGAGGATCTTCACCCGGAGGGATTATAACTGTGGTACCGCTGTCCGAAGTGATCTGCCAGTAAATAACTGCAGAGGTCTGGCTTGCATAGTTCCACTTACCGGTACCTATTCTGGTACTGAGCATCGGGGTTGTACTTTCTGTGGCATTCATTGTATTATTGCTATTTATATCATTTTGCAGGGACACACCCAGCCCGTAATAAGGTGTATGAGTTGCCGTAGGCCCCGGGCCAAGCACAAATTTATTATTTGTGAATTTAATAGTCGAAGTCGGCGAGGAATAGATAGCTCCCACAAAAAAATCATTACTTATAAATTCATTATCATGAAGACTCACGGCATAATTACTTCCGGCAGCGGGACCGGCGGTCATATCAACACAAAAAACTGCCGAAGCCCATGTGCTCCAGATTCCGTAAGCATTATGAACTGTAGTAGAGTAATCCGTTAACCCGACAAATTTATTATTGTAAACTTCATTCATCGCATTCGCGTCATAGCACGCTATATTTAAAGGTGTAGGCGGAACATACTGTCCTAAACTATCGGTTGTATGCTGAATGATTCGCACAAAATTATTATATATTTTATTATTTTTAGAGGTTGCCTCTTCCAGTTTTATCCCGTGCAGTTCAACATACCTGAGTATCCAGGGCCTTGACCCCTGCGGCATGTCATCCTTAGTTACATTTCCCGTCGTATCTATCCAGTTGTTATAAACCTCCATATTTGGAGCAGTCATATGAACAGCTCTTCCTGAAGTTGTTATACGGTTATGATATATTTTCGCGTTTGTTAATGCACCCATCACGGCATAACCGTTAACATAGTCCATCTGATGTTTAATATCATTCCCGTAAATCAATGCAGTAGCCGAGGCCCCTCCGTCTAAAAAAGTAATACCACGGTGACACCCTTTGGTGAGAATATTCTCAAAAATATAATATTTACCGCCGGTGATATTTTCAATTCTGAGAAGATCGTTGCCCGGCCAGTGCCTGCTCTCTATCTCTGTGACCGTACTGTAAAGCAGGTTGTGATGCACACTGACATTATCCATAGGAGTTTTAAGTTTTATAGGCAGGGTATTATCAAGATGCACATCCGTCCGTATCCCGAATATCTCCACGCCATCCGCCCCGCTTTGAGCCGCTATAGCCGCGCTGTAAGCCGCCCCGGTCCCCATTTGCAGGATCTTTCCGTTACAGATAGTGACATTACTGGCAGATATTTGTACACCGTACACCGAACTGCTTGTATTATTCCCGAATTTAATAGTATGCCCGTCCAGGTCCAGTTTCACCCCGGCTGCCGTTATATTTATCGCCGTTCCATTCCCGGTTATATCCCCGGTCAGCACGTAAGTTTTATTCGGCTGGTTACAGTTTATGGTACCCCCGCCTATATCAGCCAAAGATATCGCTCCTGAAATACTTGCGGTAGTAAAGGTCTGATCACTACTGGCAGTCGTTATCCCGTTTTCTATAGTCACCATACGGTAATGATATGTAACACCTACTGAAAGCCCCGCTATCCAGTGCATTTGAGCCCATCTGGGCGCGGTTGTGGTAGGAGTTACATTGCCGTAAGAAGTCGTCGTCCCCCATTCCACATAACTGAGTCCTTCACGGGAAAGATCATCCAAAGCGGCATAGGAATTAACGGTTTGAAAAAACAGAAGAGAAATGACTATCAGTATTTTCTTATACACATAGCCTCCGACCGTTTACTAAATGCCAAAAAAGCTTTATTTGTCCTGATTATCCAATATTTACCGCAGGTTGTCAAGAAATACATTAAAAAGAAATCGAAAGTTCTGGAATTTGCACTACTTGTAGTATTTAACCGTTGAGCACTCTTTGACAATATACTTATAGAATTCCGTATTCACGTACTCTCTGTTAAGAGCTCTCATTGACTCGTTTGTTTCCAATGCAAAACAACTTTTAGCCGTCAGTTCATTATTTGAGTTAAGTTTTACAACTTCCTGGTAATGTTTTATTGCTTTTGCCCGATAATCTGTATCCAGAAAGTATTCTCCCGAACGGAGTTCAAATTCTTTTTTTATTTCCGGAATATTGAAGGGATATTGTTCGTATCTCTCAGGATAATAGTTTCTAAATTTGTTTTTAACCCATTTTGATTGTGCAAAAGCATCTTTCACGGAAATATCTCCCAATCCTAATACAATCTTAAAACCACTGATCTCTAGCGAGTCATAAATACTACCCAGTGTATAATGTATTCCGGCTTTTAAAGCCGGATCCTTGACTTTTTTAAGCTCTAGCTGAAGTGAATGCATATATTTTGAGAACTCCAAAAGATTCATTTTCTGCCAATTTTCCTGCTTTAAAGGAAAAGGTATTTCCTTAGAAAACACTGCTGTTTTGTACGGAAATAATTTACTTCCGTTTAAAAGGCGAACCAAGGATGAAACAGAGAATAAACCTTCTTTTTCAAAATAGCTTTTTGGTATTCTGTTAAAATGATACAGCGCTTTTTCATAATTATCTTTCCGCATTTCCTTTATGCCTCTCAGATAGATAACATCATTTTTATTTATATTAATCCCGGTGAGAATATAGGTAGTAAAAGGAGTCTTGTCGAGAGTCACAAGGTTCTTAAGACCTTTAAATCCGCTGTTTGAATCCAACAAAAGCTCGAAATTATTAAGGTCTGAGTCATTTGAAATCACATCTAGCAGGTAATTACCGCATCTGGGTTCTAATGAGATATTATTCAAATAATCATCTTCCGCATCAATTGCATATAGAGACTTTGAACTTTTGTCATAATAGGGCTTTAACATGGCTTTTGACATACAAAGAGCAGCCCTTGGAATATCTTTTAGTTCAAGGAGTTTTTGCGAGCATAAAATAATAAAGGAACGTTTGAGTTTGTTATCATTGAAATCCGAAGCAAGTTTTTCGTCCCATGAGTAGATACCCTCGCCGGTGTTGTACTCCGGAGCTTTATCGTAATTGTTTTTTACATTGGAACTCCAAACAATATCCTGAAAAATACGCTTTTCAAGCTCTGGGGAAAAAGCTTTATTTTCTTTTTTGACAAACAAAAGGGTTCCGGTAAGATGTATTTGACCGGCTGTAATTTTATCGGTTGTTTTACACGCTTCTGCTTTATTATACAACACCTCGGCTCTTGTAGTATCTCCATCAATAAGAGCTAAATAGGTCCCATACATATACCAGAGAGCGGGATTTTGTATATTTTTTGTGCCTCCCGCTTTTTCACACGAATTAATGAGTTCCTTGTACTTGCTTGAAGAAAAAAGTTTTTTAAAGAACCCGCTTATCCCTTCTTCATACTTGGTAACAATATTGGAATTGTCATGCATCAGTGTATCTTGTTCTATAAAATAAACTGTCTTTACAATTGAAGACTCCAAATTGGGTAAAGCCGGATTAATATCCAGTATCGCATTCAACAGCTCCGGCGGGCAATAGTTAGTAGTTGTCACCCTGAGCTGAAAAGCTGCTGTTTTAATCCGATCGCCGGCTTTAGAATTCATTAAATTTTTGTATACAGTATCATCAAAATGCGCAACAGAACGTGTTGTCACGTAATTCAATTCAGGGCAATTAAGAGCTATCTCGCTGTAATATTTAAGGGCCTCTTCTTTCTCTCCCAAGCTTAATACCGCAAAAGCTTTATAACTAAGCGCTTTACATTTTATGAAAGAATTAATGCCTAACGGAGCCATTAACAAATCATAATCAGCTATTACTCTTTTGTAATCTCCTTTTTCGATAGAAAGACGGAGCGCCTGATAAGCATATCTTGCTTTTAGAAATCCATTTATAGTTTTGTCAGATGCTTTAGCCACGGCAAGTTTGTAATATCCTTCTGTATCAAGCACTGGTTCTTCCTTCTCTTTTTTGCTTTTCGAAAAAAACGATACCAAGCCGTCCACCCAACCTTTTCGGGGTGTCGAATTTGACAACAAGAGGTTAACCTCGCCCATGAATTTAATATAATCGTCGGTATCTTTATACCCGGAGATAACCTTAGGTGGTTTGTCATTCAAAATTGTTCCGGTCAAACGGCTGCTTTTGTTTGCATCCAGTTTTAAAACTCCGGTAAAGTAACTCTCCCATTCTTTTTTCATGGCCGCTTCATAAGTATCAAAGGTTTTATCGGGAGTATTATATGTTCGCAAGAAATATGGATGAATAAGGGATAAAGAATCAATTTCACCGGGATAAGAATACCAGGGACCGCACGCAAGAACAGGTGCGCTTAAGCCAAGTAAAACAAGCAGAACGCTAAAAGTTATTATAAAGCTCTTTGATCTTTTCAGGTTTACCATCCGAGAATCTCCTTATAGTTTCATTATCATAATGAAAAAGGCTTACTACAGTGTCAGAATCAATTATTAATTTCCCCTTGATTAGTTCTGTCAATTTCAGAGAATCAGAGAACTCACACCGATCAATTTTGATTATATCATTTTTCCAGACTGTTTTTCTCCCTATATTAAAGTTGTCTGTTGCCCGGAAACGGTCTTTTGAATACTCTTTCAGGTTTTTATTGCCCAACAACTGTTCTAAATCTTCTTCGGGATAAAGTCGGACAAACTCTTTTTTGCTATTGTATTGGACAGCCCAGGAGTACACAGGGAGGATTATATCTGTTTTCAGAAGATACGGTTTCCGGCTTTTAAGATACTCTTTAGTCCCAACTGTATCTATAATCGAATTACTCTCATTATACTTTACCGGGGAGTGCAAATTATAAAGCATAAGTCCCGTTCTTTCTACCGGCGGCACCCCGGTTTTTTCATAGTACTTCAATTGATGCAGGCGGAGAGTAACCGATAGTACTATTTTTGGATCATATTTTCCAAGCTGCACTTTTAAATACTTGAGAAATGAAAAATAGCGTTCCTTTGTCCCCCCTGTCCAATCACAGTCTATCTGAACCTCGGGGTAATTCTTGACCCGGAATTCATTCTCGTAAGCTTTCAACTCAACGATAATTTTCTTTGAAAAATCATCCAGTTCTTCCGGCTTCATGGCTTTTAAAGCTTCCTGGGTTATAAATATCACAGGGACTATTTCGCCAAAACTGGCAGAGTTTTTTGAAACCAGCAATTTATTATCCGGAATCACTCTCTTACTTTCCGCATCAAGCACAATATCAAATATTCTTACATATAACCTGTTTATTTTAAGAGAACCCAGGTAATCAATATCCTGCCCGGAGAGTTTAAGAGTCGTTTTCCAATAATAAAAAGCTCTTTTAACCGGGACACTAGGGATTTTTTGTTGACGATACGAGCAACTAAATAAGAAGAGCACTAAAATGACAAGCAAAATACATTTTTTAAAATCCATTGATTAAAAACCCCACCCCTTTATTTTATACTTATCTTTCAAGATTTTAGACTTTACAAACCTTAAAAACTTTATTAACCTTATAAACCTTGTCTACCTAAAGGTAGACAGTATAATCAATTTCCGGGAAGATATTATCTTTGTACTCTATCCAGTTGAGCCACGGCAGATCGATTGAATTGCTGTTAATGTCTTCGTAAAGCTTGGTGAATCTGGAAAGATAATCTTTGGTGGCATTAACGGCGTAGCCCACATTGGTCTTGGTCTTCATAATGAAAGCCCAGTCGGAGGCCTGCGCGAGTAAGAGTTCTCTAGCCATCTGGTTTAAGGCGCGTTTTAAGGTGCCTTCCGCATCGGGTAATTTTGCCGCCATTTCACACATTCTATCCGCGGCTTTATGCAGGTGCCTGTAAATCCAGTCATTACCGCCTTCCAGCCATACTTCGTGACTCCCTTTATATCCCCAGCTGGACTCACAAGGAGAACAAACCTGATTTTTCGGATACTCTTTAAGGTACTCGCTCGGAGTTATCATCTTAAAGGTATCCTGGTCATGATGAACTTTTCTAAGAAAGAAGTTGAGGAATTGCGGACCTTCATACCACCAGTGGCCGTAAAGCTCGGCATCATAAGGCGCCACTATTATCGGTTTTCTATCCATCTTAGAAGCAAGGTGTTCCACCTGCTTTTCCCGGTTAAATACAAAATTCCCGGCATGTTCTGCCGCTTTATGGTCGGCAATCCAGGGGTCGTAAGCTTCTTTGTAATCAGAAGTGCCGGTAATTCTGTAGTATTTCATACCCGTAAAAGTGCGGAGACCGCCTTCATTTATATAAGGTTTGATATAGTCAAAATCCAGATCAAAACCGACATCTCTGTAAAACTCTCTGTAATAGAAATCCCCGGGATAGCCCTCTTTTGCACTCCATACCTGTTTGGAAGATTCTACATCTCTTGCAAATGCCGCCGTACCGTTTCTGGTAAAGACCGGCGCAAAGATACCGTATTTAGGTTTAGGCTTGGCATAGTTTAAACCGTGGGAGTCGACAAAGAAAAAGT
>MFGS01000014.1:21096-26410 GCA_001778355.1 Candidatus Firestonebacteria bacterium RIFOXYA2_FULL_40_8
AAGATATTCTCAATGCCGGGATAATAAGCACATTCTGGAAGCCAGATCCCGTTCGGCTGTTTTCCCAGATGTTTTTTGTGGCAATCCACCGCTACTTTTATCTGCGCCCGTACCGCTTTTTCATTCACGCGCATTAAAGGCAGATACCCGTGCGTTGCCCCGCAGGTAATAATTTCCAGTTTACCCAGGTCCGAGAATTTCTTAAACCAGTTGACTATATTTTTATTATATTTTAAAAAGTACGCGCGATATTCATTAAATTTCCAGCTGTACATCTTGGCAACGTGATTGAAATGGGGTTCAAACTCCGTACGCCTGATCTCTTTTTCGGAAAGTTCTATCAGCTTTTCTATATGATGCAGGGCTCTGTCCTGCAAAAGCGGATCGGCCAGCATATTAATAAGCGGCGGTGTCAAAGACATGGTAACCCGAAAGTCCACATTATCCTCTACCAGCCGTTCGTACACCAAAAGCAGAGGAATATACGTCTCGAAGATTGCCTCGTAAAACCAGTCCTCTTCAAGGAAATCATCATGCTCCGGATGCCTTATGTAAGGCAGGTGAGCGTGCAAAACCAGGGCTAAATATCCTTTAGGCATTATTCCACCTTCTTTGTATCTTGAGTAACGGTTATCTTAAATGATTTTTTATATTTTCCGCTTGCCGACCTTCCGGTTATATCAAGCGTGTGAATTCCGTCTATAAGCGCGAACCTGGTAGAAAAACTTCCGTCCTGATTTAAAGCCACGGGAGCATTATTAATGGTAACTATTGCATCCGGCTCCGTAGCACCGTAAACAATAAGTTCAGTCCCTACTCTCATCCAGAAAGCCGACGGTTTATTTTCATACTTTACGAGACTGGATAAGCTGCTTACACCGCCCGGACCTGAAGTGGAGTCAAACGGTCTGACTTCACCGTCATAAAGTCCGTCTATTCCACCCTTACCTCTCCCTGCTTTTGTAATGTACATCTTCCAGGCCTCAGATGAGTCCATCCATTCCTCATAATCCAGATTGGACATACTGTCTGCAGGCGTAGACATTGCATTTGATCTTGCGAGCGTAAAAAATTTCCCGGAAGTAGTTAAGATACCGATATCTACCACCCAGGATTTTTCCGGTGCATAGACCTTAAGGTAATAACTGATAACAAGATTTTCCAAAGTAATATCAAAGTAGCCGTGGGCATTACTGCCGTTAAAAACAATATTCGTAACTTCATATACACGGAGAATTGATTTTGCAGAGTAGAATTCCTGACCCAGCTCTTGTTTTGCCTCTTCTATTCGGGGCAGGGAAACTTCCCAATAGCAGAAAAGCCAGTAAGAATCTCTGGGTAAAAGTACAATACGAGTGTCCCCGTAAAAATCCGTAACCTTATTGTCATACTTTTTATAGATCAAAGAAGGGTGATCCCGTTTTTTGACAGGCTTTTGCATTACATTATCTTCTATTATAGTTTTTTTAGCGGGAGTTGTAACTTTTAATGCCGTTAAAGCAGCTGCTTTCTTTCTGGCGGCAAATTTAACGGAAGGTTTTACCGGCTTTAACTCTTTAGCCGGTTTTACAGCAGCAGTTTTTGCTTTTGGAAGCTTTATGTCTTTCGCTTTTTCTTTTGCCATTTTGTTTACCAGTACAATAGTACCAGACATACACTATCATTTCAACAGGAAAGCATTTAATAATATTGATTTTTCTCCGCAGATTATTGACTTAAAGTACCACTCTTTTGAGTCTAATCCTGTCTTAATCCGATACTTAATAGCTCAAGCGTGTTTATTTTACATTTAATTTTTAAATATCCGTATTTTCCGTCGTTTTGATACTCAAAACCGGTAGTCAGTACCGATTTTTTCGCATCAGGAAGCAGCAATTCAATTTTTTTTCCGACTTTGATATCAGGCCTTAAAAGCAGAACGGGATTTAAAAGCGGATCCAGATGACAGTTATGCACCGCAATTGCAAGCCGTTTCCCGCTCTTTGCGGCTTTACACATAATATGCGCGGCAGGTTGCCTGATGGAAACAACGAGCGGGGTTCTCCCTGCCCATCCGAGGCACTGAGCTAATTGTTCCTGTTTGGCGTAACTATGGATTAACTGACGGCAGGCACTTGCTTTGCTCATATCATACGGCAAAATACAAAACCTCTGACCTTTGGCGTTTTCATATAATATTGTCCCGGGATATAACGCATTTTTATTATCATCCTGGAATTCGCTTATTGTCTTTGCTCCCGGTTTGGGTTCACAGTGAAAGTATACATTTTCACCGCTGTTCAAAAGCCAGATGCTTTCACCGGCGTACCGGCCGTTAATGCCGCCTGAATATTTTTCCAGCACCGGATCAACGGCTTTTTTCATTGTTTTAATTCCGATATCAACCCCTCTTTTTAAAAGTCCTTCTGACGCTACCGCATCAACCAGTACTCCGTTCTTTAAAATATTATTAAGCTCTCCAACCTTCAATGCAAGAACAGACGCACCGCTCAAAAATGACGGACCGGCTGCTTCATTATAAGTAAGAGGTATTCCGAGTCCGGAAATACCCGATAATACCGGCGGAATATAATTTTGCGTCCACTCCGCCAGCGCTTTGTTCAAATCAGAAGAAGCAGTAATATTACAGTTATAGTTTTGATTAATTATAACGTTTAAACCTTTAGAAGCATCATCCTCCGGAAAAAACCTGCGAATAGCCGCATAATTTTCTGCATATTTAACGGCTGTTGCCGTGTAGGCCGTCTCATACCCTGGTTTTGGAAAATATGGAAGCGCGTACTCCATTATTCCAGAAAAACCTGAAGCCAGGATGAACTGGGTATAGGAATGGAGCATTTTTGCGGAGCAGTAGAATCTGGTATGAGGAAAAGTATCGCCTTCAGTTACTACTTCTGTGTTGTTTTTATTTAACCAGCTATATTCAAGCCGGTTTAACTCCAATATATGCGGTAAAGAAGAAGCGGACTCTTTTGCCCAGTAGGGAGCTCCGCTTATACGGACAAATGGACGGGTTTTTCCCGCCAGCGCTTTTAGCAGATCCTTCATTTCAAAACCTTCACTACTCCAGTGCGAAGGACTTGCGCATTGCCCGATCCGTATTTTCTTATTTACGGAGTGGACGGCTTTTTCAATAATTTTCGCCAGATATACAAGAGACTCGCCCGTAAACTTCAGCCACTGTGATCTAATCTTATTTGGGTTCCCACAAACAACTTTACCAACAAGTTGATTCCGGGATAAATTCATTTTTGCGCGTTTACTAAATTTTTCAATATGAAGCGGACAGAAACATCCCAGTTTTGCTTCGTCACCGTGCAAACCTATCCTAAAATCATCGTCCAGCAAAATAAACTTTACACCCGACTCCGCAATTATCTTAAACGCTTTGCTAAGGTATTTTTTAAAGTTTTCATCCAGGGGACAGTAACAGCCGCCTGCAGATTTGCCTGCAGGACCAGTAATCTCCTGAAATACAGCTTTTTCCTTTCTTCCCGTGGAAGAAAAAGCAGGCGTATGTCCGATAGTTCTCGCCATCCAAAAACCCGCTTTAATCCCATTTGCTTCGAAGAATTCAACTTTTTGTTTGAGCTTATTTGAATACGCCCGCCATTCTTCAGTCGATAAAATATTTGCTTCCGGAAAAGGCGCCACCAGAAGGACCATATCCGCTTTCATTGTTATAAGTTTATCAAGATATTCTTTGAAATATTCTTCTTTCTGATTTAAAATGACAGGCACACACCATTTCCACTCTCTTCCCATATTAACAACCGCCTTTCCTCTGATGTCAAATTGACTGATAGGGCTAAAACATTATGGCTTTTCAGAAATTACGAATTACAAACGACAAATTACAATAAATTGTCTTAAAATTTATTAAATGTGATTCCAACGGGGAGCTTGGGGTAGAAATACGTAGTTTTATGGGGCATTTTCTCCATTTTATAGGACAGATCCATTATTGTTTTAGCCGAAATGTCAGGGATAATAAACCCGGCATGAAAAATACCGCTGTTTACTTTCTCTTTTACTTCGGGAATATCCCGGGTATAACATATTTCTTTAGCCTGAGGCAATTTCTTCAGGATCAAGTGATGCAGCAATGCTGTGGGTAGTTTTTTCCAGGTCACAGAATTCTTTTCCTTTATCGCAGAAAACGCCTTTCGACCTTTCGGTTTTAAAGCATAATATCTGTTATCCGTATATAAAATAATATCCTTACTTTCCGGAAGTTTAAGCTCTTCTATCTCGAAATATGGAGAGAGCCGCTCAAACATTTTCTGTTTGCTTACTTTAAAAACAAACCTTACGAGCCGGTGTGTCGGAAGCACCACAAGCCCTTTGTCATGAAGAGATACGAGTGTAAACATAATATAGTTCCAAGAAGAGTCGGTGGAAGCCGGATATAATTTCCTCATTTTGTTTTTATAAAAAAGACCTACCTCATATCGATGATGCCCATCGGCAATAAATACTTTTTTATTTTTAAAAGCCTTCACGGCATTTAACACCGATTTTTCATCCCGCACTACCCATACTTTATTGAGCACCGGGCCGTTTTTATCTTTCATTTTAAAAACAGCGTAAGGTTTTTTCGAAGTTATACTTTTGAAATTATAAGAACCTTCATAAAGTCCGAAAACAGGGCTCATATTCGCCCCGCACGCTTCCAGAAGTTTTAAGCGGTCTGCTTTGTGCGAAGGGAACGTATGTTCATGCGGCAGGACATTTTTCCTGGCAAACTCTTCCAATCTGACCAGACAGAGTAGTCCGGTTCTTATCTTCTTTTCACCTTCAAGCAAGAATTGCTGTTGATGAACAAACAACACCGGTTTTTTTTCGTAATTCAGTGTACCATCTGATATCCAGCTGTTCAACTCTTTAGCCGCCTGGACGTAACGGTCACCTTTACCCGTTTCTTTTCTTAGTATTATCCTGACAATGTTTTTATCTGATTTGGAATAGTAAGCATCCTGCATTTCAGGTGTGATAACATCATAAGGAAGAGAAACTACCTTTGAAAGATTTTTATTTTTTCCCAAATCATATTTAAGCGCCTTAAAAGCTGTTATAGTTACCATTTAACCTCTAGAGAAGCGCGTCAAGCTTGCTTTTAATTGCAGGTTTCGGCTGGGCACCCACCATCTGCTGTACCACTTCGCCGTTTTTATACATTAATAGCGCAGGGATAGAGCGGATCCCGAACTTCGAACTGACTCCGGGATTTTCATCAACGTTGACCTTACCTATCTTAACTTTTCCCGCATATTCTTTTGCAAGTTCTTCGATTGTAGGTCCGAGCATTTTGCAC
>MFGS01000015.1 GCA_001778355.1 Candidatus Firestonebacteria bacterium RIFOXYA2_FULL_40_8
GTTTTTTTACAGATTCTCCGATGCTACGTTCATACGCAGGTCCGATAATAAGATCAATATCAGGAAATTTAACACACAAATGCTTCCCTTCCTGCTCCGCCAGACAACCTATTATTCCGTAGAAAACTGCTTTTTTACTTTTCCTTTTATACGCTGCAAACATCCCGAGTTCGCTTCTCGCCTTCTGCGCCGCAAGTTCCCGGACAGAACACGAATTTACAAGGCAGATATCCGCCTTTTCATAGGAGTCAACTTCAACCAGTCCTGCCTTATCCAAAACACCTGAAACAATTTCTGAATCCGACAGGTTCATCTGACATCCGAAAGTGTGTATAAAATACTTTTTGATCAAAACAAACTCCTCTTTTAATCAGTGGAATCCTGTAGCCTTGCAATCCGTGGAATCGAACCAGAAATCCACTTAAGATC
Organism: Candidatus Firestonebacteria bacterium RIFOXYA2_FULL_40_8; assembly: GCA_001778355.1. Taxonomy (GTDB): domain Bacteria; phylum Oederibacteriota; class D2-FULL-39-29; order D2-FULL-39-29; family D2-FULL-39-29; genus D2-FULL-39-29. The sequence continues at coordinate 430 of MFGS01000015.1, forward strand.
TCAATATAGATTTCCGGTTCAAAAAAAGAAAAACCCGCCTTGCCATTTCTGACAGAGCGGGTTTTCGATCAAAATTAAATTAACGTTTACTGAACTGGAATCTCTTTCTTGCTCCTGCTCTGCCGTATTTCTTTCTTTCCACCATCCTGGGATCCCTGGTGAGCAAACCATTCTGCGCAAGTAAGGACCTGTAATCAGGATTGTGCTGTATCAGGGCCCTGGCAATACCAAGTTTTAACGCTTCTGCCTGGCCGGTAATGCCTCCGCCTTTAAGAAGCGCAAATACATCCATCTTGGCAGTCAAACCAAGAAGCTCAAGAGGTTTTTTCACAAAGATCTGATGTACCGGCCTCGGGAAATATTCTTCGAACTTTCTTTTATTGACGGTTATTTTTCCGTCACCATCAATTAATTTCACTTTTGCGGTGGCCGTTTTACGTCTACCAACCACTATTTTTTTCTTTTTCTTTGTAGTTTCCTGCAAGGTAATCTCCTCCTTAAACTTTTATGGTGCCAAGCTTCTCTCCGGCATGCGGATGCTTGTCACCCTGGTAAGGTTTTAATCTTTTTATCATTCTGTCCCTTAGTTTATTCTTCGGGAGCATGCCTTTTACGGCAAGCATCATAGCTCTTTCCGGATTTTTCTTCATAAGTATACCGTAAGGAGTATATTTATCACCGGTGGGATAACCGGAATGCGTGAAATCAAGCTTCTGTTCCAGTTTTTTACCGGACAGTTTGATCTTATCCACATTAAGTACAATTACGAAATCCCCGCAGTCAACATTCGGCGTATAGATAGGCTTAGTCTTGCCCATTATAGCCATTGCTGCCTTTGAAGCTATTCTTCCCAAAATTTTGTTGGCACCGTCAATAACGTACCATTTCCGCACTACATCTGCGGGCTTAACCTGAAAACTCTTCACTTTAATCTCCTCCTGTCAGACAAACTCCACAAAAACCTCGTTAGAAAGAAAAAGACCTGTCCGGGTCAACTTGACCGAGCCGTTTTCTTCTTTTAGAAGTTTTAAATCTAAAAGTTTGTTATACTGTTTTTCAAATAAAATAAAAAAATCCTTACCAAATCTTTCTTTGAACGTGGTAAGGTTTAATCCTTCCAGCATCCTAAGCGAAAGAAACACAGTTTCCGATATTTCAGTTTCCCTGCTTATTTTTTGATTACGTAGTATATCATTTTTAATATCCTTTATCAATACTATATATTGCTTAACATCTTCTATGTTTTCTGTCCTATTTAGACCTATTTTTCCTGAAGCTCCGGCCCCAACCCCCAGATAATCCTCATTTTTCCAGTATATTTTATTATGTTCACATTCTTTTCCATGCTTAGCAAAATTAGATATTTCATAATGCTTATATCCAGCCTTTTCGAGGTAATCCTTTATAAAGTAATACATATCCGCTTCTAGATTCTCTGAAAGCGGCGAGAGAACACCTTTTTTTACATCAACACATAAGGGGGTCCCTTCTTCCAAAATCAGATTATATATTGATATATGTTCAGGAAACAAATTTACCGTTCTCTCCAGATCCTTTTTTATGCCGGAAAGTTTCTGCCCCGGCGCTCCAAAGATCAGATCAATGTTTACATTTGTAAATCCCGCATCTCTTACCATCTTATAACTCTCTAAAAACTTTTTATAATCATGAGGCCGGCCAAACAGTTTTAACACCTTATCATCTGTCGACTGCATACCTATTGACAAACGGTTAACTCCCGCCTTTCTCATCATTTTAAGTTTGTTAAGTGTCAGCGTTCCCGGATTTGCTTCCACGGAAAACTCTGCGTTTTCTATAATCTTTGCAAATTTCGAAAGACCGGTAAGGATCTTATCAAGCTCAACTTCGGGAAGAACAGTGGGAGTGCCGCCTCCGATAAAAACAGTTTTAACGGGAATATCTTTTGCTTTTATCCGGAGTTCTTCAAGTAAAGTATCAGTGTAATAAGAAATCACCTCACGGAAATCCGAGACCGGATATGAATTAAAATCGCAATATCGGCATTTGGAGAGACAAAACGGGATATGAACATAAAGTCCTGCGGAATTATCTGCTTGCATCAGCTGCTGTGCAGAATACTAAGAATGTCGCCGTCTTCCACGACATAGTCCTTGCCTTTTAGATAATATTTTCCGGTCTCTTTTAATTTAGCTTCGCTCCCGGCGGAAACGAGCTCCGAATATTTCATGACTTCGGCCCTGATAAAACCCTTTTCCAGATCTGTATGAATAGCACCTGCGGCTTTAGGCGCGAGTGAAGATCTTTTCACCAGCCATTGTTTGACTTCATCGGTTCCGACTCCGAAGAAAGATATTAAGTCCATCGCCACAAGACAGGCTCGCCTTATCACATCCACTACCGGCTCGGAAATACCCATGGATTTTAAAAACTCTGCGCGCTCTGCATCATTTTCTATGGCAGCTATCTCCGATTCCAACTTGGCGGATACCGCCATAAAATTGATTTTACGGTCTTTATACCTGGCTTCGCATTTTTTTATCAATTCGGTATTATTCAATTCATCCTCAGAAATATTAAACGCAATTATCAATTCCTTAAAAGTAACCAGAGGATAACTGGAAATAAGCTTTAACTCTTCGGGTGAAAGAGGCAACGTTCTTAGAGGAAGTTCTTTCTCCAGATGTGCTTTTAATTTCGGAAGTACTTCTTTTTCTTTCTCGGTCTGCGGGGTTTTCGCCCCTCTTTCATTACTTAAACGATGTATACGCTTATCTACAAAAGATAGGTCATTAAAAGTAAGCTCCATCTCTATTTCTTCCAGATCTCTTTCTGCATCTACAGAACCGGAAGGATGATATACGGATTCATTCTTAAAAGCACGTATGACGACTAAAAACGCGTCGTAAGTATCAAGTTCATTCATAAACTCTGATTTCGAGGAAAAACCTTTATCTATCTTCGGCAAAAGTGTTACATTTATCCTGGCCCTGGCTTCACTTTCAGGATTGTACATTTCCACAAGTTTTTCGAACCTGGGATCAATTATTTCTGTTATACCCTCAATCGCAGCCCCGGAAGCTATTTCATTCTCTGATAATTTCTTCTTGGATATCAAAGTAAAAAGTGTCTTTTTTCCCGACTGAGCCATTCCCATGATTGCGATCTTCATATTCGTCTCCAGATGTTAGGTTTCGTTTCTAAGGTTCTCACGTTGCTAGCGGTAAAACCCGTCCATAAAGTCTATAAGGTCTAAAAGTCCATAACGTCTCACACTATTGTGGTATTATTATATCAACAACTCCCTAACGTACAACTTTGTACTTTGTACCTCGTACTTTCCGCCACAAAGCGCTGGCGGATTTCACTACCGCTCAACGTACTATACAATCTTCTTTCCCAGCCCCTAGCGCCCAGAACCCAGCGCCTGTTTTTACTGTATCTTAAGCACTGCTAAAAACGCTTCCTGGGGGATTTCTACGCGGCCTATCTGCTTCATGCGTTTTTTCCCCTCTTTTTGCTTTTCCAGAAGCTTTCTTTTCCTGGTGATATCACCGCCGTAACATTTTGCTATAACATTTTTTCTGAGAGCTGCGATAGATTCCCGGGCTATTATTTTACTTCCAATGGCTGCTTGTATTGCGACTTCGAACATCTGTCTGGGAATTATTTCTTTTAAACGCAAAGCAAGCTCCTTCCCTTTGTAATAGGCCTTGTCCCTATGCACAATAATGGAAAGCGCATCCACAATTTCAGTAGCGACCATTATATCCAGCTTAACGAGATCGGCTTCCCTGAAATCTATATACTCATAATCCATAGAAGCGTAACCCTTGGAAACGCTTTTTAAAATATCAAAAAAATCAAAAACGACTTCCGACATCGGCATTTCATAGTGAATCTGAACCCTGGAGGTCGTCACAAACTGATTTTCTACGTATTCACCGCGTTTGGATTTACAGAGGTCCATAATGTTGCTCATGAACTCGGGAGGCGTTATAATCGACATCATAATATATGGTTCCATTACTTCTTTAATCTCACCCGCAGGCGGCAGGTTAGCAGGGTTGTCTATTTCCACTTCTTTTCCCGCATTTGTTATTACTTTGTACCTGACATTAGGAGAAGTGGCTATCATATTAATGTTATACTCCCTCTCAAGCCGCTCCTGAATTATTTCCATATGAAGAAGACCCAGAAAGCCGCACCGGAAACCAAAACCGAGAGCTCTGGACGATTCCGGCTCAAACATAAGCGAAGAATCATTCAGTTTTAATTTTTCCAGAGCATCTTTCAGAAGGTTATACTCATTCGGATTGATGGGGTAAAAACCGCAAAAGACCATGGACTTAATCTCTTTATAACCCGGCAGAGGATTCTTAATAGGATTTAACGCATCTGTGATAGTGTCGCCTACTTTTATATCAGATACATTTTTAATATTTGCAATAAAATAGCCGACCTCACCCGTTGAGAGTTTTTCTATCTGTTTCATTGTAGGTGTAAAAACACCGACTTCAGTAACTTCAAATGTGCTGTTTGCTCTCATCATCAAAGCTTTAACACCGGAATTAATACTGCCGTCAAATATCCTGAAAAACACTACCACACCTTTATAAACATCATACAAGGAATCGAAAATGAGAGCTTTTAAAGGTTTATCCGCATGGCCCCGTGGAGGCGGAACAAGTTTCACAATAGCTTCAAGGATCAGGTCCGTGCCAATACCTTCTTTCGCACTGGCCAGTATAGCTTCATCAGAGTTAAGTCCCAGTTCTTCCAGCTGAAGCAGGACCTTTTCCGGTTCAGCCCCCTGCAAATCTATCTTGTTTATTACGGGAATAACACGTAGCCCTGCATCTTTGGCCAGGTGGAAGTTAGCAATAGTCTGGGCTTCTACACCCTGCGAAGCATCTACAATTAAAAGAGCCCCTTCACAGGCAAAAAGAGATTTTGAAACCTCATACGTGAAATCCACATGCCCGGGAGTGTCTATAAGATTAAAAACGTAATCCTGTCCGTCTTTGGAATGATAATTTAACCTTACCGCTTTTGCTTTAATTGTAATACCACGTTCTCTTTCCAACTCCATTTTGTCCAGGAATTGTTCCTTCATATCACGTGAAGAGATCGCACCTGTTGCCTCAAGCAGCCGGTCGGCAAGAGTTGATTTTCCGTGATCAATATGCGCGATTATGCAGAAATTACGAAGTTTGCTGTTATCCATAGAAACCTAAAATACCACAAAAACATCGAAAAAGCAAGGATTACCCTTAACAAAGGCAGGAGAATTACGGATAGAAATACAAATACCAGATAAACATTCAGTATGGTGTTTTTATATTATCTATTTTACTTTTTTTTCGGCGTGCTGTATTTATACTGTCCCAAACTATTATTCTTTTTATCATCTTTTACATCATCTATCGGTTCGGGTTCTTTGTTTACTTTTTCTTCCAAATCCTGCTGTTCCGGGAGGTCACCTGGTTTGGAAAGTCCGAGACGGACCAATAAACTGATCCTGTGGGAAGTCCCGATGTCTTCAAGGCCGGGCGTATAGGAGTAGTTAAGCTCATATTGTGTTCTATCCATAGTAAGTCTAAAGCCCGCACCCGCCGTCAGATTTTCAAGCGCGTAATTAACTTTATATCCGACACGAAGGAAAAACATTTTCTGAAAACTATACTCTATGCCGGCATTAAGTTTGAGAGTCGAGTCAAAAGGAAGAACGCCGTCCGCCGCAATTACAACAAGGTGATCTTTTCCCAGTGCATTTAACAAATAACCGCCGCCAACTTTCAACTGCATGGGAAGGAGAGTGCTTTTAGCAAACGTAATTCCGATATTATCAAAAGCAACGCCGATAAAACCATTTTTAATAATCTCTGAAGTCACACCAAGGTCCAAACCGGCGCCAAATTGGAATTCACCGTCAAGCCTATCTCCGACAATTTTAATACTTGCTCCGAGATTCATCGGCATTTTTTCTATAACAAACTTATTGCCGTAAGAAATCGCGCCGGAAAAAGCTCTATAAGTGAAGGAACCGGCAGCAGTGTAATCACTCCCTCCTGCATTTTCCGTAGTCCGGTCAATGAGTCCGCTATCCAAATAACTCACACTAACCCCGAACGTTCCGATTTTTTTCATAGGAAGAGCTACTGCGGCATACTCATAATTTATTCCCTGCCAGTACATCAAATGCATCAGGCTGACTTCGGTATTTTTTACAAGGGCAAGTCCCGCCGGATTCCAATATACGGAGTCAACATTGTCTGATATTGCAACCTGCGCTTCACCCATTCCGGCAGCTTTTGCTCCAGTACCTATCCTGAGGAAATTAGCTGAAGTACTTCCGGCACCTGCATATAACGATCCGGCAACAAATAAAACTAATGTGATTAAAATAAGTTTTCTCATAACTACCATCCTCTAAGATAACCATAACTTCTGATTATTCTTATACAATCGGAGTTTTCTGTAAAGACATCCGATTGACTTATCTCTACATTTAGTTGACCTATCTCTATTAAAGTATATCACAGAAGCCTTATTTTGTCAACTTAACGTGAATTTACGAAAATATTAACTGCTAAAGATAATTCGCAATATCAGCGCTTTCCTGGGTGTATTTCTTCTTTTTAGAATTAAAAATGAACTCGTCGATTAAGGCTTGTTTTTCCATCATATTCATGAACAAAAGGCCTAAATTGTATTTTTCCCCGATTTTTTCAGACCTGACCACACCTGCCTGAACATTCTCGAACACTTCCCCGTTCGGAAGGGTAAAACTTATATAAACCATCTCATTAATAGATATTTGTTTGTCACAGAGGACGGCCATGCCTCCGGAACTGATGTTGTGCATTATTCCTTTTAAAAACATACCTTCATAACCGGACGGAGTAATTTCGATAGTTATCAGCGCGTAAACTCTGTGATGTTTTCTCTTTTCTTCAAGAATTTCATATAACTTTCTAATTGCGACAATTGCGCCCTCTTTTACCAGCTCGTCGGCACATTTCTGGCAATAGAACCTGCCTGCAAGCCGGATATCGCAATCAGCACACATTCCGGTGCCGCAGATGGAACACATTGCTACCGCTTCTTTCTCTTTATGATTTACACATTTCATTTTTCACCTTCCTACAAAAGACGGTAAGATTCGGCAGCGCCTTTTCTTGAACCGGTCTTTTCCTGCATTTTCAAAGCTTCTTTTGCCGCTCTGGAAATATTTTTCTCGCTATTTGTGACAAACCTGGAAAGAACAGCCTTTGTTTCCGTTTGAGAATAAGAAGCAAGGGCGTATAACGCGGCTATCCTCGTGTTTAAAAGCTTTCCCCTGGTAAAGCTAAGTAAACCTCCGCCGGCAACTATTTTAGCAAGCGGCTCTATAGCAGACAAGTCTTTTATCTTACCGAGAGAGGCACATACTTCTTCTTCCAGGGAGGGATCCTGCTTTTTTTTAGAAAAAACGCTTTCGGGAGAAATAAATGTCAGAAGCTTAGGAACCAGTTCATTCGCTCTTACCCTGCCGGACAACTTAATGGCTTCTTTTAATATTTTCGGATCAAAATCATCCAAAGCTGTGGATAATAATTCTTTTACCCTGTCAGGTTTGATCTTCGCAAGAATATCCAGAACGCCTTTACGTATATCCGGATTATAATGCGAATACATAGCCTTCAACTCATCAAAAACTACATCATAAAACTCGACACTATCCATGACTTCAAGAATCCTAAGCGCTTCTTCGGTGGAGATATCTGGAGTTATCGACTCGCACAGAAGCTTTACGGCATTCTCTCCGAGGTTTTTTATCAGGAAACCAATAATCCTGCGAAGGTGCAGATCTTCTATATCTTTCAAAGTATTTATAAGATAAAATACCGCATATTCATCAAGAGACGCCACAACTTTATACGCCTCTTCTTTTTTCTTTCCCTCTTCCGAACGTAAATCGGCAACAAGAATATCAACCAGTCCGCTGTTCGCAAGTTTTTTCAAAACTTTATCCGCACTGAGGGCACGGCTTTCAAAACCCTCATTTTTAGAGTATTTATGGAGCCGGAACATCCTGGTTATCTGAATAGCTTTTTCGTAATTACCCTCTGCTGCATTTCTGTTGGCTGCCGATTCCAGCAAATCCGCAAGTTCTCGATAAACATCTTCTTCGGTCTCGCTCTCTTCGGTATTCAGGAATTTATCTTCAAGGTTGGAGATGATTTTCTTATCGCTCAACTGCTGGATAGAAGGATTTAACTGTTTAAAGGAGCGCACAGTTTCTAATCTTACATTACTCTCATTATCATCCAGATTCTCTGCGATCTTATCAACTACCTGGCCGGCAAGGTCAGGCCTATTAATTCCGTCCAGTTCTTTCAGCATCTTTTGAAGCTCATTCCTGCGTTCTTTCTTTATTAGGTCTTTTTTCTGTCCGGAAACTGCCTGTTCAGCCTGACTTGTTATGCTATCCACCGCCGACTTTGCCGGAACATTATTAATTGCTTCATCAGCTCCCGCATAATTGCCGGACGATACTCCCGAACCTCCCCCCGCTGTTCCCGAAGGAACACCTTCTATCACCCCTGCTTCGTTTGAAACCTGTGAAGCTTTGGGGTCTTCTTCCTGCCTAATTTCCTGATTATCATTCAAGGCCACATAAACTTTTTGATTTGTTTCTATATGCGTAAAACCTTTTTCCGAAAGCAATTTTGCAATATCAGGACGTGCTTCCTTCTTCTTAATACTCATATTCTCGACTAAAACAAGGAGTTCTTCTTCTGCAATTCCATTTTTAAACGTAATACTTCTAAGCTCGCACTGGATCATATTTTCAACAAAAGCAACACCGCTTTTATCTGCCGTTTTTAAGACCTGACCGTCGACTATCAGATTTTTTTCCGACTCGCTCAGATTCATCTTTCCTCTGGTCGAAAGGTAGGGTTCAAGAGTTTTAATTAAACCGGCAACGCCGTCTTTAACAAGCTGGCTTTTAGGCGAGTAGAGCTGCGCATTACTGATAAGTATTCTCAGAGTTCTTGCAGTTTGATTAACTATTTTAGCTTCATCAGTGCTTAACGGATTTTCCGGCATGATCGTCCCTTTAGTATGTTTAACTTCCAGTAACAACCTATTTGAGAATCGAAAGTCGAAAATAGACCGCAATTGATTTACTTTATTTCTCGATTTTCGATTATCAATTGCTCTATTTATGGTGGGCGCTACAGGGCTCGAACCTGTGACACCCAGCTTGTCGAGCTGGTACTCTAACCAACTGAGCTAAGCGCCCCTACCAATTAACAGTTATTATAGCAAATAATAAAGGATTTTAGCAATGTTTTTAGCTCTGAATACTGACGCAGGAGTATTTCAGAGCTGATGTCACAGATGAAACTATTGCTCACCGCAGATTAGGACAGTTATTCTTATTTAAACTTAATACTTCGGTCTGATTTCAACCAGGCTAACATTGCTTTCGTAAAGAAACATATGTTCTCTTCACAATAAAATGTTAAAGTTTTCTTAATCTATATTCACCGGGGGTGGAATTGGTATGCTTTTTGAAAATCTTGCAAAAATATGAAACATCAGTATAACCGACTTTTATTGCGACTTCATTTACATTATACTGTATATCTTCTAACAGTTTTTTTGCCTTTTCCATTCTGATATTAATTAAATAATCAAATATAGACATTCCGGTTTCAAAATTGAAGACCCTGACCAGATAACCCGTACTGTATCTCATGGCGGCAGCCACATCATCTAAGGATATCTTTTTATCGAAGTTTTTCTCCAGATAACTTATAGTATTTTCAGCTATTTTATTATAAATTTTATGTCTTTTTACTTTTTTAATTTCACCGGCCAGCGCTTCCAGCGCATTTTCCGGTTCAACCTCCCCTTTAATAACCGGAAGTATTTTCTTTTTTATCAACAGGGAAATCAAATCATAGTTCATAATTTCTTTATATTTATTTTTACAATTTTCAAACAATGAATCACAGGCGGCATAATACGGCTTTTTTGCTAATATTTCTTTGCTTTTCAAAATAGATATTTTTGCAGGAAAAGGATAGCCGGACTCAAGTTCAACATTTTTCAAAACACCGGAGTCCAGGAAATATTTGAGAAATTTATTTGCTTCTTGCGGAAATTTCGTATTTTTATGAATAGCTAGCGCCTGCCCGCTCAGAACTCCATAACCTTTTTCTTCTTTTTTCATCCCCGGAAGCGGCGCCAGTCCCACCTTATTTTCAAGCGCAGCACCCTTTCCTTGAAACTCCTTCATAATATACGGCATAAATTTCAAAAATATCACCTTACCTGCGCAAAATTTTTTAATAATATCCCAATCCTCATATAAATATGAATTTTCCGGCATTATCTTGTATTTATATATTAAGTCTTTCATAAACTTCAAAGCCTCTAATTCTTTACCGGTGAAGGTAACATTCCCTTCTTTATCAAATATAGAACCTCCGTTAGACCAGACAAATTCAACGAAGGAGTCTGCCAGCTGGGCGCCATCCCCGCAAAAAAACAACAAACCGTTCAACTCGGAATTCTTTTCTTTTTTTAAAATGTATCCGGAGGTTTCTACCAGTTCATCCCAGGTTTCCGGGACTTTTCTTTTATATTTTTCAAGCAAATCTTTTCTATAGATCAAACTTTTACAATATACATCTTCCGGGATACCGTATAATTTACCATCATAATAACAAGCTTCCAGGGCTTCTTTTATATAATCATCTTCCGCTATATAGTCTTCTTCCAGATCTAAAAGTAATCCTTCCTGCGAATACTTAAAAACCTCATTATACCCAAGACTTATCACTCCACCGGCGGGTTCCTTAGAAGAAGGAGTGTCGATTTTACGCATAGTTTTAGCCGGTTTTTGTGTTCGATACACGGCAATGCTAGGATATTTTTCCTCAAACTCTCTTATGCATTGAACTATTAATTTTCCAAACGGAATATAAACATTTATTTCAACATGTGCCGCCGCACCCGCTTCTCTAAGTTCCAGCCCTGCGGCTCCTACACGTAGTTCGCTTATCTTCTTATCGCAAAGCGTAGCTTTTGATTTCAATACCGTCAATAATTTTACAATATTATTGTTTACCGCTGATTGCTTTATAACAATTATGTTATCGGCGATAGGAGCTAAGGCTGTAGCCGCCAGGCCAAAATATTTTTCTTCTTCAAAAACTCCGCTTATAAAAACAGCTGTCACGTTAAAATTAATTGTGTTTTCGACAATATTGTTTACAGCTTCCAGCAGTTCTCCATTATCTTCCGTATTAAGTTTTGCAGGAAATTCGTCTATTACAATCCTGAATTTATCTTCTTTATTTAATATTATTTCCAGAACTAAAACGGCATCTGCCAAAGAGGACAATTTGGCAGAGTGAAGAATAAATTTCCCTTGACCTATATATTTTTTCCACCGGATATCTAAAACATCATAAGAATCTAATATTCGCAAAGGATTTTTACCTAACGATATGAATATACATTTTTCACCTGAGAGTAAACCTTCCTTTAAGAACTGAAGCCCAAACATGGTCTTGCCGGTACCAGAATGGCCGGCGAGAAGAGTAATACTGTTCTCAACGATACCGCCGCTAAATATTTCATCCAGCCCCGGTATCCCGGAATTTACTCTCTTGTATTTATTTGCCATTTTATTTAGTCACCCGCCGCACTTTAAGCATTCTTTTAGCGTCCGCTTTTTTCCATTTACTAAATTCATCTATTGTTTTTCCGACAAATTTAAAAGTTTCAAATTGATTAACCTGCGAGGTTTCCACTTCATATCCGCCATTCACATACGCATTGGCATGCGGCATATAGCTCAGATAACCGGTAGAATTATACAGGATGTATGTTTTTTTAAATGGAGAATTCTATTTTATTTCCATCCCTGGTTCGCACAATAATTCTCCGGGAACACCGACAAAACAAACATCCCCGATCTTTAAAAAATGTATCTCTGCTTTTTCATGCTTTTTATTTTTAAACAGAGGCATTAACACTGACTTTGCGCCATTTTTTATCTCAAGTTTTACCGTCGTTGATCTGGTTTCCAAATAATAATTTTTAAGTTTGCACTCTCTTATCCTTAGAGCCTGGGAATAACTTTCAATCACCTTAACCGCAAGATTTTTCCCCATCTCTTCTGTTTTTTCGAATCCGGACTCAAAGTTCACCGGATGAAGGTCCCCGCAAGCCCCTGTAACAAATACACATAAACCCCCAAGGTCTCTTTCAACGATCTTTCTTAATACTCCCGGATAGTCGGAAGTTATCTTTAACGAGGATTCACCCGACGATTGAGAAGACAACGGATGAGCCGAATAATTTACAATGCTGGATATCAACTTACTTCCGCCTTTCTTCGTAAAAAACACCATTCCAAGCTCAGGATCCGTTATTCCGTTCACCATTGATTGGAGATGCTTATTGAAAGGCAAATAGGCGAAAACATTTCCCGGCAATGTCACTCTTCTGTTAACATTTTCAAATACATCGGCAGAATATAAGTAGACATCAACTGCAGTCATATTATCAAAAGAACCCGTAACTGATTCAGCGCTCCAATCAACCAGTTGACCGGAATATTCAAGATTTCTCATATTGATTTTGCTGTTTGACCTGGTATGCGGTCCCGAATGCGTATGTGTGCAGCAAAGAACGACATCTGTTTCTTTTATCTTAAGTATTTTCGCGCATTTTCTCCTTATCTTAACGACAAGTGGTCTATCCATTCCCAATAGGTCGTAGCTTAAGAGTATTTTTTTGCTCTTTCCGTCAGAAAATGCTATCCCGGAAATATAGAGTTCATCATGAATTCCGTCAGAAACGACATCCGAACCGTAACCTGCCAGCCGGACACCGGTCACAGGAGTTATTTTTTTTCTAAATGCTTTTATTTTCAACATATTTATATACTATCCTTAATACAATATTTCATTTCAGGACATTACCAGGTTAAACGACATCCATACTTGTTAACGGGTGCCAGTCCTTATCTGTCTTTCCTTTTATTGCAAACCATACCTTGGGCAGGTTTTTGTCATCAATAATACCCAAAGCCACTTTCACCTCTCCCTTCTTAAAACCTTTTGAAAAAATCAGATTTTCCTTGAACCAGTTATGCCCCGGAAGCCAGGTACGGATATCTTTTTTAAATTTTACTATTTTTATTTTTTTACCCTGAGTAAACCGCAACGCCAATTTATAAGGTCTATAAATCGGAGCTGCGCCGACATTGTCAATGAAAGTTTCAATATTAAAGCCGGTTCCGTTCTTTACTTCTATAGGCATTAACACCTGCCGGACCGCGTACCTGTACCCGATCTTTTTGTCAAATTCTATGAGTTTTTCCCTTACTTTTTCCGGATAGAAAACATTTTTAGGCATGAAAACAGAAGTATGATATTTATAACCTTCCCTGATTATGGTATCAAAGTCATAACCGTTTGCAACCCACGTTGCTACATTCCCGCACGATTCCATAACGACCGGAGCAGTTTTCCAGGCCTCTTTGACCCCGCCTTCTTCGATACACTTAGGATAGCAATCGAAAGTGTGGTTCCAGCTCAGATGTGACGGAACATCCGGTGAATTTCCGAGACTTAAGTCACCGATACAGTCGGCACGAAAACCTAAAGCCTTTTTTGCTTTAACAGTAGTTTTCGAAATATCCTGCAAAGTCCCGATAAGTAATATTAACTGGGTCTTTTTAAAACTTTTAAGATAGATATCTACCAGCTTATTTGCGGTCCGGGGCAAACAATTCCCGCCTCCCTCACCCCAGTAACCGCCGTACGCAACATCAACGCTTTCAATGTCAGGATGACCGTCATATCGTTTCCCGAAAGCTTTTATGAATTCTCCGAAATGTTTAAGATAGAGAGGGTCGTTATGATCCGGTTCAATGGCGGTAAATCTGGATTTTTCTATTCGTGCCGCGCCTGTCTCCCAATACCAAGCCGGTAAATTAACTCTTGAGGTTTTTGAGATAACCCCCCAATTTTCAGTGTACGGCTGAAAACGAAGCTGGACGGTTTGTCCGGCCTCGCGCGCCGCTTTAAGTGTGTTATCAATAATGTCCCATCTGTATTTTCTCTTTTCCGGTTCAAGCCAGGCCCAGGGCCAGCGGCAATAGGTGAGCGTTGTACGGGGAATAAAACCGATATTGTCTTTTATTTTGCCTTTAGACGGGAATGTGACCGGTCCAAAAGTATCTCCGGTAATAAATGAAGGGTATACGGCTTCCCCTTGGAAGCGCTGGAACGTCGTCGTGCCGCGATGGGGATTATGGATGTACTCATCAGATTCAACAGGCCTGACTCTTTGGATGGCTTCCCCTTTTCCGAAAGCATCGCGCCAGTATTTGATCCTTTTCCTTTTTACAGGAGTAAAACGCGCATAAGCAGAGATCTTGCGGAGCATCTCAGGTACCTGTCTCAATCCCATATGTTTTTCAAATACTTTAATCCAGGATTTTCTTGAGGGATTCTTCGGCACCATATAAGTAAAAGCCGGAAGTTCCCTGAGGACTTCCATTATTCTTTCTGCAGGTTCTCCATTTTTAAAAACTCCTTCCCAGTAAGACCGTGTTTTAAAATCCTCCGGAAGTTCTTTTACCGCTTCGGGCAAGTGTTTAATCACACTCATAATCCGGTCAACAACCTGGTTTCGTGTCAGTTTTCTGTTCTTAGGCATGTGCTCGCTCCATTTGAAATCTGCATAATGCGAAAAACATATAATTTTATTCAAACACCCGGATTATAATCTGACAATTTACGAATTTACTCGTTGAAATATTCTATATCGGTATAATACAAGATAGCGAGTTCATTGTCAAGGCTATACCCGGAAAAGCTCCATTCAAGGATCTTCTTCACGTTTATATAATCCTTTGCGTCATTAATTGAAAGTATGGTAAAGTCAATTTCCAACTCATTCCACCCCGGAGAAATAACTTTTGTGATGTCACATCTTGCGTCCCAGTCGTTACCTCCGGGTTTCCCATAGCCAAGATCCCTGTCCCTTACAACGAAACTAAGTTTAATACTAAAATCTTGAGGGTTGTACACTTTACATTTGAACCCGTCCCACTTGTTCCAATCAGGATTTTTCGGATTTAAAACTCCAAATTTATCTTTTTTCCTGGTCAAGGTGGCCTTTAATACGTTCTTTCCAACTTCGGCATTCTCGGTTGTCAACTCATACTTACAAACATACTTATCTGAAACACTCAAGTCAGCGCTTTCCAGGAGCTTTGCACTCGGTAATTCTCCTGAAGAAAAGATCACTGCATATTCTTTTTTTTCCTCTGCCGCGTTAGCAAATACCGCAAGAGACACTGCGAACAGATCTGTCAGCAAAAATATATATAATTTACTCAAGGGAGTTCCTTGTTTTTTCTTGTTTTATTTATTACCCAATTCAATTTTTCCTTAACCCATTCGTTTTTTTCATATTTCAGTTCTCCCTGCAAAACAGAAAGCGCTTCCGGACTCTCAAAATTATACATTGATAACGCAATTACGCCCCTTACGGACGTTTCCTCATCAGGATATAATTTCGCAAGTATCGGAGCCGCCTCTTTTATTTTCACCTTGCCGAATGCCCATACCACTTCGCGCCTTAATTCATAATTCCTCTCACCCTGCAAGATCACGATAAGTTCAGGAAATATTGAACTGTCGCCTATTTCGCCCAGGACATAAACACTCATTCGGAAAATCCTTGGATTTAGATCTTTCATATTAATTAATTCATACATAAAACTTATCACGCTTTTATCTTTAAAACAGGCCAGGCCCCCCATCAGTTCTTCAACGGTATCAATATTATCATCCTTGCCGTCAATCAGTCCTCTTATCTTATCTATTATTTTTGGTATTATTGTTTTATCCCCCGTCTCTGCCATGCTTTTTGCTGCGTAAACAAAGGAAGTATCGGTCGAAGCATTATTAAACATATTCTTTAATTTTTCTTTATCCTGAGCGTAAGAAATGCCGGACAGAACGATCAAAACCAGCAGCAGAGTATTTTTCATTGTATATTCATCTCCAAGATATCCTTATAGGAGCCAAGTTCAAATACCACGACATAATCTCCGACAGGAACATCCTGGCCGACATTATTTTTCTGATCCCATTCGGCAAAATAGCTGTCCGGTTTCTTTACACCAGAGAAAATCTTCTTAACAAGCACTCTTCCGGAATCATACACTTTTATACTGCAAAAACCTCTTTCCAACACTTTGTATCTTATCCTGACAATATTCCCTTTTTTAATAGTTTTAGCCGCGATGATAAAAGGCTCGAACTTTTTATTGA
>MFGS01000016.1:0-7010 GCA_001778355.1 Candidatus Firestonebacteria bacterium RIFOXYA2_FULL_40_8
GCCGAAAATGGCTGTTATCAAAAAAGGTGAACATGGCTGTATCCTGATGTCGGATGCCTGGCACTTTCTGGCTCCCGCCTACCCTTTAGAATCTGTTTTTGACCCTACCGGAGCCGGTGATTGTTTTGCCGGAGGATTTATGGGGTATATTTCTTCGGTAAGCAAGGTGACCGAGGAAGAGATAAAACGTGCTTTAATTTTTGGAACGGTTACAGCATCCTACTCGGTTGAAGATTTTTCTATTAATAGATTTAATACGTTAACAATGGCGAAAATAAATGAAAGGTTCAGAAATATTAAAAAGTTCACACACTTTGATGCTTTTTAAATATTTTATCAGTGGAATCCGATAGTTCTGGAATCTGTGGAATCGTTTTCCAAAAAGGATTATATGATATTTGAACAGTCAAAAAGAATTAAAAGTTTGCCTCCGTATGCACTTGGTGCGGTTAAAAGCCTTATGCATGAAGAAAGAGCCAAAGGTATTGATGTCATCGACCTTGGCATGGGAAATCCTGACAAGCCGACACCTCAGCATATAGTTGACAAACTCTGCGAAGTAGCGAGAGATCCTAAAGCTCACAGATATTCCGTTTCCAAAGGACTCTCGGGACTAAGAAAGGCGGTTGCTTTCAGATATAAAGAGGATTTTAATATTGATTTAGACCCGGAGAAAGAAGTTATTGCAACTATAGGAGCAAAGGAAGGAATTTCGCATCTCGCTATGGCGTTACTGGGAGACGGGGATCAAGCGTTGGTTCCTAATCCGACTTATCCGATTCATCTGTATTCAATAGTGATAGCAGGCGGGAAAGTCATCAGCATGCCTCTTTTAAAAGAGAATAATTTTATTATAGACCTGAATAAAATTAAAATGAGTCAGTATTCACCTAAACCAAAAGTATTGCTTCTCAGTTATCCTCACAATCCGACCACGGCTACCGTTGATCTTAAGTTTTTTGAGGATGTTGTAGCCTTTGCAAAACAAGAAAATCTTGTTGTGATTCATGATTATGCTTATAAGGATTTGCATTTTGACGGTTATAAACCGCCGTCTTTCTTACAGGCTAAAGGCGCAAAAGACGTAGGAGTCGAGTTCTATTCTTTAACTAAATCCTACAACATGGCCGGCTGGCGTATTGCCTTTTGTTTGGGTAATGAAAAAGTAATTTCTGATCTGGCAAAGTTGAAAGGTTATATGGACTACGGTATATTTACTCCGATACAAGTAGCTGCTATTACGGCGTTAAAAGGGGATCAAAAATGTACTGCTGAAATTGCGGATGTCTATAGGGTAAGACGGGATGTTTTAATCGACGGTCTGGCTAAAGCAGGCTGGAATATTCCTAAGCCAAATACTACTATGTTTATCTGGGCCGAGATTCCCGATAAGTTTAAAGCTATGGGTTCTGTGGAATTCAGTAAGCTTATACTGCGTGAGGGTGCTGTAACAGTTTCACCCGGAATTGGTTTTGGAGAATATGGAGAAGGCTACGTCAGATTCGCACTTGTTGAAAATGAAGAAAGAATTAAACAAGCGGTACGCGGTATAAAAAAGGTGCTGGAAAGAAAATGAACAAGGGTCAAAAAGTAAATATCGAAAAAGAAAAATGTAAGAGTTGCGGCTATTGCATTCATTTTTGCAATAAAGGCAACCTTTCTTTGTCAAAAGCCGTAAATACCAGGGGCTATTTATATATTGAATTTAATGACAAAGAGAACAAATGTAATTCCTGCGCTTTGTGCGCGCTTATGTGTCCTGAAGCGGCAATAGAGGTTTACAAGGAAGAGAAAAAATGAATAAAACGGGCAAAAAAATATTTATTAACGGAAACGAAGCAATTGCAGAAGCTGCAATTATTGCCGGCTGCAGATTCTATGCCGGCTATCCGATTACTCCTCAAAATCAAATACCCGAATATATGTCGTGGCGTATGCCGGAAGCAGGAGGGGTTTTTATACAGGCGGAGAGCGAACTGGCGGCTATTAATATGGTTTTTGGTGCATCTTTAACAGGTACACGTGCCATGACCAGTTCATCCAGTCCGGGGATTTCTCTCAAACAGGAAGGTATATCTTACATGGCCGGTTGTGAGCTGCCCGGTGTGATCGTAAATATGCAGCGCGGTGGACCGGGACTCGGGAACATTCAGGGTTCACAGGCGGATTATTTTCAGGCCACAAAAGGCGGGGGACACGGGGATTATAGAATGCCGGTACTTGCGCCTTCGACAATTCCTGAAGCTATAGAACATGTGATGACCGCTTTTGACCTGGCGGATATGTATAGAACTCCTGTTATGCTTCTTTCTGACGGAATTCTCGGACAAATGATGGAAGCAGTGGAATTTCCGGTGTACAAATCAAAAAAGAAATTACCTGAAAAAGACTGGATCCTTGACGGAGCTAAAAACAGAAAGCCAAGATCCGTATTTTCTTTAATGATGCAGAACCCTACGATACTGGAAAAGCATAATTACAAACTTGCGGAAAAATATAAAAAAATGGAAACAGAAGTTATTCATGAAACGTACCTGGCGGAAGATGCCGAAATACTGGTTTGTGCTTATGGCATAATGGGCAGGATTTGTAGAGGTGCAATAGATATGGCACGAAAAGAAGGTGTCAAAGCAGGTTTATTCAGACCTGTAACTGTTTGGCCCTTTGCTTCTGAGGTTGTATCAAAACTCGGGAAAAAAGCTAAAAAAGTTCTTGTAGTAGAATTAAATCTCGGACAGATGGTTGAAGATATCCGGCTGGCAGTGGAAGATAATAAAAAAATATCCTTCTTTGGTAAACCTGGCGGGGCAGTTGCCACGAAAGAAGAAATATTTGCAAAAATAAAGGAATTAATAAAATGAAAGCAGTCTACACTAAACCAATAAGTCTGACCGAAACTGCTAACTCCTACTGTCCGGGGTGCGGACACGGGCTTGTTCACCGGCTCGTGGCTGAAGTTATAGATGAACTCGGGGTAAGAGAACGGACTATAGGGATAGCTCCTGTCGGGTGCGCTGTCTTTGCGTATGATTATTTTAATTTCGATGTGACCGAAGCGCCTCATGGAAGGCCTCCTGCTGTAGCTACCGCTATTAAACGCTGCCTGCCTGATAGGATTGTTTTTACATATCAGGGTGACGGTGATCTTGCGTCAATCGGAACTAATGAAATAATACACGCCGCTAATAGAGGGGAAAATATTACAGTAATTTTTATTAACAACGCTGTTTATGGAATGACCGGCGGGCAGATGGCGCCCACCACATTAGAAGGAATGAAAACAACTACAACTACAAAAGGCAGAGATGTTAAGGTCGCAGGACATCCTTTAAGGGTCTCCGAGCTTCTTTCATCAATTGAAGGAGCGGTTTATATAGAACGTGTAACAGTAATTGATCCGGCAAATGTTATTAAAGCAAAAAAAGCAATTAAAAAAGCTTTCCAGAATCAGATAGATAAAAAAGGTTTTTCTTTTGTAGAAGTTCTATCCCCGTGTCCGATCAACTGGGGACTAAAACCCTTGGACGCATTAAAGTTTATAAAAGAAAAGATGATGGAATATTTTAAATTAGGAGTGATTAAGGACAGCACGAACAGCAAAGAAAGCAAGTAAAGCAAGGACAGTCAGTACAGTGGAAAAACCGAGTTAGTAATTATTAAATTATACAATACCACATTAGAGTAGAACGTGAGTAACGTGCTAACGTGGAACGTTCTAACGGATTAAATGTTGAAAAAAATCTGGCTAATCTAACAATCTAAAGAGTTAAAGGTAGAAAGCTATGGAGAATAACGTTATCATCTGCGGTAGCGGCGGGCAAGGCATACTTCTTGCCGGCACTGTGCTATGCCGTGCGGGGCTTCTGGAGGATAAATTTGTTACCTGGCTGCCTTCTTATGGTGCGGAAAAAAGGGGAGGACTTTCGTATTGCGCAGTAGTGATCTCTGATAAACCTATAGCCTCTCCGGTCATCGGGAGACCTGAGGTTATTATCGCGTTGGATAATATAGGTTTTGACAATTATGAAAACGTTCTTGCCGATAAAGGACTTGTTATCCTTAATTCATCTCTTATAAAAAGAGAAGTAAAACGAAAAGACGCGGTAGTTTTAGGGATTGAAATAACCGAAATTGCAAGAGAGCTTGGTAACGCAAGAATAGCGAACATGCTGGCGATTGGAGTATATGCTGGAATATCTAAATCAGTAAAACTTGAGTCTATTATTGCAGCTATGGAAGGTGTCGCCTCCGAAAAATATAAAGAACTTGTTGCAGTAAATAAAAAAGCTATTGAAAAAGGTTATGAACTCGGAAAAAAGGAAAAGTAAATATAGTTTGGAAAGGAACATCATGCAAGTATGCACCGAAAAGCTAAAATTTAAGACGACCGGAAATTCGGATATAAAAGATATTACAAATCTGATAGACCGGGCCATCCAGGATTGCGCGATGAACACAGGAACGGTGACAATATTTGTTCCTGGCGCTACAGGGGCGCTTACTACTCTGGAGTATGAACCCGGACTGGTAACAGACCTGAAAGAGTTCATGGAAAAGATTATCCCGGAAATAGATAAATATAAACATAACGTTACCCATAACGATAAAAACGGACATTCGCACGTCAGGGCATCCCTTCTTGGACCTTCGCTGGTAGTCCCTTTTACCGAGAAAAAACTTTTACTCGGGATATTCCAGCATATAATATTTCTTGATTTTGACAACCGCGCCCGTGACAGGGAAATAATTCTTCAAATTATGGGTAAATAATGGAATATTTCAAACGGTATTTTACTTTTGTCAAGCCCTACCGTTTGCTCTGGATTTGTGGAATTGTTTTCGCCATAATTCTTACAGGTATAGACCTTTATATACCGCTAGTCCTGAAAAGATTTATCTCTCTTTTTACTGAAACCACTCATTCTAAAGAAGAAGTAGTGTTTGTCATCAGGAATATGGTGATTACTTTGCTTTCCGTCTTTGTTGTAAGAGCTATTTTGAGAGGTCTTGCCGCTAATTTTAATCACAAAGTTGGATACGGAATAGTTTGTGATATAAGAGAAAAACTATACAATCATTTACAAACCCTTTCTGCAAAGTATTACGGTGAAAGACAAACCGGTAAAATAATGTATAAGCTTACCAGTGATGTGCATATAGGAGAAGAACTCTTTGCACATGCTTTTCCTGAAACGATAATAAACTTCATTATTTTATTTGGAGTTTCAATCATTCTTTTTAAAATAAACACCGAACTTGCGTTGTTTACCCTGATTCCTATGCCGGTTATTGCTTTTTTAATAATAAGGTTTTCTTTGAAATCAAGGAAAGCCTGGAGAAAAGTACAGGAGGAACTGGCCGATATCAGCGCCATGCTGCAGGATAACATAGTTGGTATGAACGTAATACAGTCTTTCACCCAGGAGAAGTATGAGGAGGGAAGATTCAAAACAGAAAGCGAGTCGCATTTTAAAGCAGCCATGACCGCCGTCAATACGTGGGGGACATATTATCCAATAATTGAATTTGTGGCAGCTATCGGCACGATAATGACTATCTGGTTTGGCGGAAATCTTGTACTTCAAGGTAAACTTGAAATTGCAAACCTGGTGGCTTTTTTACTGTATCTTGGTTTCTTTTATAATCCTATTATCAGCTTGGGACGTCTTACCGAGTTATATCAACGCGGTTTTGCAAATGCAGAGAGAATATTCAAAGTAATTGATGCTGTTCCTGAGATAAAAGATAAGCCGTGTGCAATTGAAACAAAGAAATGTTCCAATAAAGAAATTGAACTTGTAAATGTCGGGTTCGAATATGTAAAGAACAAACCGGTTCTGTATAATCTTAGTTTTAAAGCCGAAAGCGGAAAAATTACGGCACTGGTAGGACCTTCCGGCGGCGGGAAGACTACAATTATTCATCTTATTCCGAGGTTTTACGACCCTACATCGGGTGTTGTTAAAATGAACGGGGTAGATCTAAGAGATTTAAAACTTCAGCATATAAGAAGAAATATTGCGTTAGTATTGCAGGATGTTTTCCTTTTTAACGGTTCGATAAAAGATAATATCCTTTACGGGAAAAGAGATGCTACGGTTGAACAGATGAAAATGGCGGCAATGCTTGCCAATGCCCACGATTATATTATGGAATTTAAGGATGGTTACGAAACTCTGATAGGCGAAAGAGGAGTAAAACTTTCCGGAGGTCAGAAACAAAGATTATCAATAGCCAGAGCTATTCTTAAAGACTCTCCGATATTACTCCTGGAAGAGGCGACTTCCTCTGTAGATACGGAAACAGAACATCTCATTCAACAGGCTTTAGAACGTCTCACAAAGAATAGAACAACTATAGTCATTGCACATAGATTGTCCACAATTCAAAACGCGGACAAGATACTAGTCCTAGAAAAAGGAAGAGTAGTGGAAGAAGGAAATCACGATTCCCTAATGTCAAAGAAAACGCTGTATAGCAAGTTGTATAAAGTACAGTTTAAGCCGCAGGAGAAAGCGACGACAAGTTTGTAAGGTCTATAAGGTTTGTAAAGTTTGTAAGGTCTAAAATCTTGAGAATATTTATAAGAAAAATACGAGTCTTTACGATGAAGTTTTGATAAAATAATACCACTCTAATGTAGACCGTGAGAAACTTGTAACGTGAGTAACGTTCTAACTAATTTTGTCAAAGGCTAAGGTTCAAATGCCCAATGATCAGGATAAACAAAAATACATAAATTGCTTGGCAGAGATTACTGCTTTGTTAATCAAAACTGACCCTGCCGGTCTAATGCATGGTTGTCCCGAGGATGAGTATGATCCCGAGGCATGCAGAATTCTAATCACAATTACCAAATTCAAACTTAAAGAAGAGGTCTTTCGCGAAATCAGCCGTGATTTCAAGGACTCGCTTCAAATATCCAACGTAGGTCAAATAATAGGCGACGAAGTCTGGAAAATCAAGGAAAAGTATAAGTTATGACTCGTAAAGCCTGGGCCTCAATAGGA
>MFGS01000016.1:7073-22098 GCA_001778355.1 Candidatus Firestonebacteria bacterium RIFOXYA2_FULL_40_8
AAAGTTGTTAGAACTATTGTTAATAAAAACTTGAATGAGGAGCTAAAGCGCATAAAAGATACCTCAACATTTTTCAAAGAATATATAGATATAACCGGAGTTAAAAAAGTATTTTATTGTACAATTGATGATAAAACATGGGACTTCATTAGAAATAAAGGATTTATTGAATATACGAAAAATACAACCATAATAGGTGATTATATATTTAAAACAGCAACTGGATATGGAGATGGACTTAATAAAGGTAAGATAGAGGAAATTGATTTAAATAATGATGGAAATTCTGAAATTGTTCTCTCTGGATATTCAGGTGGAAGAGAATATTTTTATGATGCAGTTGTAATATTCGACATATTTAACGGAAGAAATTATTGTTTGGATAGAATGATCTATAGAAAGAGTACCGAAACTGCGAAATACATAGTATTAAATTGGTCCAAGAGCCTTAATCTTAAAACAAACTATAAATTGAAAGTATATGCTTTTTCAAAGATAGAAGAGAGTGTTCCTTCTGATAAGTCAGAAAATACTTACGAATACAGAAAGAAATAGTGTTGTTAAATTATATTTTCAAAGATTTTAGACTTTTACGGACCTTTATGGACTGTTATCTCGCTCTGTCAACGATTTGTTGACAGCTAAATATATTTCCATACGAGAAAAGCTCAGCTTACAGACTTTTATAGACTTTGTTCTACTTCCGTGCTAAAATGTCATATCTCAATAAAAAGGAACATGTATGCAGAAGAAACCTATTCTACAAGTAGCATTAGACTTCGTCGACATGCACCGCGCTTTGTTAGCAGCCACAGAAGCTGTGGCCGGCGGGGCTGACTGGCTGGAGGCGGGAACACCGCTTATTAAGGCTGAGGGGCTTAATGCTATTCGTGAGTTGAAGGCAAAGTTCCCGACCAAAGTGATTGTTGCTGATATGAAAACTATGGACGCGGGACGGGCGGAAGTGGAGATAGCAGCAAAAGCCGGAGCTAAAGTCGTTGATGTACTGGGTGCGGCTGCTGATTCTACAATAGCTGAGTGCGTTGAAGCTGCGAAAAATTACGGCTGTGAAGTTGTTGTTGATATGATAGCTGTTAAAGATGTGGTTAAGCGGGCAATTGAGGTGGAAAAACTTGGAGCTAACTATATAGCTATTCATACTTCTATTGACGATCAGATGCGCGGTAAATCGCCGTTTGAGATATTGAAACAAGTCACAGCTGCGGTAAAGATACCTGTTGCGGTAGCCGGCGGTATTAACTCCGAAAATGTGGTTGATGCGGTTAAGGCCGGTGCGAGTATAGTTATAGTCGGCGGTTCAATTACTAAAGCAAAAGATGCAAAAAAAGCGGCTTTAGATATTAAGAAAGCAATGTCTTCGTTAAAGAAGATAGAAACAACCCTGTTTAAAAGAGGCGGAGAAGCGGATATTTTGAAGATTTTAAAGCAGGTTTCAACTGCGAACATCTCGGATGCTCTGCACAGAACTCCTTCGCTTGCAGATATAAAACCTATTTTAAACGGACTCAAGATGGTAGGACAGGCTGTAACGGTAAGGACGTACCCCGGAGATTGGGCTAAACCTGTTGAAGCAATTGACATCGCAAAACCCGGTGAAGTTATAGTCGTTGATGTTGCCGGTGTAGGACCTGCTGTCTGGGGTGGACTGGCAACGACCAGCTGTGTCAGAAAGAAGATCGGAGGTGTCGTGATCAACGGCGCCGTAAGAGATACAGAAGAGATTAAAAAATTCAAATTTCCTGCATTTTCAAAACTTATTATGGCTAATGCCGGAGAACCCAAAGGTTTTGGTGAAATAAATGTACCGATATCCATCTCGGGAGTAAAAATCTTTCCCGGTGACTGGATAGTAGGCGATGATGACGGTGTAATTGTCATCCCAAAAGAAAAAGCCGTTGAATACGCCAACAGAGCTATGGATGTTCTGGAAAAAGAAAACCGTCTCACAAAAGAGATCCTTGAAGGAAGCACTCTGTCTTCCGTAATGGATTTGCTAAAGTGGGAGAAGAAATAAAATAAAGAATTTACGATTGACGAATGACAATTGACGATTTAATGTAAGCGGGATAAAACGTCCCGCATGATAATATGAATAACCAAATTTCAATTGAAGCCTTATTATTTTAGAACTTTTCTGTTACTGGAGCAAAAATGAAAAGAGTATACTTTTTTACTGTCTTTTTGCTTTCGATTATTTTGTTTGTTTCCTCCTGTAGAACAGTTCAAGTTAAAGAAAATACTCCGGTGTCAGATAATCCACAAAATACTGATATTGCTAAAGTAACGGATGTCACACCGGAAAATATTATTATAACCCCTGAAGTTGTTCCGGAAAAACCTAAAGTTTCTGAAACTCCTAGACAAATAAAATCAATATCTAAAACAGCTATGGAAACGTTCAAAGCTGCGCCTGCTAAGGTTTTAGAGGTTTCCAATAAAATTGCGGACAGGGTTAAGGTTGAGACTAAAAACTCACTTGAATATTGGCCCTTACTTCTAATGCTTTTTGTCGTAATTATAGTCGGTTATTTCATGTATGACAGCAACGTTCAAAAACCGGTCAAACGCAGAAAAAAGAAAGCAAAAACCCCTGGAAAGTCCAAGAAATAGCCTGAAGTCATGTAATCCGGTCATATTTCATTGTCTTTATTCTAATTGACTTTTCTTAAATATCTATGATAAAATACTCAAGATTTCTTTGTATTTACTTACTCTTTATTGAAATGGGGTATTTGTGAAATACGAGCTCCAGTTAAAGAACATAAAAGAAGGTTTCAGGAAGGATGTCGAAAGGCTTAGCCAGCAAAAGATATCCAACTGTTATCAATGCGGTAAGTGTTCCGCAGGTTGTCCTGTGGCCTACGCAATGGAATATCCTCCTACAATGGCTATGCGCATGATACAGCTTGGTATGCATGACCGTTTAATGTCCGCAAATACGTCATGGTTTTGTGTATCCTGTGAAACCTGTACTACACGCTGCCCTAGAGAAATTGACATAGCAAAAGTTATGGATACCTTGAAGATAATGGCTCAAGCGGGTAAATATAAACTCTCCGATAATGAAATTCCTATTTTTGACTGGATATTTCTTAAATCTATTGAGTTAACCGGAAAAATATACGAAATAGGGATGATTGGGGCGTATAATATGCTCTCCTTAAATCCTTTTAAAGATGTATTCCCTATGGGAGTTAAGATGATTCTGAAGGGTAAAATAAGTTTTATACCTCACCTGATATATAATCCCATTGAGATGATAAAAAATATCAGGATGTTTAAAAGAATAAAGAAAAAAGACAGGGAAAGGATTTACGAAAAGAATGCTTAAAGTTGCGTACTTCCCGGGTTGTTCATTATCGTCTACCGCAAAAGAATATGATGTTGCTACGCGGTTGGTCTGTGAAGATCTGGAAATAGATTTAGTTGAGATTCCCGAGTGGACCTGCTGCGGTGCCACGACTGCTCATATAACTTCCGAGCTTACGGCCGCAGCTTTACCCGCGAAGTCGCTTATCTGGGCTGAAAAACACAATATGCCCATTACTTCTCCCTGTTCTGCGTGTTTCTCCCGTTTGAAAATGGCTCATCTTAATATGGAAAAAGACCCTAACCTGAAAAAAGAAGTGGAAGAAGTGACAGGTGAAACCTATAACGGTAAAGCAGAAGTATTGCATCTTACCCGCGTAATGCTTGAAAAATACGGACTGGAAAATATAAAAGCAAAAATTAAAAAACAGCTAAAAGGTTTAAAGATTGCCTGCTATTACGGTTGTTTAATGACCAGGCCGGCTGAAGTTTGCGAAAACGACAGAGTAGAAAACCCGATGATCATGGATAACCTGGTATCAGCTCTCGGGGCAGAACCAATAAAATGGTATTACAAGACCGAGTGCTGCGGCGCGGCATTTTCTCTTACGAAAACTGAGATTGTCCGTAAACTTTCCGGAGACATATTGAAAGAAGCAAAAACTTGCGGGGCGGACCTTGTAATGGTTGCCTGCCCTCTCTGCCACAGTAATCTTGACGCAAGACAGCCGGAAATTTCTAAATTATTAAAGACCGATTTAAATATGCCGATTCTTTATTTTACCCAGGTTATGGGACTTGCCTTAGGTTATGACTATATGGATTTAATGATGAATAAGCATTTTATTGACCCGAAACCTTTACTTAAATCAAAAGGAATATTATAATGGCCAGAATCGGCGTTTTCGTCTGCCATTGCGGCACAAATATCGCGGGTGTTGTGGATGTTACCCGTGTTGCGAAGTATGCCGAAACCCTTCCGGGCGTACGTATTTCCGTTGATTATAAATATATGTGTTCTGATCCGGGTCAAAACACTATCATAGACGCTGTTAAGAAATATAATCTTGACCGTATTGTTGTTGCCGCCTGTTCTCCGAGAATGCATGAAGGTACTTTTAGAAAGACCATAGAAAGAGCGGGGCTGAATCCATACTTGATGGAGATGGCAAATATCCGCGAGCACGTTTCCTGGGTTCACAGTGATGACAAAGAATTAGCCACACAGAAAGCAATGAAAGTCATGGAAATGGCGGTAGCAAAAGTCAGGCGCAGTGAAGCTCTCTCAAAAATGTTTGCTTCCATAGAAAAAAGAGCTTTGGTTATCGGCGGCGGTATCGCAGGCATTCAAGCCGCGTTAGATATAGCCGGGGCCGGTTACAAAGTAGTTCTTGTAGAAAAAGAACCTTCCATTGGCGGGCGTATGGCTCAGCTGGATAAAACATTCCCGACACTTGACTGTTCGGCTTGTATTTTAACTCCTAAGATGGTGGCGGTATCGCAAGATCCTAATATCACTCTTATGACTTACGCTGAAGTGGTGGAAGTATGCGGGTATGTCGGTCAGTTCGATGTAAAGATAAAACAAAAAGCAAAATCTGTTAATTCAAAATGTATCGGCTGCGGAGTCTGTGTAACTAAATGTCCTAACAGGAAATCCCTCTCCGAATTCAACGAAAAACTTGCGCCTCGAAAGGCAATTTATACTCCTTTTCCGCAGGCTGTTCCTAACGTACCTGTTATAGACAGGGAAACCTGTACTTTCTTTAAGACAGGAAAATGTAAGATTTGCGAAAAAGTCTGTCCTACCGGCGCAATTGAATATACGCAGCAGGATGAAATAATAAAAGAAAAATTTGGAGCTGTAGTAGTGGCGACCGGGTTTAACATTTACGATCACTCTAACTACGGCGAATATGGGTACGGCGAGATAAAAGATGTGATTTCCAGCTTGCAGTTTGAAAGGTTAATCAACTCTTCGGGCCCGACCGATGGTCACGTCGTTAGACCTTCAGATCATAAAGAAGTAAAAAATGTTGTATTTATTCAATGCGTGGGTTCAAGAGATGAATCAAAACACCGTCCTTATTGTTCCAGAGTTTGCTGTATGTATACCGCAAAACAAGCGATGCTCCTTAAGGATCATTATCCCGAGACCCAGTCTTATGTGTTTTATATAGATATCAGGTCTGCCGGAAAGAATTACGAAGAGTTTGTTCAGAAAGCGCAGAATGATTACGGCGTTGTTTATTTAAGAGGCCGGGTTTCAAAGATATATGAACGGGGCGACAAATTAATCGTGAAAGGCGCGGATACTTTATCAGGCGCGCAGGTGGAAGTGGAAGCGGATATGGTAGTACTTGCAAACGGACTTGAACCTAAAGCCAACGCGAAAGAACTTGCACAGCTTTTCCATATGTCTTACGATCAGTACGGTTTTTATAACGAGCTTCATCCAAAACTTGCTCCGGTGGAAACAGCTATTTCCGGAGTTTTTGTAGCCGGCTGTTGTATTTCACCTAAAGACATTCCTGATACGGTTGCGCAAGCCTCCGCTACAGCGGCTAAAGTTTGCGCTCTTTTCTCCAAAGAAAAGCTTGAAGTAGAGCCGTTGATTGCCAATGTAAATCAGCTAACCTGCTCGGGCTGTGAGACTTGCTACAATGTTTGTCCGTACAGCGCAATTGAAATGGAAGATAAAGAAGTAAGGCGCGGAGATATGCGGCACGTAGCCAAAGTACTCGAAAGTGTCTGCAAAGGCTGCGGTGCCTGTGTCGGATCATGTTATTGTAAAGCCGTAGACCTGAAAGGCTTCAGCGACAGGCAGGTTATGAACCAGATAGAAACAGCTACAACTGAATTAAGTACTAATGACTAGTGACTAATGACTATTTTAGGAGTTATGATCTTATAAATATGGCGGGAGCTTTTACCCGGTACAATAAATAAGCATAGCTTGTTTTGATCTTGAATACTTGAGCAAAATAGTCAATAGTCATTAAACAGTAAGTACTAATGACAAATGACTAATGACTATTTAATGAGTTATGATTTATTAAATAATGCGGGGGTTATTTCCCGCTTACAATAAATTGTCAATAGTCATTAGTACTTAGTCAATAAAGGTGATAAAGGTAAATATGTCAAACGAGAAGAAGAAAGACATAAACGTTGTCGGTTTTCTCTGCAACTGGTGTTCATATGCGGGTGCGGATATGACCGGACTGGGAAGGAACATATATCCTTCTAATATTAAAATTATCAGGATCCCCTGCACGGGAAGAATGGATCCTATGATGATCATTGAAGCGTTTCATAATGGGGCGGACGGAGTATTGGTTTCCGGCTGTCATCCGGGTGACTGCCATTACAGTGAAGGTAATTTTTACTGGAGACGGCGTTATCCTCATTTAAAAAGTCTGATGGAACATTTCGGTATTGATAAAAGAAGATTCCATGCAAGCTGGGTTTCAGCTTCTGAAGGTAAAAAGTTCGCTGAAGTAGTAAAAAAAGTCGTTGCGGATGTAAAGGACTGGCAGGAAAATGGATAAGGAATTACAGGAATTAATAAAGAAACTCTTAACGGAGAAAAAAGCGGAATGGGCTATCGGTTATGAAAAAGCCTACGACGAATTTTCCACGCGGCCGGCTTTTATAATCGACCCGGCTGATACCGCGCGTTTAATATTTAATAAATATTGTATTAATAATCTTGGTTTGTACCTTACAAAACTTAAAAAAAACAAACTTGCTGTGGTCTGCAAGGGCTGCGATATAGCAACTGTTTTCGAGTTGATAAGGGAAAAACAATTCAAAAGAGAGAATGTTGCTATAATCGGTGTTGCCTGTGAAGGTGTTCTCGATAAACGCACTAACAAGCTTCTCGAGAAATGCGAAAACTGTCAGGTAAAACAGCCGAAAGGCGCAGATTTTACGTTAGGTAACGCAAAGAACTCTGAAAAACCGAAAAGTTATGCGGATGTTGTTGAGTTTGAAAAGAAAAGTTCAAAAGAAAAACTGGAGTTTTGGAATAGGCAGTTTGAAAAATGCATAAGGTGTTACGCCTGCCGGAATGTCTGTCCGGTTTGTTACTGCCCGGATTGTTTTGCCTTAAGAAGTATGCCGGAATATCTAAGCAAGCACGTTGATGCGGATAAGAATAAATTGTTCCATATGATAAGAATGCAGCATGTGTTCGGTCGCTGTACGGATTGTAAGGCCTGTGATACGGCTTGTCCCGTTAACATTCCTTTAAGCATGCTTACGAAAAAACTTGCAAAGGATGCTAAAGAGTTATTTAACTATGAAAGCGGCGCGGATACGGATGCAAGACCGCCTCTTTCGACTTACGATGAAGGTGATTCCGAATCTGACATAATGTAGGAGAATATGGCTTATTTAATTACAAAAGAAAATATAAAAGAAGTTCTAAATGCCCTGATAGCGGCAAAAACCGTTTATGCGCCCAAAAAGGATGCTGAAGACACCGTACTATTTGAAAAATTGGTTAATGCTTCCGAATGGCATGGAGATTCGCTTCTTACACATACAACCGCTAAAGATAAAGTATATCTGCAGTCTGAGAGATTCTTCAAGATTAAAAAAGATAAAAATGGTGTTACGATAGAGGACCCGGCTGAACCGGAAGAAATAGTCATATTCGGCTGTCGTCCCTGCGATGCCAGGGGTTTTGATGTAATAAATAAACTCTTCAACTGGAGTGATTTTGTTGATGAATATTACACAAAGAGAATGGCTAAAACTACAATAATAACCATCTCCTGCGAAAAACCGGAAAGCACCTGTTTTTGTACTTCTTTTGCAAAGGGAAGTCCGGTAAATGAAACAGGAAGCGATTTGTTGTTAACACCTTTAAAAGACGGAAAATATCTGGCAGAAGCGTATACTGAGAAGGGTGAAAAAGTAATCAGTGACAACTTAAAATACTTTAGCGAAGCAGCAGAGACTGAAGCAAAGGAAAAAGAAGCTTTTAAGACTGCCTCAGAAGCAAAGATTATTAAAAAACTGGATCTTGCGGCAATTAAAAAACTTATGGAGCCGGCATTTGAATCAGCTTACTGGGAGACCGTGCATTTGCCCTGTGTTAAATGCGGCGCTTGTACTTTTGTCTGCCCGACCTGTTATTGTTTTGATATTACGGAAAAAGCTTTCGATAACATGAACTCGGAAAGAGTAAGAAGCTGGGATACCTGCATGAGCGAGATATTTACCAGAATGGCAGGCGGAGTTAATCCAAGGTCTGATACCAAAAAACGTTTCAGGCAAAGATTTATGCATAAATTCAATTATCATGTAGATAATTTTAAAGAAGAACTCTGCACGGGTTGCGGCCGCTGTATTAAGGCCTGCCCTGTCAGTATAGATGTAAGGAAAGTAATAGAAGGTATCAAGTAAAGAACAATTACTAAGAAATAAGCACTAAGCACTAAGAAAAGCAAATGACTAAGAATTAATAACTAAGCACTAAACGGAAGGAAGTATATTAAATATAATTTCAACGATTTAGTTTAAGTATTGCTTTATTAAATATTAGTAATTGTTTAGGATTTAGTGATTAGATCTTAGTTATTAGTTCAATGTAAGTTTTAATATAGGAGTTTTATGACGGGCAACATATATAAGCCTCATATTGCAAAGATAATCGATATAAAGATTGAAACCGGAGATATTAAGAGTTTTAAATTTCAATTTGTGGACCAGGCTGCGCAAAAAGAGTTTACCTGGAAAGCCGGGCAGTTTTTAATCTTAAACTTGTTTGGTATAGGTGAAGCTGTATTTACTTTTGCGAATCCTCAGACAAGGAATGAGTACATTGAATGCTCTATAAGAAAAGTAGGTCTTGTCAGTGAAGCAGTGCATGAACTTGAAATTGGAGATACTGTAGGTATCAGAGGTCCGTATGGCAACTGGTTCCCGTTTGAAAAATGGCACGGTAAGAACTTGCTTTATGTCGCCGGCGGCGTAGGTCTTGCCGCATTAAGGTCTCCGATTGAATTTGCGCTGGATACAAAACAGGATTTTAAAAACATTACAATACTCTACGGTGCGAGAAGTCCTATGGATCTTTGCTATAAAGATAAATTCTCGGACTGGGAAAAAGTTAAAGACACCCAGATGATTCTTACGGCAGATAAAGGCGCCGACGGCTGGAAACATAAAGTCGGCTTTGTACCTGCTGTGCTTAAAGAAGTTCATCCCTCGCCTAAAGATACAGTTGCTATCATTTGCGGGCCGCCGATTATGATAAAATTTGTTCTTAAAGAACTTCTAGATCTTGGCTTTACTCCTGATCAGATTGTTACAACTCTTGAGATGAAGATGAAATGCGGTTTTGGCAAGTGCGGCAGGTGTAACGTAAAGCATCTGTATATTTGCAAAGACGGCCCTGTCTTTACCTATGCGCAGCTGAAAGATCTGCCTGACGAATATTAAAAAAAAGGCGCTGGGCTCTGGGAAAAAGTAATTACTAAGGATTAAGCACTAAATTATAAACAAAGAACAAATCTTTAATTAATAATATTTGAAAAAGAAGAATATTGCTGTTTGGTTATTAAATATTATTTATTAGTAATTGTTTAGTGCTTAGAATTTAAGTCTTAATAATTAAATACATAAGGGGGACTGTTAAATGAAAGCGAAAAAGTCTAAAGTACCTTCGGATATTGTTATTGCCCAGGCGATAAAACTAAAACCCATTACTGAAATAGCTTCAAAGATCGGGATTAAAAGAGAAGAACTTGAACTCTATGGGGACAATAAGGCAAAGATCAAGCTGGAGCTTTTAAACCGTGTAAAAGCAAAACCTGCGGGCAAGTACATTGACGTAACAGCAATTACTCCCACTCCGCTTGGAGAAGGTAAAACAGTAACTACTATCGGGCTTTCTTTGGGACTGGCTAAGATAGGCAAAAAAGTTATTACGGCAATAAGACAACCATCACTCGGACCCGTATTCGGGATTAAAGGCGGCGCGGCCGGCGGCGGGTACTCTCAGGTTGTTCCTATGGAAGATTTCAACCTGCATCTTACCGGTGATGTGCATGCGGTTTCTATTGCGCATAATCTTTGCGCTGCTTTTCTTGATAATCACCTGCACAAAGGTAATAAATTCGGTATAGATTTGAATCAGATACTCTGGAGAAGAGTTGTAGATATCTCTGACAGAGCCCTCAGGAATGTTATTATCGGACTTGGCGGAAAAGACGACGGTATTGCGAGACAGAGCGGTTTTGATATCTCTGTTGCTTCAGAAGTGATGGCTATACTTGCATTGACTACCAGTTTGAAAGATTTAAGACAGCGTCTGGGTCGTATTGTAGTGGCTTTCACCAAAGAAGGGAAGCCCATCACGGCAGAAGATCTTGGAGTTGCTGGTTCTATGACAGTCCTTATGAGAGATGCAATTAAGCCTACGCTCCTTCAAACCACGGAATATACTCCCTGCTTTGTACATGCGGGTCCTTTTGCAAATATAGCTCATGGGAATAACTCTATAATTGCCGATCAGATGGCAGTAAAACTTGCGGATTATGTGGTCACAGAGTCGGGGTTTGCCGCAGATATGGGTATGGAAAAGTTTATGAACATTAAGTGCAGGTATAGTAAGCTGGTGCCGAATTGCGTGGTGATGGTCTGCACTGTAAGAGCCTTAAAGATGCACTCCGGTAAATTTACGATAATTCCAGGCAAGCCCATTCCTGAAGATTTACTGAAGGAAAATCTGGAAGCTATAGAAGCAGGTATCTGTAATCTTGAAAAACAGATAGAGAATGCAAAGCTTTTCGGGGTTCCTGTTGTAGTCGCTATCAATAAATTTACAACGGATACGGATAAAGAAATAGAATACATAAGGCAAAAAGCTATTCAAGCCGGCGCGGAAGACGCAGTGCTTTCGGAAGTCTGGGAAAAAGGCGGAGAGGGCGGAAAAGATCTGGCTCTGGCTGTTGTAAAAGCCTGCGAAAAGAAATCGAAGTTTAATTTCCTGTATCCTCTTGAGGCCTCAATTAAAGAAAAAATAGAAGCAATTGCCACTAAGATATATGGCGCAAAAAATGTTTCCTATACTGCCGCGGCAGAAGACAAGATCAAACTTTACACCGGTTTAGGTTGGGATAAACTTCCCATATGTATGGCAAAGACTCACCTTTCACTTTCGCATGATCCTGCGCTGAAAGGGCGTCCGACGGGCTTTACGTTACCTGTCAGAGATATTAGAGCTTCCATTGGAGCAGGTTTCTTGTATCCTCTTTGCGGAGACATGAGGACAATGCCGGGACTTCCTTCTATTCCTGCGGGAACAAAAGTTGATATAGACAAGGATGGAAAAGTTGTAGGACTCTTCTAAAGAAAAGTACGAAGTACGAGGTACAAAGTTCGAAGTTGTAGTAAGAACAGCAAACACAGAAAGAGAAGAAAAAGAAGTAAGGGAATCAAGTGAAGTGAGTTGAGCAAAGGTGTAAATATATGACAATAATGCCTTTGCGAAATCCACCTGGGCGGATAACGTGTAACGTGCTAACAATCTGGAGTGTATATGTTTATAAAAAAGTTTAAAAATGGGATTTTGCTGGACAGGAAGACTTCTATCAACCTTGAACTCGGATTGGTAAAAAAGAAAAAAGGTGAGTTGACAAAACTTGGGCTTCATCTTGATGAAGAAGAGGCTTATATTGTGTTAAAAGGTAAAGGACGGTTACTCCTGGGCGATAAATTTAAAAATGTGGGTCCCGGTACCGTAATATACGTGCCGGCGTGCGTGCCTCATCAATTTAAAGCACTGACCAAGGATTTTGAATATATTTACGTAGCAACTTGGCCGGAAAAACTTAAGAAAAAACATTGACGATTTACGAATGACAATTGACAATTTAATGAAGGCGGAATGAAGCTCTCCGCCAAATACAATATACACCACATTAGTGTAAGACTTTATGGACGTTATAGACCTTATGGACTTTTAGACGGCATTCCGGTTTTATAACGTTGAAACCCGCAAAGATTTGATGGAGTCGGAGAATATAGTTTGTAAAGGAGGAAAGTATGTCCATATTTGATCTTGATATTATAAAGTCCGAGTTGGAAGGGAAGGAGAATGCAAAAAAGCTTCTTCTCAAATCGGAAGAAAAAAAGATAATAAACCTGAACATCTGGGTGGATAATAAAACGCTGGTTGTTGCCGATGCTTTTGTCGTTTATCATAATACTGCCAGAGGACCGGCGAAGGGCGGGATACGTATTGACAAGAACGTTACACTGGAAGAGACCACGGATCTTGCGGAACGTATGACCTTAAAAACGGCGCTTACGGGTATTCCTTTTGGCGGCGGTAAGACCGGAATTTGTCTGGACAGTGTTAAGCTTGATTCTTACATGAAGAAAGAAATAATGAAAGAACTTGTCCATATCATCAGAGGTGATCTTACCGCGGGTTATTATATACCTGCTCCTGATATGGGTACGGGGCCAAGAGAGATGGCTTCAATCTACGGAGAACTTCATATTTCCGAGTGTGTTACGGGTAAGCCTATCGGTATAGGCGGGCTTCCGGGAAGAAAAGAAGCTACAGGCCGGGGCGTTGCGTTCTCAACTGCTTATGCTACGAAAAAACTTTTAAAAACAGACGTAAAGGGGCTTAAAGTCGCTATTCAGGGCTTTGGCAATGTAGGAAGCTGGGCTGCTTACTTTCTTCATGAAATGGGTGCGAAGATTGTAGCTGTTTCTGATGTGAACGGCGGTCTCTATAATGCAGGCGGATTGGATGTAAAAAAATTGATGGAGCACGTTGAAAAAAACAAAACTTTGAAAGGGTTCGGCGGGGATGCTATTACAAATGAAGAATTACTCGGTGTTGATGCTGAAATACTTGTACCTGCCGCCTGCGAGAATGTTCTAACAAATAAAACCGCGCAAAAAGTAAAAGCTAAACTGGTTGTAGAGGGTGCAAACGGGCCTACAACGAAAGAAGGTGATGAGGTTTTAAACAATAAAGGTATTGAGGTGATTCCTGACTTTCTTGCTAACTCCGGCGGTGTTATCGCTTCCTATATAGAATGGAAGAGCGCAAAATCAGGTTCGCTTACCTCCGCGCAGGAAGTATTTGAATTCATTGATTCCACTATAGAAAAGAGTTTTGAAAAACTGCTGACGCTTGCGAAGGCCAGAGATTTAACTAACAAAGAAGCAGGTCTTGTTCTTGCAGTACAGGAAGTAATACATGCAATGGAAAACAGAGGATGGATTTAGTGCAAATTCGAAGCTCGAAATTCGAAATTCGAAGGAAAAGCTCGTGAGGATGGATTTAAAACAAACTCGAAGCTTTAAATTCGAAATTCGAAAGAAAAGCTCGAATGGAATATTAAGAAAGCACGAGATTCTATCTACTTAAACGATTGACGGATGAAACAAAAAAAGATAAACTAAAAAAAAGGATAATAAATAAAGAAATTAAGAATAAGAAGTTTGTTGGCTGTTTTGTTAGAATTTGTTTTGTGTGATTTTTTTTCGAGTTTCGAATTTAGAATTTCGGATTTGTATTTAAAGGGGGTTTTATGGCAAAAGAATATGCAATAGAGATGAAAAAGATTCAGAAAGTTTCCACACCTTTCAGGAAGATGGTTTCTAATGAGTTTCCGGTTAAGAAATCACTCGAAGTTCTTAAAAAGCTGAGGAAGTATGAGCCGAGATCCATGTCCGGACAACCGCTGGCTGTTTGGGACCATGCTTCGGGTATAAACGTTTTTGATAAATACGGGAATAAATGGCTGGATTGGAGTTCAGGCGTACTTGTCGCTAATGTGGGACATTCTAATCCCGATATAAAGAAAGCGATGATCAAGCAGATAAATCACGGTTTGCTTCATAACTACTGCTTCCCTTCCGAAGCCAGGGCAAATCTTACTGAAAAGATATCAAAACTTCTGCCCAAGCCTTTAAAAAAAGTATTTCTTTTGACCACGGGTTCCGAAGCGGTTGAAGTCTGCCTTAAGCTGGCCAGAACTTACGGTCAAAAAGTTGCAGATAAAAAGAAAATTGCAATTATTTCTTTCAATGCGGCTTTTCACGGAAGAACTATGGGTTCGCAGATGGCCGGCGGTTCTCCCGCGCTTAAGGAATGGATTGTGAACCTTGATAAAGATATGCACAATGTCCCTTTTCCTAATTGCTACCGCTGTCCTTGGGGCAAGCCCAATTACCAGGGTTGCGATACGGAATGTTTTAATAATTTTGCAAAATTTGTAAAGAAGAAAATAGGAGGGCAACCTAAAGATAAAATTGCCGGTATTATCATGGAAAGTTTCCAGGGCGGCGGGGCAACGTTCGCGCCTAAAGGTTTTATGAAACTTCTCAGGAAATACTGCACCGCGAATAAAATACTCTTGATCTGCGACGAGGTTCAGGCCGGTTTCGGAAGAAGCGGAAAGATGTTCTCCTTCCAGCACTATAATATTGTCCCGGACCTTGCCAGCCTCGGAAAAGGAACGACTAGTTCAATGCCTCTTTCTGCCGTTGTCGGAAGACCGGATGTTATGGATATTTACGAAGCCAATACCATGACCAGTACGCATACCGGAAATCCTGTTTGTGTCGCTGCCGCGCTTGCTAATATTGATTATCTCGTTAAACATAAAGTAGTCCAGAATGCGGCGAAAGTTGGAGCAGTTCTAAAATCCGAGCT
>MFGS01000016.1:22251-22670 GCA_001778355.1 Candidatus Firestonebacteria bacterium RIFOXYA2_FULL_40_8
GGTATTTGCGCCGGTAGGTTTAGGCGGCGGTACGGTAAAGATAGCCCCGCCTCTTATTATGACCATTCCTGCGATTATGGACGGCGTAAAATGCCTGGAAGAGGCAATAACGGAAGCAAAGAGAGAAATACTCGGAGAAGGCGACAATCTTTAACGAAGCTTCCCGCAATATTTTATTTTCTATAACTGTTATTTTTATAATGATAGGTATAGGATTTATTGCCGGAAAGTTGAAACTTATTAAGCAGGAACTGACAGCGGATCTTACAAAGATAGTTTTCAAGATCTCTATTCCCTGTTTAATAGTTGCAAATATGGTGACCACTTACAACCGGGAGATGCTAATGAAAACATTAGCTCTTCCGGTTTTTGCTTTTATTACTATGATCCTTGTTAACCTGCCTATGGGTTTTCTTGCT
>MFGS01000017.1:0-2622 GCA_001778355.1 Candidatus Firestonebacteria bacterium RIFOXYA2_FULL_40_8
GCCCATAAAACGTTTGCCATAACCGAGTGTGATCTCAATGTTTTTCATCGGAGCAAGGCCGGCCGGATTGTAAATTGCGTTTAAAGCGGTCTCGGACTGACAGATTACAGCGTCCGCAACCCCGATACTTCTGGCATTAAAACTCTCGTCGTTAAAAGCGCCATAAACACCGCTATTCATGAGTACGCCCATGAACAACCACATTAAGCTATGAATTCTTCTGTTGATCATTTTGCCAGCACCACCGTTCCGCTGATAACTCGCCCGTCAACTCTAAACTGATAAAGATAAATCCCTACACCAGCTATATTCCCGCTTCGGTTCTTTCCGTCCCAATAATAGTATGTACCGGTTGGATCCAATTGCAAATCAGCTGCTTCCTCGCCGGAATATTCATACACTTTTGCAGCTACTTCATTATCTTTCGGATTTTCAATGTAAAACCGGATCTCGTCGTTCACCCCGTCGTTATTAGGGGTAAATATCTTTTTTGGCACCACCTGATTCAGCGCAAAAGCCGTTGCACGCACCGAAGCTTTGGCTTTATACTTTCCCAGTTGTTCAGTTTTGATCGCTATTGTTTTTGCCGCAGTATTAAGCACGCCTCCGAGTTTCACCCATTCCACGCCGTTAAAATAAAAGATAGCCACATCCTGGTCCTGTAAATAAGTTCCCGCCGTTACACCGGTAAAAACAGCCGGATAATGTATAGTTATCGTCGCCTGCGCGCTCAACCTGGAAATTGCTTTTCCGTCAACAAAACCGCTGGCTTTCATTTCAAAACCAATACCCTGATTCGACGGCATAGTTACAGGATCAATACTGACTTTACTGTCTTTTTCCAGAGCCAGGGCGGGTATGGATATTTTCGTGAGAACATCCGCCGGATATTCAACTTCCGCGCCTGCACTTGCAAGAACCACGGTTCCGTTAAAGTAATAAACATTAAAGTTATTGCCGCTGTCGACACAATTATCGGCAGCGCTTATTTTAACTCCGCCTCTGGCATCACAATCCTTAAAATCAACTCCGGCTATAGAGGCCGTGCCGCTTACCGTAAAGTAGAAGACTGCGCCTGATGTACCGGACCTGAGCTTTATTTCTCGTGTCGCATCCGCAGCCAATGTAAACGCCCCGGAAACAAGAATACTTTCACCTGCCGCAGTTGTGATAGCAATATTATTTTCAAGGCATTTAAACTCCGCGCCGCTTTCTACAGTTATCCCGCTGTTTGCGAGATTATCTTTTAAGCTTACGATTGTCCCGGAACCGCTGACAAGAAGCTTATTTAACACATTTCCGTTAGTCGTAAGATTCCCGGAAGCTGCAAACTCCAGAATACCTGTTCCTGCCGTAAAAACACCGGAAGAAGCGGAAAAACCGCCTTTTACTTTAAATATTCCGCTCCCGCAATTAAAGTTACCCGCACCTAAAGATGCAGTTCCGTTAACGGTAAAAGTCTTTCCCGCAGCAAGTGAAATCATGCCGGAATACAGACCTGTCATTGAAAAATTGTTTACCGTAACATCATTATTAATACTGCAATTTGCAGATCCTGTTTCAAATGAAATATAATCCGTACTTAAAGGAACTGATCCTGTACTCCAGTTTAGCGGATTAAAATAATTATTATCAATTGTTCCATTCCATTTCGGAGAACTGAAATTAATATTATTATTATTCCCCAAATTAGCGCAGCTTGTTGTTGCGTTCAGTTCAGATCCGCCGGAAGCGTCACAGTCCTTTATGCTTACCTTCGAAAATACCACACTTCCCGAGTTGTTAAGATAAAAATCGGCTCCGCCGACACCGGCCAGCGAGATATTTGACACTGCTCCCCTTATGTCCAACGTCCCCGAAGGACTAACAGTGATCACTCCCGAAGGGACCACAGTAATGCTAACACCGCTTGTTACGCACGAAAAGGAAGCATTGCCGCCTATATTTAAATTATTAAAACCAATATTAGTAATTGTATCCAGAACTGTACCCGCTCCTGTAATTGTCAGATTATTATAAACCGAGGTTCCGCCTGTAAT
Source organism: Candidatus Firestonebacteria bacterium RIFOXYA2_FULL_40_8 (assembly GCA_001778355.1). Classification (GTDB taxonomy): domain Bacteria; phylum Oederibacteriota; class D2-FULL-39-29; order D2-FULL-39-29; family D2-FULL-39-29; genus D2-FULL-39-29. Next base: position 2,040 of record MFGS01000017.1, read on the forward strand.
TCTCTGCGAACCGCCTTTATTGAAAATCAAGGTTCCGGTACCCGCACTGAACGTATCGTTATTAACAAAATTACCTTTTATTGTTATATTATTACTTCCTGTTTGCACCGTTCCGCCGTTTACAATAAGGTCATTTTGCACATTAATAGAATCCTGCAGCACAAAAACCGCGTTTCCTCCTCCATCATCAAAGACTATGGAATTAATCGTGCAGGTACTTCCTCCTGTACTGATATTTTTTGTCCCGGTAGCAGCAGAAAATGTTAAACCCGTACCGCCCGTCATAAAGCTGCCGCCAATATTTTGAAAGTTTCCTTTCAACGCGTTACCTTTTCCGTTTAGATCAAAAAGACCATTTGTCTCTATTGCAACATTGTTATTTACCGTCAAAGGATTTTGCGGTCTCAGGGTAGCGCTGCCTGAAACGGTAAGGTTGCCGTTCACCGTAAGCGCATCCTGCGGATAAAAGAGAGCATTTCCTGTTACGGTGAGGTTATTAAAAGCAGCTCCTCCGGAAGTAATATACACGGTACCTGTAGACGCCGTCATTATCACGGTGCCGGTAGCAGTATAAGTTCCTCCG
>MFGS01000017.1:2877-5760 GCA_001778355.1 Candidatus Firestonebacteria bacterium RIFOXYA2_FULL_40_8
TGGAAGCATCAACTGTATTACCTGTTGCCGTGCAATCCCCTATCTTTACCCTGGAAAATGTAACTGTTCCAAGTACGGTTTTATTTAACGAATAAGTATTTCCCAAAGAGCTTGAAGCCAATACAATTTCATCCCCTAATTGCGGTCCGGTAAACTGGAGTATGCCGTTTACGGTAATCAGTCCGCCTGCGGTTATTGTTACAACATTATCTGCTTTACCGCAAACCAAAGAGGACCCGTTATCGATAGTAATTCCGTTTAACAGGATATTATTGGAAATACTTAAATTTGTTGTTCCGGTAACGACTATTTTTCCGATATTATTACCGTAGGCATTCACCGCTTGCGCAGTCCCGCCGTTAAAGATCACCTGTCCGCTGCCGGTATCCGGATTAAAGGTTCCCGTAACAACGGTAAGATTCCCGCTTAAAGTAATATTATTGTTTGCGCCCTGGTAAATATGCGCGCTCGTCACTGAAGTTGAAAGATTTGTAAACGTGCAATTTCCCTCAAGATAAATCCTTTCATTTGTTGAAAGAGTTGTAGCCGCAGTAAAAACAACATTACTCAAATAAATCGACTGGTTCAATAAATTTAGCGCCGACCCGCTGAAAGTACAACTCCCTGGTGATTGCAGGGTTACGGGTTTTGTAGAATTATATACCTGAAAGAACCCGCTATTTGTAATAACACCCCCGTTTGCCACATTCAATGTCGTAGTCAAAGAAGTCCCGTTTAACTGAAAAAGGCCTCCGGAAAGAACAGAAACATTGCTCACTGCAGCTTGCTCTTCAAATCTAACGGTAGAACTTGAACCTATTTCAATATTACCAAGATCTTTATTTCCAATTCGCACTGTCTGAGTTCCAACATTATTAAATAATATCTTGCCATTTCCTGCATCTTTATTGAAGGTTGCTCCGGAATCCACAAGAAAATCCCCGTTAAGAGTCAGGGTAAAATTCGTTCCCTGCGTAAAAACTGCCTGGGTATTAAGTGTCAAGCCATTAAAGGTACAACTGCCACGGAGAATCACAGTATCATTTGCGTTCAAAGTCAGCGCCGGAACCATACTGATATTTTTCAAATAGAAGATCTTGCCAGCCCCGGAGATAAAGCTTCCTCCACCGTCAATGATTGCCAAACCGTCAGACTCAAATCTCAATTCATTTACATCACTGACCACCTGAATCGCTCCGCTATTTAAAAGTGTCTTACCGTTATTTATGGTAAAAAATACGGAATTTAAACCCGCATTGATCTGTAAAACAGCCCCTGGGCTTACGGTGAGATTATCAGTCTTTAAATTCTTGGTAATAGAGACCGTCCCGGAACTGATGGTAACATCACCAAGATCCTGGCTGTTTGAAATAATTTCATTAGCCGAAGCACCTTCGTAAATAATTTTTCCGCCTCCGCCGGAAGCGCCTTTCAATATGCTTCCCTGTGCTCCCACATTAAACACTCCGGAGAAGTAGACATATGGATCATTCACAGAAAGATCCATTACGCCGTCGCTTACGGTCAGATTCCCGATTACACGGATCCCTGCCGCTGAAGTAAAGACAACTTTTCCAGGGGTACCGATATTATTGATAATAAGTTCTTCCAGAATATTTCCGGACATATTAACCGTCTGGTTGGTGGATCCCGTAAAAGACAGAACGCTCGAAGCTGCAGTCAAAGGACTTGTACCGGAATCCCAGCTGCCAAAAACATTTAGAGCGCTGCCTCTGAAGTCAAAAGCCCCGTTTGGTATATTGATATTCCCCTGTATGGTTAGCGTCTTTGCCACCCCATGGAACACTGATGCATTATTTATTTCAAAATTATTTGCAATTGTTGCATTTGATAAAAGACTGATAGTGCCGGAGTTTACACTTACACTGCCAAGCGGTACGGAAGTACTCAGTGTCTTTGTTCCCGTCATAGCAAGGGTAGTTGTGTTATTGTGAGTGAAAACACCGCTTACAATAACATCTCCCGAAGTACTTATTATTGCTGTTCCCGTAGCCGCAAATTCTCCAGAAGAAATGAAATCACCGCAGGAAAGATTCCCCGAAACGGTATTCAACACTCCGCTATTAATTATACTCCCGGAAACAACAATATTGTAGATATTTAAGCCTAGAGCAGCACCGCTATTCACTGTCAGATTATTTGCGATCAAAATATCATCCGTAAGAGCTATAGAGCCTGAAACTATCTGCAGGTCGTAAAGAGCAGGAACAACACTCAAAAGTTTGGTTCCGGTCATTGCCAGGGTAGTCGAACTGTTGTGCGTAAAAGGTCCGCTGATTATTACGTCGCCGGAGGTGCTGAGCGTTGTCGTTCCTGTAGCGGCAAAGGTACCCTGTGAAGTAAAATCCATACAGCGTATCTTGCCGGTCGAGGTATTAAGAACACCCTCATTATCAATATTACCCGCAACCGAGAGATCACAAGAAGAAAGGTTTAGAGTTTGAGCCGCAAAAATAGAAAGGTTCCCAGCCAGAGACAGAGAAGTTGTCAAGGTTACCGTGCCTGAGATTACACTAAGGTTATACAACGGCACGGTTGAACTTAAATTTTTCGTTCCGCTCATGTAAAACGAGGTAAAATTATTATGGGTAAAATTTCCATTGATTGCAACATCGCCCGTTGTACTTATGGCTGTTGTGCCGGACGAAACAAACACACCTGTCGAGGAAAAATCCGCACAGGAGAGATTCCCGGCAACATTAGTAAGAATTCCCCCATTGCTGGAAATATTTCCCGCAGCGGAAATATTATTAGTACCTGCTTCCAGCACAGCTCCGTTGTTTACGGTTAGAGATCCGGTCAGTGATATGGAATTATTGAAAGTAATAGCACCTGAAACAATCGTCAGATTATACAAGGGCA
>MFGS01000018.1:0-11035 GCA_001778355.1 Candidatus Firestonebacteria bacterium RIFOXYA2_FULL_40_8
ACTTGTAGGTGTCCCTACTTCTTTATCATCCAGAGCCGGCATAATAGCATACGGATTTCCAGTCGTGTCAAGATTCATTATTGTATAAGCGCCCGCTGTATCAGACAAAGCATTTCCCCTCTCATTCCCCGAAAAGTCCTTGGCGATAATAGGAATATACGGCAACGGATCAGTTCCGTTGGTTGTGACAGATCCTGTGACTGCGCCTCCGCTGGAAAGATTAAAATCTATACCGGAAACAGCACTGCCGGCAACAATAGTTAGAGGTGTCGCCGAACTTTCCGAGGTATAATTAATATTAGCATTTAAATAGTTTGCCGTTACATATGCAAGCCCGGCAGGAACGATCAGGATATAATTCCCGTTTGAATCAGTACTCGAAGTTGTAGTTGAGTACATAGTAATTCCGGAAAGAGGTGTAGTAGACCCTGTTGTAACCCTTCCGGTAATGTATCCGTCTGTTGCAGCCGTCGTCAATATAACGGTAGCAGTTGTAGTTGCCGAGGTAAGAATAGTGACTGATGTTAACTCTCCATAGTAGCCAGAACTGGCAGCAACCAACTTCCAGGTCCCAACCGCAACATTAGTCAAAGTATAGGTACCGGTACTTGTAGAAGTAGCAGGACTTGAAACATCATCATTGGAAAATACGTAGGCACCTGTAACTATTGCACCGCTTGTCGGCGTTTCTGCCGCAGATAAACTGTTTTGAGCACTTAACGTATTATGGTTTGAAAAATCCGTAGAATTATCATCAGAATCATAAGCATTTCCGTCTGCGCTTGGAGCAAAAACTCCCGGATATGGTTTTCTCTCTATCACACGGCCGGGATCGAGTCCCGTGCTGCTTAGATCAACTCCCGTGTTTTCTACTGCATTTGACGGAGCCGGCATGCCGGAACCCGGTTTGCCCCAGCCGACTTTATCTATTATTCCACCCGAACCGTCCGCAATAATAACTCCGCATTTTTCATCCGTTAAAATGCTCCCGACAGTCCAGTTAGCATCGGTGCTTACGGAGTTAACGGTCGGAGTTCTGCCTATAAGAAAAAAACCGGTCGCAGGCACAACGTAACTTGTCCAATTTAACGGTACATCAATTATTGAGTTAGAAGAGTTGACATATTTGAACTGGAAATTAGAGCTATTTATCGTAACCGGAGTTGAGGAGGAATTATATAATTCCACATATTCATCAAGATCGCCCGCAGATATTTGAGCGCAGACCTCGGAAATAACCAGGCGGGTTCTTGCAAACACATAACCTGCCGCAGTCCCTGTCGATTTTTGAGTAAAATTTGTAAAATTCGAGGTCACAGTTGTGCCTGTTGCCAGAGTAAAAGAACCGGTTATTTGCGAAATATATCCCCGTTTATCGGCTCTTAACGTATATGTTCCTCCGGGTGCCCTAAAAGAATAATTACCGCTGGAATTTGTCAAAGAGTACAGATTTGGATTATCAGTAACAAAAACATTTGCATTGGCTACGTTTACACTGGAGGGATTCTTTACATTTCCTTTAATGACTCCGTCTTGAGGGGTTCTTGACGGATTGTTAAACAGGTTGGATAAGGAGATGGTTTTTGCCTGGCCATTCTCAGTCCAGGCCAGGGTAATCTCCAGCCTTTTAATACCGTCGTCCGGGTCCGTAGGCGCAAGTATAGATAAATTACCCGTACCTGTATCCTCAAGTAGTTTTCTAATAACAGTAGTTCTGGTATAAATAATTCCGGACACCGTAATAGTTTCCGGAGGATACGGATTGGAGGAATCATTCGGATCTATAAGTGCCGCAGTGGGAGTTACCAAAAGGCGGTAATAATTATAATCTTTTAATTTCTCAATTTTCTCCTGTAAAAGATTACTGGCTATGGTTTTGCTCTTTGTAACACCGATACCCTTACTGATCATATTATAGGCGGAGACCATACCAACGGCGAATATCCCTAGCATTACAACTCCTACAAGGAGTTCGACAAGCGTTCCACCTTTCCTTCTCGATAATATCATAACATCCTCCGAAACATCTTGCTGCATCATAATTATAGCAAACCCGCCGGAATTTTCAAGTCATTTAAAGAGTTTTTAAGCTCTGTAACTGACTTACAGACCTTGTTCAACTCCGACATGCTGTTTACCGTTTCGCAGGCAGTCAGAATGCTTACAAGAAGAAAAAGTAGTAATCCCGCTATCAGCCCTGCTTTTGTCAGTTTTTGTTTTCTCATTTTGTCCTCCCCAGTGCTTACGTTAACTTCTATCTACCTAATAAGCAAACAATGTGCCAAGAAAACCAATAACTAATAACTGATAACTAATTAGCTAATTTCAGAGGAATATGTATAAAAACTTACAGTATATAGGCTTTCCAACATGACATTTGTCGGGATCATTAAATGATATCTTATATTTTATAGATTTCTATACTTCGGGCGTTTATGCCTGATGGCTGGGACAAGAATGCCCAGCCTAGGGTGACAGGTAGCGGGTTACGAGTTACGGGTGTGGAAAACGGCAGTATAAATGAAATACTAGGAAGTAGATTGGCTTTATAAATAGTGGCGGGGCTTTTCTCCGCTTTCATTAAATAGTCATTTGTCATTAGTCCTTAGTAATTTTTTTTGGTAGGACTATTTCTATCAAATGGATTTTATTATCTATCACATAGTATTTTATATCTATATTCAGATCGGCATTTTTTTCTCTTAAGTGTCGGGATATCCTATCATTGCTCTCCAGATCAAATTCGCGTATCCCGGAGGTTGTGTAAAAAGCATAGCCAATCGTGCATTTTAAGGCCTCGCCTATGGAATAGGTCGCGGAAAATTCGGCTATATCATTTTTATGCTGAGCCGCGCAGGCGTTATCTATTATCTTACCGTATGACCTTAATTCTTTTACTCCGGAAGGTATATCAGTCTTCAGTACCGTAGCGCAACCTGCAAATATTATAGACAAAAGCAAGATCAATATCAGATATTTCCTCATTATATTTCTCCTTTCTCAGAAAATTCCCACCTTCTTTCTTCGCCTACTTCCTTTCCTTCTTTTTCTTCACTTTCTTAGATATTATTATATTAAAGTTACGGAAAATTAAACATGACCTGCAATCCCTTTTCATTGACTTTTTTCCAATGGCATTATAGTCAAAATAAATACCGCCGGCTTGGGCAAAGCCGGCGGTATTTTACTTATATTAATATGTTGTAAACGAGACACCTTTGGTGTCCGTTGCGGTGCTGTTGGCAAACACGTTGCCTTCGTACGTCGCACCAGGGGTCGTTACATATGCCCACCCCACTCCGGGAGCCGACGGAATGTCAGCTGCTAGAGTTACATCTGAAACATTACCCAGCTGATTTGCCTTTGCAGGCGGAATCGGATACAGATAGCTGGTAAAACCGGTCGACAGGTCCGCCGGCCAGACACCCTCCTTTTCCGAGTAGTAGATGGAAACAGCGGAACGGATGGCTGACAGGTTCCCTTTTGTCGCCCCTTCTCTCGACTTATCAAGCATGTTCGCGAACCGAGGTATCGCAACAGCCGCAAGTATACCGATGATCGCAACAACTATCATCAGTTCGATCAGTGTGAACCCTCTTGTATTTTTTCTCATGTGAAATCACCTCTCTTTTGCGGAATACCGCATTGCAATCTTTCTTCCCTTCTACATCTTAATAAAGCAAAATATATGCCAGGGTGTAATAACTAATAGCTGATACCTGATAGCTAATAACATTTGTAAAATGACCTGTCATTGTAAGATTTTCTGCGGAGTATTTAACTTTAGAGTGATTATTTGGAACTCATCAGATATTCGGAATTATCGTATTTCGGGCAGGAAGACCTGATTTGCAGGGCGGGAACGCCCTTGATTACAATAACTTATAACTAATTTCTAATGACTAATAATTAGTGAGTTTTGGAGTGAAACCCCATGTTTTTTTAGAAACCGTTTTTATATTAGCTATTAGTTATCAGCAATTAGCAATTAATTTATCCCGGGGGGAGTGTTAATCCGGCCTTCCTCATTTTAAAAATATATCTTTGGCCGTCCGCCACGCTCTTTGGCGGAGAAAAGCAAAATCATTAAAAAGACTTTTGGAAAATCGAGAATCGAAATCAGACCGAAATTGAGCTTTTTGTATTTAACATATATTTTATTCCGTCGTGCTTTTGACGGAGAACCTTATCGATTTTCAACTTTCGACTCTCAATTTCTCTATAAAATTTGCTAAGGCAAATTTTATGCCGGGGGGCGGAATCGAACCGCCATGGCCTTGCGACCGAGGGATTTTAAGTCCCTTGTGTCTACCTATTTCACCACCCCGGCGTAAATTTTGTCATCAAAATTTACAGAGCAATTGAACAATCGATAGTCGAAATTTGACAAGATTTAAATCAATTGCGGTCATAACGCGCTTACGAAGTGAATAATAATATTTCCTATCGCGTCATGCCCTTTGGGCATATTCTTGATTTTCGATTCTCAAATCAAGTCTTTTACTCTTTTTCTTGTCGCTTGTCCTTCCGCCTAGGCGGATTTCGCGAAGGGGTTGAGGACTGATATTTAGACCTTCTCTCAACTTGTTGCTTTTATAAAACGTCTTACCAATATACAATAAATCCCTTCAAAAGTCGATAGTTTTCACTTGAACCCGAAATCAAAAGTATAAAGTACACGATTATTGACATTTATTTTGCTTCTACACTCCATTACTCCAATTCCAGGCGTTTAAACCTTTCAATAAGGAGCTTGTCAAAGTCGTTTGCCAGATTCTTTGGAAGCTCTGAGCCCGCAATTCGTGAACGGAACAATTCTTTCTTACCTTTAAACTTCTCAAATCGTATCTTTTCCTGTATGCCAAGATACCCTGCAAGATTATCCATATCTTTCCTTTGAATCCGGTTCTTTTTCCCGATAATTGTCAAAGCTGATTCATCAGATTCTCCCGGAATCACTATCCGGGAACAGACCAGGTCGTAAGCCGGGGCAAGGCGCACAAATCCCTCTTCGTTATAAATAATAGAATAATTCTTAGCATGAGCATCGCCATTCCCTATCAGGAAATTAAACACGACACGCTCAAAGAAAAGCTGAACATCCAAGCCGGGAACTTCGGAAACTTCCTTTAGCTTGCGTCCTATCTCCTCTACTGACCCATCATATTTATCCTGCTTTCCGAGTATCTGAGCAAAATCTTCCTGATGTATTTTCCGCCGGCCTTCTCTATCAAACCTTTTTACCACATACGCAAGGCTTCTATCTTTCAAATGTACAAGGCAGTGAGGAGGCGTATCAATATCCAGGTCTTCGGCAATCGTCATGCACAAATCTTCATTCTCCGGCAGATTCGCAAACGCCTGCGCCTGAGGTTTTAAAATATATTGTCCGCCCTCGCCGGTAACTTCCAAATGAGGAGAATCTGCTTTAGCAGCGAGTTTCACTGAAAGTTTTGGCTGAACCCCGGAGATAGACATCTTACCGACCATTTCTTGAGCCTTAAGGGAAACTCCGGCCAGTGTAAAGTCAACAAATGGTTCTTTATCAATTCCAAATATTTTACGCCATCTCGATTGTTCTTTTTTCATTGCATTCCTCTTCCCCTGACGGTAACAGCTCCGATAGTATTCTCACCCGTAACAAGTAAAATACCAAAATCATCCGACGGATCTATCTTTTTAGTCGCGCATATAATATCACGGTACCAGCCTTCCGAATTTATACCGCTAAAGAATGGAAATAATACCGTTGATTCAAATGGCTCTGTCTGCATAGGCAGAGATAATGAGATGGGCTTGCCTGTCTTCAAATAATCAGAATTATAAGTAAACTTGTAACCCCCGTCGGTTTCTTCCAAAACACCCGCCGGTAGGCCCTGATAAAAGACATCTGCTTTTCGTTTATTTCGAGATGCCAAAGAAAGCCCCGCACTTTTAAGGGCGTGGGATGAATTTGGCATGATTAATGCCTTTTCATTTCGAAACAAAAACCGGTGGCCTTCAGGCCGAGGTGATTTATTTTTCCTTTCCATTGCGGGTGACCTCTAAATGATGTCCTAAAAAATCAAGGACTTGATTTATCTTATCCAGCCGGACAGTATTTTTTCCTTGTTCAAGTTCTCTTAAAAAACGAAGGCCGACACCGGCACGTTTCGCAAACTCCACCTGGTCAAGCCCGGCTTTCTTTCTAAGTTCTTTTATAATCTTGCCTATACTTTTCATACCTAAATAATACACCCTATAGGGTATAAATGCAATAGTTTTAACCAGAATTCCTTGAAAGTGATTAACAAATACATGTATTATACCCTATAGGGTATACTTACTGCAATTTATAAAGTGATGTCAGGATGTCAGAGACAGATACTATTTGTTTTGTAGTTTTTACCAACCGTAATTCATCTCCAGCAAATCATATACTACAGTATATATTTTATCTTACTATTTGTGAAGTATACATGCAGTATTATCAATATGTCACGAAACACCGCTATATACATACCTTCTATAAATCACACTTTTTCAAGAGAATAAGTGGACTGTAGACATTATTGGGAGATGTCCCTCATTTATTAATCAGATCAGTAAGATTCGTATCTGCCTTGATCACCATAGTAGTAATACAACTTTTTATTTTTCATATCTAGCGCGGCTGTCCAATTACCGCCCTGATCCGAAAAAATAGTTTCTTTTTCATCGAGTTTGAAATATTTTACTAATATTTTAACCGGTTTGGTAATATCAGTTTTAGTACTTATTCTTTTTTCACCTAAATCTAAGTCCCCCGAAAATTTACATTCTATCCATACTTTGTTGGTATCAAGATCGGATACTTCTATAATGTCATAAGCATTCTTCGGGAAAGTGGACGGCACCCTTCCTTTCTTAATTGCGTCAGATGCTACAACATCTTGATACGTTTTGTATTCAGACTTTATCCCTTCTGAACATCCGGATAATAACATGCTAAAAACACATGCATAAACTAGAAACTTTTCCATATTTTCCCTCGACTTATTTCTTTTCCTCTTCAATTTTCTTTACAAAAATTAATACTTTCTTGTAATGATGTGCAGTCATTTGAGGATAAAGCTCTCCTGTAACAAGAACATTTTTATCAATGTATTTTTTTGCTTCTTCCCAACTACCAAATGCCATTTGTATTTCCTTTATATCACTTCCATTTTGTTCATATTGATCGCCACCTATAACATCAATACCTCTTTCTAATTTTAACACAGGTATTCTAGTCTTTATCCTGGGTTTTGAATCCCCCAGATAGTCTTGAAATGTTTCTATTTCTTCTGCAATAAGCTTACCTTTAATAGTTATCAATTCACCATATTCATAAACCTTGGCACTTGAGGCTTTTTGAGGTTTTTCTTTAACAATATTCTGATTACTATTATCTTTGCAACCGAAGAACAAAAGTACAAAAAAAATAGTAAATATTTTAATACTTTTCATTTTTCTTTTTTACTCCTGAAATTTCAAAAGCATACGTCCCAATTAATAAAATCATCCCGGCTGCTGATTGTACACCTTAAATATTACCGACCCCTGAAGACTGTTCCACTCCTGACTAACAGTTTACATTATACATGATAATAATGCAATCTTGTATGTCCGTTTTTCGGCTTTTGCTTTTGTCCAAAGTTTTTCCTAGCTGTACTTTCTTTTTGCGACATATTTGAATAACTCAAACCAGGAGACACTTACTACTCCGCAGATAAAACAAATTACCAGATCATTTAAATGCAGGGGTGAAAAATGGAAAAGCTTCGTTATGGCCGGAATCAGGAGTACGAGACTCAGCATTACGGCAACTCCGGCGAGAACATAAATAATTGCGTCATTTTTCTCTTTCAACATGGAAAAAATAGACCTGGTCCAGGAACGGTCTGTCAGAATAAGACCTAGGTTAGAGATGACCAGTGTTGTAAAGGTCAAGGCCCTGACCTCTCCGGGAGTTTTCCGGAGATATATCGCGGTAAAATATACGGCGCAGATAATCAGCAGGATGCTGCTGCCTTGAAGAACGCTGAGCAAGACTTTTTTCCTGCTAAAAAGCGGTTCTTTTATATCTCTCGGGGGCTTATCCATAATATTTTTCTCTTCCGTTTCTGCTTCAAATATAACCGAGCAGGTCGGGTCAATGATGAGTTCTAAAAATACAATATGAATAGGCCAAAACACTATCGGCAGGTCGGCAAATATAACAGGAAGAAGGGACATTCCCGCAATAGGGATATGTATCGACAAAATATAGCCCATGGCTTTACTCAGATTATCAAATATACGCCGTCCGAGTCTCACGGCCGCTACAATAGAGGAAAAATCATCATCCAGAAGCACCAGCGCAGAGGACTCTCTTGCTACATCGGTTCCTCTCCCTCCCATGGCTATTCCTATATTACTGGATTTTAACGCAGGCGCGTCATTTACCCCGTCACCGGTCATGGCAACTATTTCTCCGTTAGCTTTTAATGCATTTACTATCCTGAGCTTTTGTTCAGGTACAACCCTTGCGAAAATATTTACATATTTAATTCTGGTCTTTAACTCTTCTTCGGATAACTTTTCCAGTTCGCTTCCTGTAATATATTTCTCCGGATTCTTCAGACCTATCTGTTTTCCTATATTCTCAGCCGTCACAGGATAATCCCCGGTTATCATGATGACCTTGATACCGGCTTTATAGCATTCTGCTATTGCCGCTTTTACGGAAGGTCTTATAGGATCCGAAAGTCCTATCAAACCGATAAATTCAAAGTGAAAATCATGCTGACCCTGAGGAAGATTTGTTTTTGTAAATGTAGCTTTTGCAACGCCAAGAACCCTAAGTCCGTTTGCCGCCATTTTTTCTATGGCTTCCGTTAACTCTTTCATTTTTTCTTCAGGCAAATGACAGAGATCCATAATAGCTTCCGGCGCGCCCTTTGCGGCAATGAAATACTCTTTACCGTCGGGCGACATCCAGACATGCGACATGGCCAGTAATTCTTTTGACAGAGGATATTGATGCACCAGTCCCCAATCCTCATGCAGATGTTCGGTGTTGCTCAGTTTTAACCTGCCGAGTTCCGAAATGGCTTTTTCCATGGGATCAAAAGGATCCTTCTGACTGGCAAGGATACCATATTCCACCAGCTGATGAAAGTTTTCAGGTAAACCGTCATTTAATATTTTTTCAAGCTTTATAAATTCTTTTTTTGCATAAATTGTATCCACGGCCATTTTATTCTGCGTCAGGGTTCCGGTCTTATCGGTGCAAAGCACGGTTGCCGAACCAAGAGTTTCCACTGCCGGGATCCTCCGGGTCAATACATTTTTCTTGGAAATACGCCAGGCGCCAAGCGCCATAAATATGGTAAGTACGACGGGGAACTCCTCAGGAAGTATTGCCATGGCAAACGTTATCCCGGCAAGAAAGCCCTTTACAACGTCTCCACGGGTGAGGCTATAGGCCGCAATTATTATTACGCATAAAACCGCGCCCACAACAAGAACGGTCTTTACTATTTTCCTCGTTTCTTTCTTTAGATTGGTCTCCTCTTCTTTTACGCCCTGTATTGCTTTTCCAATTTTTCCGAGTTCTGTTTCCATACCGGTAGCCAGCACTTTGGCGTAGGCCTGACCCTGGGTCACCATGGTTCCGGAATAAACAAAAGGCAGATCATCACCGCCCGGCTGAACTTTCCCCATCTTACCGTCCCATTCGGTTTTACGCACCGGCACCGATTCCCCGGTTAAAAGTGATTCTTCCACGCTTAAATTAACAGCTTTAAGTATAAGAGCATCGGCAGGAATTCTATCACCTTCCCGGAGAACTATCATGTCGTCTTTGACAACTTCGCGTCCGGCTATGCGGATCTCGACACCGTCTCTGATGACTAAAGCGCGCGGGCTGGAGAGGTCTTTCAGGGCTTCCAGAGCTTTTTCAGTTTTTCTTTCCTGATAAATGGTTATACCCATAATAATAAATACAAATCCAAGCAGCATAACGGCTTCCTGAAAATCTCCGAGGAATAAATACAGCCCTCCGCAGACAACCAGGAGAATGAACATAGGTTCTTTCATTACTTCCAGGGCAATATGAAACATCGTTTTTGGCTTCGAGGAAGGCAGTTCATTGTACCCGTATTTAAGCAGACGCTCTTTTGCTTCTTCCGAGGTAAGACCTTTAATAGTTTTGATATCAAATAATTTCATTTTGACGCCTCCAAAACAGAATATTAATCCCTTTTCGTATTCTTTCTCTCAAGACCGGGAGCGTCTATTGCGCAGGAGGGTGAAAAATAATTTTAACGAAGGTTTTCTCGCTTATTTGTTTCTTACTGAGAAATGAATGAAAATGCCCGAAGCTGACCGGAATGAATATTTTTTCCTGCGGCACTACGTCATCCTGATCGCATAAATCAAAATATTCCACGGGCGCGCCGGAACAAACCTGATGAAAGGCTACGGAAGAAGCACAAATAAATACATTTAACAACATTACAATAATGAATCCGTACCTTTTCATTTTCTTTTTTCCGTTACCTTTTTCTTTTTTTAATTTTACCATAGAACTGTTTTTTTATATCGGAGGTCTTTTCCACGTTTCTTCTTGAGAATTTTCTAAGCTGCTCGTCAAAATCCTTATTTTCGTTTATCACCATACCTGTCCGGCCGAACAACTGAGAAGGTCTCACTTCTTCCGCTTCCGCCGTTTCTGATGCAGGGGTTGCTTCCATACCCTTCAAAGAAAGAGAGATCTTTCCCTCTTCACTGACACCGATAACCTTCACTTTCAACTCCTGTCCGATGTTCAGGCAGTCTTTAATATTTCCCGCAAATCCCGGTTTAAATTCCAAGACGTGCAGCAGTCCGCTCTTACCTTCCGGAAGAGCGATAAAAGCGCCGTAAGATAAAAGTTTTTCTATGTTTCCGTATATTATATCGCCTGTTTTAATTGTCATAGACCCCTAAAATAAGTATGAGTGGAGTTTTTGGCCCCACTCATACAGTTAGATTCTTACTTTAAATTACTATA